>JAIDSW010000193.1:1306-8837 GCA_029061025.1 Duncaniella sp.
TTGAGCCGGTAACCATGGCAGGCAGCATCGCAAGGAAATTCATCAATACGGTAAGCATTGCAGCTACAGTCACAGGCCGATTGACATTGGCAATACACATCATCACGAATCCGGCCAAAGAGATTCCGCCTAAGCACACATGGATTTTGGGGTAGGTCGTCATCATGAAATCCATGTATTCATAATTGTCTTGATCGGTAATCATGATGAATTGTTGAGTGATCATCAAAGCGATTCCGAGCACAATGGCGATACTTACGAGCCATACGGAAGCTTTGAGAAAGACGCGGCGTTGGGAAATTGGTAAACTCATCGTCGTAAAAAATGTTGCCGCGGTCATCCTCTCGTTGGCGTAAATCGTTGTTAATCAAAAGGAAAAGCGTAGGAATCTGTATCTGTTGCCGTCCTACACTCTGAGGCTTCTCGCATTGCCCATCAATAGTAGGACGGCAACGCAGAAGCCCACGCCAGTATATGCAACTATCGCTTCCGACGCTATTTCTTCGAGGAAATAACGAGCCGGAAGCAGAATATTACATATCCACGGGCATCTACCGTTGCTCAACCCTTGACTATTGATAGAAATTTTGCGAGAATTTCAGAGTGTCAAGAATCAGCGCGGATAAACGCTTTCAAAATCAGTATGTTACTGCACCCTCCTCGCTAACCCCAAATCGGGTTAAGTTGCTTGAGCCAATCTCACCCTTCCGGCGTGGTCTGCAAGGCAGTATGCAGTTGCAAAGGTAGGATTAATTTCCGAAAAAGCAATACTGTTGCCCGAAATCTTCTTCTCATTCCCCTTGTAAGTTATCAGGAACAATTCGTTCCCAAATCGGGCTAATTCAATACGATTGGACCGAAATGTTACATTCAATATTTGGATTCAGGGCGGTCGCTGTAGTAGGTTGATGACAGCTATTTGTCAGAATAATGACCTTCGAGTTCGATGATGATTACAAAGATTTCTTCATCGTGTATGCGATATATTATGCGGTCGTGGGCCGAAATGTGGCGTGAATATATCTCGTTATTACCTCCGACGAGAGGCTCGGGATGGCCTATGCCGTGGCGGGGATCCTCAGCTATGGCAACTATAATTTTTGTGAGCTTCTTGTGTAGTATAGGATTTGATTTCTTCCACTTAGCGATGATTTTAATTACTTTATCATCGAATTTTATAGCGTACATTACAGCGAGTTAAGGAAATTTTCAATATCTTCTTTAGTGCTGCAGGTAATGCATCGGCCCTCGCGGCAGGCTGTTTCCGCTTCATTTATGCGGGCTTGCAACTTTGGCCCTATTATCAGATCCTCGCGACCCACACTCACCAGCGCGTATATCTGATTCCTGCGACGGATCAGGACAGGTTCTCCATTGTCGGCCTTGGTGAACGATGCGGCGAGATTGTTACGGTAGTCTCTTACTGACAGTGCTTCCATATCTGTATCTTTTTCTTTTTGCGCAAAGGTATTGTTTATTTTCTGAATTTGCAAATTTGTGTACACAATCGTGTACACCGTTATCTCTTTACCCGGTATGTCGCAATCCTTATTGCCAATGCGGCGGCGAGGATGCGCGCTGCCGTGAGCGATTCGGCCGTGAATGCAGGACTGAAGATGGCGAATATCAGCATCCACGCGCTCCACACGACAGTGATGATGCGCAGAGCAGCGGGGTGACGCCGCAGAAGCGGGAGGATGATGATGAGCGGATTGATGACGGTGAGCGTCCACGAGTAGCCGCTGCCTACGCTGTAGGGAGTGAATGTGGCAAAGGCTATCAATGAGCCGAGGAGGAATATGAAGCCGAATGTAAGGCGGTCGAGCGCCGCGGTGATGTCAGGTCGTACGCCCCTTACTGCCAGTGCGGTAGCAATCATAAGTATGGCGGCGAGTGCAATGGCGAGGTCTACGGGCGTGACAGCGGGAGGTGTTACCGAGATGCTGCGGCGATGGATTTCGCGGGCGTGTGTCACGAACTGTCGGCCATCGGGAATGATGGTGAAATATCGGTAATGGTCATCGAGCAGCAATGGCGAAATGGATCGTGCCGCCGTGACGGAGTCGTCAGAGGCTGATCCGAGAGCGAGGGTGATGAGTGCTGATACCCACGGCGCACGGTGGCGCAGGGTGTCGGTGTAAAAACGTGCGGCGGGTAACTCGAAAATCGGAGAGAGACCGTAAGAAATGGAGGCAGGAGCGATTACCGAGTCGATGATGTCGAAAAGTTGGGTTGTGCAGTTGGCCGACCGCATGTTAAACCTGCTTTGTTCGTGTCCGGCCGATGAGCGTAGAAGCATCACGAGGCGGTCAGCTTCCGATGGCGATAGGTTGAGGGTATAGGCGTTGAGCCCGCGCCCGGTAGAGCGGATGCTGTCGATCAGTTTTGCGGCTGACTGCACCACTATCTCACCGCGGTTTCCGGCGAGATACTGCATCACAGCCGAGCGCCCCGGATCAGTCTCGAAAGAATACACGCTGTCGCCACACTCGCTGATTATGCGCAATGCCGCATGCCCGTGAAGCTGAAAGAATCGCTCCCCCTGCCCTATGGTCAGCAGCTCCACGGTAATACCCTCGGCTCTGCAAACTAAAACCACCAGCAAAAAAATCAATATAGCGGAATGGCGCATTATCGGTAGTAGGTTAGTAATAGCTACGCTATTATTTAGAAATCCCGCAATATTTCCCAGTGACCGCCTTTCTTGGGGCCGACTCTGATGATGAAGTGAGTCAGTTTTGCCATTTCTCGGTCGATTGTCGGAGCACTGACACCGGTTTCTTTAGCAATTTGGTCTAAACTGATAGTAGGATTGTCTTTTATCAGAGTAAGTATTTGATACTGTCGGACGGTCAAATTTTTAGCATCACTTTTAGCATCACTTTTAGCATCACTTTTAGCATCACTTTTAGCATCACTTTTAGCATCATCGGCTTTTCGTTGCATAGCAGACTTGAGTGGAAACGATACGGTGGCAATAGTGCGGTCACTTTCGATAGTAGGCCTTGTACCCGTAAGATTTTCCCAGCTCGCAAGTTTGCTCATGCCGTATCCGGCATTTTCGGCAATTCCTACATAACGGAACAGCTTGGCTATGGTAGGATTTCTCAGCTTGGAATATATTTTACCAATGATATTTTCAACCGGTAGCGGAAAAGCACCTCCATTCATAAACTCAATATGGTCAGTATATACCCTGATACAAGAGCGGAGAGAGTCGAAATAGTCACAGTGCATGACCATATTGGCAAGAGCCTCTCGCAGTACGTTATACTGACTATCGTCAGTCATGGCGAAACCATCGTCTTTGATATGGATGGGTGCATCCACCAATGTGTGGAATCGACGGAGTATTATCTGAATTGCTTCCCAGATATTTTCCTGTTCGGGAATGCGATAAGTATATCTGACCTCGGCTTGCTGTATCGTTGGCCCGGGAATTTCGATATAGTCAATACAAAACGTCGGTACATAGCGAAGCACGTAGGGCATTTTACCGAACATAAGTAACCCAGCGTAGGTAAGATGTCCGTTTCGGGTAATATTGACTTGTTCGCAAAACTCGGCATCATCGGCATCGCGGAGGTGTACAAGATTTTGAGTCTGACCAAGAGCGAAACGATAACTTTTCAAACTGTCAGGATTGAGCATTTCAATACTTGTATCAACAATGATTTCTTCAGTCTTTTTACCGAAAGACTGATTGCGAAACATTGCTCGGATTTCTCCTTCAGTAGCCCGTTGGTCTCCGCTGCCCATCCTTATGAAAGTATTGACCGGATTACCGAAGTATATCGGTTTCATTTCCACTTCGGAAATATAAAAGGCTAATAATTTGCGACCGTCAATTTCATATTTTGCAGTAGAAGCCGAAAGGGAGGAATTAAACTTTCCCGAGCGGATGGTGCCGAGAAAATCCTGTTCAAGTTTCTCAACATTGTCTACTCCTTGAATTTCAAATGCCTTTCCGGATTGCTTCACTCCGAGCACGATCCATCCGCCTGAGGTATTGGCAAACGCGCTCACTGTTTCCCAAATATTCTTTGGCAGATCTGATTTCGCAGTCTTTACCTCGAAATCGTCCCATTCAATATCATGTAGTCTTGCTGTGAGTTCTTCTTTTGTCATAGCAGCAAAATTAATAAAAAAGTCCGGTGTGACAATATTAGGCCGACATTCAGTTGATAAAGGTGAAATGGCGGTTCATAAACGTCACACCGGGAGCGAGTGGACGCTCCCGGTGTGGAATCTGTGGATTATAAGATTGTCGAATCAGAGGACTTTGTTGTAGAGCTCTACGATTTCCTCGAGTGTCACGTCGCGGGGGTTGCCGGGGGTGCAGACGTCCTCGATAGCCTGTGCGGCGAGAGCGGGGATGTCGGAGGCGGATATGCCGAGCTCGGTGAGATGCTGGGGTATGCCTACCTTGATGGCGAGGTCGCGTACAGCCTTGACGGCTGCCATTGCGGCTTCCTCGCGGCTCATGCGTGAGGTGTCAACGCCCATTGCCTGAGCGATCGAGCGGTATTTGTCGAGGCTCGACTCGCGGTTGAATTCCATGATGGTGGGGAGAAGCAGGGCATTGGCGACGCCGTGGGGCACGTCGAAGAGCGATCCCATGGGGTGGGCCATGCCGTGAACAAGGCCGAGACCTACGTTGGAGAACGCCATGCCGGCGATATACTGGGCGAGTGCCATGCCTTCGCGAGCCTCAACATTGTCGGGCTGCTCTACGGCGGTGGGGAGGTGGCGAGCTATCATGCGTATGGCCTCTATCTCCATCATGTCGCTCATAGCCCATGCTCCGCGGGTGATGTAGCCTTCGATGGCGTGGGTGAGAGCGTCCATACCGGTGGCTGCGGTGAGGCTGCGGGGGAGGGTGTACATCAGCTCTGCATCGATGATAGCCACGGCGGGAATATCATTGGGGTCGACGCACACCATTTTCTTTTTCTTCTCCTCGTCGATGATCACATAGTTGATGGTGGTCTCGGCGGCTGTACCGGCTGTGGTGGGAAGGGCGATTACGGGCACGCTCTTGTTGCGGGTAGGAGCGCAGCCTTCGAGCGATACGATGTCGGCAAACTCAGGGTTGGCGATCACGATACCTATTGCCTTGGCGGTATCCATCGACGAGCCGCCGCCTATGGCGATGATCACGTCGGCAGCGGCTTTCTTGAAAGCCTCGATGCCGTCGAGCACATTGGTGACTGTAGGATTGGGTTTTACGTCAGAGAATACTTCGTAGGGAAATCCGGCATTGTCGAGCACTTCGGTGACTTTGGCTGCCACGCCGAAGCGCACCAGATCCTTGTCGGTAACGATGAAGGCTTTTGACTTGCCGAGACGGCCGATGACTTCGGGAAGTTCCTTGCGCGAACCGGGTCCGAAATACGATACTTCGTTGAGAATGAAACGGTGAATCATGTTATTTAGGTTTTAGGTTTTAGGTTTTGGGTTTTAGGTTTTAGGTTATAGGCTTTAGGCTTTAGGCTTTGGGGATTGAGGGTAGGGTATATTAGGATAATTTGAAGTCATGTAACATATCTGAACTAACACCTCATACCTAACACCTCATACCTAATACCTCAAACCTAACACCTAACTCAGAGGAGTCCGCGCTCCACTTGGGTGGCCACGCGCTCTATGATGGCGTCTTTTTTGTCAGTATCGGGTTTATATTGGGTCTTGAGATTTACACCGAAAAAGCGGCCGAATGTCTGCCAGAATCCTGCGCGGAACGAGCCGAGAAAAGCTTTGAGTATCGAGTAGCTCGACTGGTTGGTCTCGCGGTTGATGAGCTTGATGAGCATCTGGGCCTGCGACTTGGTGAATTTCTTCAGTACAGGCTTGTATTGGTCAAACACCGCACTCTCCATCGCCTTCAGATGCGCCTCGCGCTCCTCCTGGGTGGGGAATGTCTCGATATACTCGTAGGTCTCTATGAGGGTCTCGCATATGAGCTTGGCGTAAGGGAGTGTCTTCTTTACGTCGCGCACCGTTTTCCAGTAAAATTCCTCGTCTTTCTTGTTCTTGAACTTCAGCTCGGGATACACCACCACCTCACTGAGCACGAGCATGAACGACGGCTCATTGTCGATCTCGTCGGTGATGAAGTAGTAGCCCTGCACGGGCTTGATGCGTCCTCCCTGCGCCTCCACCTGCTCGGCCGACGGCAGCCCTTCGGCCCACGGGTCGGCGCCTCGCGCCGCGGGCGCGAGCATCAGCAGTGTCAATATGGCGAGGATGAGGTGTTTCATTCAGTTTACCGGAAGAGAGGGGTCGCGTGGATAGTCGATCGAGAAGTGGAGTCCGCGCGATTCTTTCCTTTCCTTGGCCTGGCGCATTATGAGGTATGCAACGTTGATCAGGTTGCGCAACTCGCATATCTCGCGTGAAGCCTTGGAGCGCTTGAAAAGCCGCTCGGTCTCCTCGTAGAGGATGTCGAGGCGATTCCAGGCGCGGTCGAGGCGCAGATTGCTTCGTACTATACCAACGTATGTGCCCATTATCTGGTTCACTTCCTTGAGGCTCTGAGTGATGAGCACCATCTCCTCGGGGATGCTCGTGCCTTCGTCGTTCCACTCGGGCACATCGGTGCGGAACGGATAGTGGGGAGCGTTTTCTATCACATGGCGCGCGGCGGCGTCGGCGTACACCACGGCTTCAATAAGCGAGTTGGATGCGAGACGGTTGCCACCGTGAAGGCCGGTGCAGGAGCATTCGCCCACGGCATAGAGGCGCTTGATCGACGACTCGGCATTGGTGTCGACCTTTATGCCGCCACACAGGTAGTGGGCTGCCGGTGCCACCGGTATGTAATCCTTAGTGATGTCTATGCCGAGTGAGAGGCACTTTGCGTAGATATTCGGGAAATGGCGGCGCGTTTCCTCGGGGTCTTTATGGGTGACGTCGAGATACACATGGTCGTCGCCGTTGAGTTTCATTTCCGAGTCGATGGCGCGGGCCACGATGTCGCGCGGAGCCAGCGACAGGCGCGGGTCATACTTGTGCATGAATTCCTCGCCCTTGAGATTGCGGAGCACGCCGCCGTAGCCTCGCATGGCTTCGGTGATGAGAAATGAAGGGCGGTCGCCGGGATGAAACAGTGCCGTGGGGTGGAACTGGATGAATTCCATATCCTTCACCGTGCCCTTCGCGCGGTAAACCATAGCTATGCCGTCGCCCGTGGCTACGAGGGGATTGGTGGTGGTGAGGTATACGGCGCCCGCTCCGCCGGTGGCCATGAGTGTGATGCGCGACAGGAAGGTGTCGACCTGTCCGGTCTCGGTATTGAGCACATAGGCACCGTAGCAGGTGATGTCGGGGGTGCGGCGGGTCACGATCTTGCCCAGATGATGCTGGGTGATTATCTCGATGGCGAAGTGATGCTCGAAAATGTCGATGTTGTCACACTTGCGCACAGCCTCAATGAGCGACTGCTGTATCTCGTAGCCGGTGTTGTCGGCATGATGGAGTATGCGGAATTCAGAGTGACCGCCCTCGCGGTGAAGGTCGAAATCGCCCTTGT
>JAIDSW010000194.1 GCA_029061025.1 Duncaniella sp.
CGTCTACGAAAAAGAACAGCTTGCAGCCATGGCGCTCCTGTGTGCTGTGGCGGGCGAAAATATCTTTCTGCTTGGCCCTCCGGGTACGGCCAAAAGCCTTGTGGCCCGTCGGCTGAAGGGTGTGATGAAGGATGCCCGCTCGTTTGAATACCTGATGTCGCGCTTCTCAACTCCCGACGAGATTTTCGGCCCCATTTCCATCACGCGACTGAAGGAGGACGATAGTTATGAGCGTCTCACTGACGGCTATCTGCCGACCGCCGACGTGGTGTTTCTCGATGAGATATGGAAGGCCGGTCCGTCGATTCAAAACACATTACTCACCGCTGTCAACGAGCATCTGTATCACAACGGCGCCGTCACCATGCGGTTGCCCATGAAGGTATTGATAGCTGCGAGCAACGAACTCCCGCCCGTCAATGAAGGCCTTGAGGCTCTATGGGATCGATTTCTTGTGCGCATGGTGTCAGATAATATCGAGAGCGACGATAATTTTGAGAAAATGCTGCTTTCCGGGGAGCCGGCTGATATTGAAGTCGATGAAAGTATAGCTCTGACCGATGAACTGTACACCCGCTGGCAGACTGATGCGCGTAAGGTAGAGGTACCCCGACTGTTGATCGAGGCCATCAAGCGCCTGCGCCGCTCAATACATGCCGTGCGCAGGAGTGATGAAGAGGGGCAAGGCAACGATTATTATGTATCAGACCGCCGCTGGAAGAAAGCCTTCCGTCTCATGCAGGCTTCGGCTTTCATGAACGGACGCGCCGAGGCCGATGAATCTGACCTGCTGCTGCTCATCCATTGCCTGTGGAACAGCGTGACATCGCGTGATAGAATCAATGCTCTCGTGACCGGCTCGATGTGGGGTGAGATAAAGGACGATCTTGACGCCATCAACGAGCGGGTGCGCAGGATAGTGGAGCCCGACGGCGGCAGGCGCGCCAAGGAACAATATATTCCCGAATCGGAATACAAGACTTACTATAACTCCTACTTTGCGATCGACGGTGTCGACGGCGCTACGGCACTTATCCCCGAGTGGGATTACAAAAAGCTCAGCCTGATCGATGAGACCGACGGGGTGAAGTTCAACGATAATTCGTTGCGATTGCCTGTGATACAGATTGATAAAAATAACACCGTATTCAGCCTGCCTGCCAATACCGGCCGACCGAGCCGCGTGAAGCTGATGAAATGCAACGGCGGTATCGTGATAAACTCCATACCCTACTCACTCATCCGCAAGGGTGACCGTCAGGCCGATGAGGGGCGCGGAGTGACGGTGCGCAAGGATTTTGCTCCCGTCAAGCATAACTTTACATCGCTTCATAAAAAGTGGAATGAGCTCAAGACACGGCTTTCTACCGTGGCCGCGCGCAATATATTTGTGTCGGATATCGATGCGGCCATGCTCGCCGATTCAATGAATGAGCTTGACCGTATTTTCACCGAGACCGGTATACGGCTTAAAAATGTGGAAAAGATAATAAGATGAGTCCGGAGCAGCGCGAAAAATTACAGATGTTTATAGCCGACGGTTTCGATACCTACCTCGCCGACGGCCGTATGCCACCCAGCGTGGAGGGTGACGATCTGCTCGGCCCATATGCGCGCGATGTGATAGGGCGAAATCTTCATCTGGGTGGTGCCGACCCTGATTACCGCGAGGCATTCAGGCAGAATCTTGAAGCATTTATCAATAGTATGTCCGACGAGTTTGAGGCTATCGACCGAAGCGGCGAGCCTGAGCGGCTGATGATCAACAATTTTATTAAAGGCACTTCGGGCGAGCGCCGGGCTATGTGGAATAAGGTTAAGGAACTTGCATCGCAGAAGTATTCGCCCGGAGAACTTGATGCTGAGGGTTATGACTCACAGCTTACGGAGGAAAACGAGGAAGTGGTGTTCGATATGTTTGCCCGCGACTGGAATGAAGCCCTTGATCGGCGTAATACCGAGACCAAACGCAACCGTCTTGCCTCGGCTGCAGCCGAGTGGGAGGAATCATGCGGTCGCCGCTGTCAGCGCGACTATCAGACACGAAAACGCTTGCGCAATATCAGTTTTAACTTTCCACAACTCGCTGAAATCGCTCGTATTATAGGCCGTCGCAACGCCGGCAGCGACGATGCCACCTCTCTGTCGAGTCACTATGTGCCGTCGGCACTCTCGCGATCAATAAGCGCTCAGGAAATCGACCGCATCACAACCGGAAACGACCTCGAATGTATCATTCCGGCCGAATATTCTTATCTTGCGTGCAGCGACACCGAGATGCTGTTTATGATGCGATATGCGCAGCGCCAACTGCTTCAGTTTACCTCGCCGGGCAGCGACAGTGCGCTGCGAGCGTTAAGAGCCGAGTCAGTGCCGCGTCCCGTGAGCGGACCTATAATAGTCAGTGTCGACACGAGCAGTTCCATGGATGGCCGCGCCTCGGAAATATCAGTGGCTATGCTCTATCAGTTGCTCGAAGTGGCTCGACGCGAAAACCGCCGTTGCTTCCTCATAACATTTTCCGTAAGAGCCCGGTCGATTGACCTCAGTGAACCGGGTCAGTGGCGGAAGATCGAAGAATTCCTGTCAATATCATATACGGGAGGGACCAATGGCGAGCAGATGCTGCGCGATGCTGTCCGTCAGTTGCATACCGACGATTTCAGCATGGCCGACGTGCTGATAATCTCAGATTTCGCCTTTGCGCCCCCGCAGCCCGCCACCCTCGCGGCTATCCGTCGCGAGCAGGCACGCGACACCCGTTTCTACGGTCTCCGCATAGGCCGCCTCAATACCCCCTACGACAATATCCTCGACAAAATTTGGCAGGTGGAGTGAGTGTCGGAGGTGTGAATTATCTGCTATTTATGTTGCGGTGAGTATGGAGCGGGGGCCGCTGACCCCCGCCGCAGCGACAAGAAGGAGCTATATGGTTATTTCGCAGCGGGGGTGCCACAGGCGTTGGTTCATGCGACCCGGAGGGTCAGCCATCTCAATAGCCCCGGGTGCTCGTCACCCGGGGTAGTTCAGTCGCATCCCACCCAACCTCGGAGAGGTTGAACAATAGAGCAACAGTGGAGGCATAACCAACGGTGCAAAGCACCGTCCCTACAAGGGTGATTGCCAAAAAGTTACAATTTTGCATCTGATGTAAACATCGCAAAGCGATGTCCCTACATCTGATTGTCAGTTTTTTACGCTGTAGTGAGGATTATGGAGCGGGGGTCGCTGACCCCCGCCGCATCGACAAGAAGGGGCTATATGGTTATTTCGCAGCGGGGATGCAACAGGCGTTGGTTCATGCGACCCGGAGGGTCAGCCATCTCAATAGCCCCGGGTGCTCGTCACCCGGGGTAGCTTGACAATATCCAATCCAACCTCGGAGAGGTTGAACAATAGAGTAACAGTGGAGGCATAACCAACGGTGCAAAGCACCGTCCCTACAAGGGTGATTGCCAAAAAGTTACAAATTTACATCTGATTATCAGTTTTTTTACGCTCCATAAGGAAGTTCACTCCCACTCGGCGATGAGGTGGTGGAGCATTGTGGCGCTTTCGCCGGTTGAGCCGGTGTGCTGCACGGCGATGCCTCCGAAAGGATTGGATTCTACGGGTGCGGAAAGGTGTATTTCGGTGTGCACGTCGGGGTCATCGGGTTGCTTCAGCGGTGTGGCAGTAGTGACGTCGGCCGAGAGATGTCCGTTGCGGAAGGCGAGCGCGATTGTGCAGACTGTGCGGTAGCAAGAGCCGGTGACGGCTTCCGATACAGGGGTGGTGATGCCGCGGTCATATCGCATAAGTTGGAAATCCACGGCATTGCTGTGGCGGGTGGTGCGGATGATGCGCAGAGCGTAGCCCGTGAGCGTGGCAGGGTCGAATTTGATACACACATCCATGTATTGCCCCGTGGCGCTGCCGAATCCCTGTCCGGCTGTCTTGGCCGGGTCGACGAGCAGAGTGAGCGACATGTCGCCGTATTCACCCGGCATGGGCGTGTACATGAGACGTGCTCCTTTGCGGCGTTGCGAAAGGCCGCGACCTGTTGCGCCGTTGATTCCCGTGCCGTAATACCAGTATTCGCCCTTTTCCTCCGCCCAGTCAAATTCTGCCGTGTCGGCAGGCTTGTAGCCGCCTACCGTCCAGAATCCCGGTGTGATGAGGTCGCTTTCAGCTGTGGGAAATGTCGAGAAATCGGTGGAAAGGGTATGCGAAACCTTCACTTCCGAAGGCTCTATGAATACGGTTTCTGTCACAACGGCCTCCGCTGCCTCTGAGCGAATATGAGCAGGCGAGAGAGAGGCAAAGATATATCGGCCCGCATCGTCGGCCGTAAGAGGTAATTTGGTTACGGGTATACCGTAGCGACTCACGGCTACAGGTCGGGCATCGGACAGATCGGGTCGCGTGGCGCGATACCATGTGATGGCGGAGCGGTCGTCACGGTCGCCCAGATCGAGTGCGTAATCAAGCTGTGCCACGCCGTCGGCAATCACTATACGCGGAGCTTTGATTACAGCCGGAGCGGGCAATGGCTGCGGGACGGCGGTGACAACCGCCACACCCTGAAGGCCTTCAGCGGTGCCGGCGATGATTTCGACCATAGCGGTGCTGTCGGTATCGTTGACTGACTCGATCACGCACGATGCACCTTCAGGCCGCAACGCTACATATCTTTCGCCGCCCTGCGATATGCTCCATGTAACCGCAGGTTCAGGGGCGTGGAATCCGGCATGGCGGCGAGCGCTTGCAGTAAGCACCACTGCAGAATCGCCCGCGACAATCCTCGGCTCGCGCGGGGTCACTCCTAAAAATGTGGGCATAGCCGTGATGTCGCGCCCGCGCCGACGGCTCTCGCGCTCTATCACCGGCGCCACACCCATCGGGTCCCAGCCGTCGTCGCCGCGAAGCAGTGAATAGGTGTTGTAGACCGTGTCGCCCTCGGCGGTGATGATGCGAAAAGCGTCGAGCTGCGGCAGTGAGGTTATGTCGATGGTATTTTCAGGCCGCTCAGAGCCTATGATGACGGGTTTGTCGTCGAGTGTCACATTGCTCTGATAGCAGCGCAGCCATCCCGTAGGGTAATGGGTCCAGCCTGCATAGGTGGGCGATGATGTGTGATAGCGACAGTCAATTATGCTCAGCGGACCTACGGATTTGCAGAAATATTGCCGTCCCGAGCCGTGAGCCACGGTGAAATCGCAGTCGAGAAACACGGCGCCGTTTTCATGGCTGTTCCAGAACGGACGGGGAGCGTAGAAGTCGAGCGTACAGCCGAGATACACTCCCGTGCCGGTCAGAGCATCGTCGGTCGACTCCATGTGGCAGCGATCAAAGAGAATGCGGCGTGCGCCGTTGAGCGGGTTCATGTTGAGCCGCGATACGAAGCGCACGTTGCGTGCCACGGCTCGGTCGCCGTGGAGATAAGCAACATGAGCCTGCGTGATGGCTTTATTGCGCTTGGGGCGGCTTAGCGATGGGTCGAGGGGAAACTCGAGGTCGACATTGCAGAAATTCCCCAGCGTGAGGTTCTCGGCAAGAAAATCGTCGCCCGTGATGTCAAGCATGGTGAAGTTGCCCCACGCTCCCTGAGTGTGGCCGCGGGCGGCACAGATCACCACATTGCGGGGATCATCGGTAAGGCCGATAAGATGCAGGGCGTCACACTTTATCATCAGTCCGAAAGGCTCGTGGCCGTCCCAACCCGAGCGCATCACATCCTCGTCGGGGGCATCCACCCAGTATACGCCGGGAGCTATGTATACGTTCATAGGCCGCGCCACGGTGCCGTCGGTGAGTCGGCTCATCGCTTCGTTAAACGAGCGGAAAGCGTAGGGATGGCTTTTTACATATTCTTCGCTCAGCCTCATGTCGACAAGGAAGTCGGTGGGCGACAGGCGGAACTTCACATCGTTCCATCTCACCGAGTCGCCGCTGATTATTACGGGACTTGACGGGTCGAGGGGAGTATAGGCTTCAGCCGGGAGAATTGCCCGCAGCATCACGAACAGCAGTATCAGTCGGTTCATTGGCAGTGATTATAAGGAGTTTGCGATGGTCGGCGGCGGTGATGCCGAAAAGGCGGAACTCTCCGCCCTCTTTTACGCCGAGTTTTTTTACGAGTTGGGGAGCGGTGAGCGGAAAATTACGTGTGGCCACATTGAGCATGCCGTAGCGATGCTTGATCTCGGCTACCGAGCGCTTGTTGAAATCATGGACTTCGATTATCTTAAAAGCCTCGCCCGGAAATCCGCCCGGAATCGAGGCCGAGCAATACAGGTGGGTGGAGGATGCTATGCGACAACTTCCGAAACGCTCATCGAGCAGCAGCGACGCTCCGGCTTTCATTACCGCCGGATAGGGTTCGAGCAGAAATGCTCCCGGGGCGGGAGCGGCCGGCTGTGCCTTTTTGTCTCCGGGTGTTCCTTCGATGATCCCTCTCTCGCTCACTGTCACGGCGGAAGTTGCACCGCTACCGGGCAATATCACAAGCAGTTCCTTGCACTCGCGGGTGGTGCCTACGGCAATCACATCGGCGGTGGCGGATGTGTCGGCCCGCAGGCGGCTTATGTCGAGCATGGGGGAGCACTTTATCATGACTTTCGAGGCACGGGAGAGCATCAGCGGGAGTATTTCGGTGACGTCGGGGAGGCAGTCTGACAAGGCGAAATGCCGACCTGATCCGTCGCGGCGGGCGGGGTCAATGAAAATCAGGTCAAACCGGCGGTCAGTGGCGTTGAGCCACGCCACGCTGTCGGCATTCACTATTTCGATATTTTCAATCCCGAGCTCGCGGGCATTTTCGCGAGCCACCTCCGCCGCATGGCCGTCGAGCTCCACGCCTGTCACGCGGCAGCCCGTGCGCGCCATTGCGAAAGCGTCGATGCCGAGCCCGAAAGTCATGTCGAGCACGGTATCGGCTCCGGCTGCAAGGCGTCCGTGGAAATCGGCCACAGGCTCGGCGGTAGCCATCTCGGCAAGGGCTGTCGACGGGAAGCGGAAGCCGTCGTGGAGCAGGGTGCGCGGCAGCTTGCGGGCGCACTTGTGGCGGCACTCGGCCTGGAGTATCTCATCCATCTTAGCCGCGTCGCCGTGATATTTCAGCCTGAGAGCGTTGAAATCCATAGTGAGAAAAAAGGCCGACGGGACTTGTGCAGTATCCGTCGGCCTGATATGAGTGAATTCTTTCTTCTTGGAATTATTCGGCCTTGTAAGCTGCGAGTTCTTCGGGATTGAAGCGGTTGATAAACTCGCTGTGCTTGGCCACTTCAGCCTCGGCGAGGTTGAGGTAGACGTTGGCCGAGCGGGTGAACGACTCGTTGCGTGAAGCGTCAAAGAGGAGCAGGTAGCTCATGATGATGTCGGCTGCCATTTCCACCATGCGGCGTGCCATGAAGTCGTTGTAATCCTTGTTGTCCGACGAAGTCACCTTCTCGACGGCTGCGGCGTAAAGCTCGGTCATCTTCACCAGACGATCCTTGAGAGGCTGGAGAGCGGGAGCGATTTCACGCGAAGCGTAGTCGTTGATGAGGTTGAGGTAAGCGCCGGTGGTGACGTAGCGGATAGCTGCCACAACCTGGAGCTGGGTGGTGCCTTCGTAGATGGAAGTGATGCGGGCGTCGCGGTAGATGCGCTCGCAGGCATAGTCCTTCATGAAGCCCGAGCCGCCGTGGATCTGGATACAGTCGTAGGCGTTCTGGTTGCAGTATTCGCTGCCCATACCCTTTGCAAGGGGAGTGAGCGAGTCGGCGAGCTTGGCATAGGCTTTGGCTTCCTTGCGCTGTTCGGGCGACAGGGGAGCTTCCTTAGCCATATCGTCGTAGATCTTGTAGAGGTCGACGTAGCGAGAGGTCTCGTAGAGAAGGGCGCGAGAAGCGTCGAGCTTGGCTTTCATCACGGCGAGCATCTCGTATACGGCGGGGAACTCGATGATAGCCTTGCCAAACTGCTTGCGGTCGCGGGCATAGGCGAGAGCCTCGCGGTAAGCGAGTTCGCTTACACCTACCGACTGGGCGGCGATGCCGAGACGGGCACCGTTCATGAGGGCCATCACATACTTGATGAGACCCAGGCGACGGCTGCCGCAAAGTTCGGCCTTGGCGTTCTTGAACACGAGCTCGCAGGTGGGCGAACCCTTGATACCCATCTTATTCTCGATGCGGCGCACGGTCACACCGCCGTCGTTCTTATCGTAGATGAACATCGAAAGACCGCGGCCGTCCTTGGTGCCGTCCTCGCTGCGGGCGAGCACGAGGTGGATATCGCTGTCGCCGTTGGTGATGAATCGCTTCACACCGTTGAGGCGCCAGGTGCCGTCGGGCTGTTCGGTGGCCTTGAGCATTACCGACTGAAGGTCAGAACCGGCATCGGGCTCGGTGAGGTCCATCGACATGGTTTCACCCTTGCACACGCGGGGAATGAATTTCTTTTTCTGCTCCTCGTCGGCAAACTCGTAGATAGTCTCGGCGCAGTCCTGCAGACCCCAGAGGTTTTCAAAACCGGTATCGGCACGGCTCACGATGTCGGCGGCCATGATGTAGGGGGTGATGGGGAAGTTGAGACCTCCGAGGCGACGGGGCATTGCCATACCCATAAGGCCGGCCTTGCGGCATGCCTCGAGATTCTCGACGGTAGCGTCGGCATAGACCACGCGGCCGTTTTCAACGTGGGGACCCTGATGGTCAACGGCCTCGGCGTTGGGGGCGATGATGTCGCCGCAGATTTCGCCTACGATTTCGAGCACCTTGTCATAGCTGTCCATAGCGTCGGCATAGTCGAGGGGTGCGTAGTCGTATTTCTCGGCGTCGGTATAATTGCGCTCTTTCATAGCAACGATCTTCTCCATCATAGGATGGGTAAGATGGTGCTTGAGATCGGGATTGTCAGTATAAAAATTAGCCATTTTCTTCTCTCTTATTTAGAGTTCTTCTTGTAATATTTGATGAGTTTGGGCACCACATCCTCCACGTTGCCCGTGATCACATAGTCAGCGATAGTGTTGATGGGAGCGTTGGGGTCGTTGTTGATGGAGATGATGATGGAGCTGTCCTGCATGCCGGCGATGTGCTGGATCTGACCCGAGATACCGCAGGCGATGTAGAGTTTGGGACGGACGGTAACACCGGTCTGGCCTATCTGGCGGGCATGTTCGGTGAAACCGGCGTCGACAGCGGCGCGGGATGCACCCACTTCGGCACCGATGGTAGCTGCGAGGTCGTGGAGCATCTGGAAGTTTTCCTTCGAGCCTACGCCGTAGCCGCCGGCCACGATGATGGGTGAATTCTTGATGTTGATTTTCGATTTCTCGATGTGGCGGTCGATTATTTCAACCACGAAATCCTCGTCGGAAACGTATTTCTTGGCGTCGAGGTTGATTACCTCACCCTTGTGGGCGGGATCGAATACCTCTTTCTTCATCACGCCTTCGCGCACGGTGGCCATCTGCGGACGGCACTCGGGGTTGACGATCGTAGCCACGATGTTGCCGCCGAATGCGGGACGGATCTGATAGAGAAGGTCCTTGTATTCCTTGCCGGTCTTGGGATCGGTGTGGTCGCCGATTTCAAGGGCTGTACAGTCGGCGGTCAGACCGCTGTGGAGGCACGAGCTTACGCGGGGGCCGAGGTCACGGCCTATGCAGGTAGCACCCATGAGGCAGATCTGGGGCTTGATTTCCTTGAAAAGGTTGATGAGCACTGCCGAGTGGGGATTGGAGGTATAGGGTGAGAGACGGGAATCCTGCACCTTGTAGAGGGTGTCGACTCCGTAGGGGAACACCTGCTCCTCCACTGTGTCGAGCTTGTCGCCGAGCACCACGGCTTCGAGTTTCACACCTAAGCGTGAGGCGAGCACGCGGCCTTTGGTGAGGAGTTCGAGGCTGACGTCGGCAACCTTTCCGTCTTCGATTTCGAGATATACTATAAGATTATTCTTGTCCATTGTGAGTGTGGGGTATGAGAGGGTTAGCCGATAGTGTGGTTGGCGATGAGTTCCTTGACGAGGTCTTCGATCTGCTGGTCGTTGTCGTCGAGGCGGAGGCTTTCCTTGGCGGTGAACACCACGTTTTCAACATTCTTCACCTTTGTGGGCGAGCCGGGGAGACCTATCTGTTCGGGATCGGCGTCGACATAGGCGGCGCTCCATTCCTGAAGGTTGAGATAGGGGCGCTTTTCGAGGAGACCCTTGCGGGTGTCGTCGAGCTTGGCAACCTCGGAGGGTGATGCGGCATATTTGTATTTCTGCACGAGCATTGCGTTGCGGGGGCGGCAGTCGGCTGCCGAGCCGTTGACGGTAACCACGCAGGGCAGGGGAGCCTTCACGGTCTCCACGCCGTTTTCGAGGCGGCGTTTAACTGTCACGTGGCCGTTGCTGAGGTCGAGGATTTCTTCGGCATAAGTCACCTGGGGGATACCGAGCTTCTCGGCGATCTGGGGACCTACCTGGGCGGTATCACCGTCGATTGCCTGACGGCCGCCGAGGATGATGTCGAAGTTGCCGAATTTCTTTACTGCCTGAGCCAGCGAGTAGGAGGTGGCCAGTGTGTCGGCACCGCCTAATGCGCGGTCAGTGAGCACGATACCGGTATCGGCGCCGCGATACATAGCCTCGCGGATGATCTCGGCTGCACGGGGAAGACCCATGGTGAGGAGCGTTACGGTGGAGCCGGGGTTGGCGTCCTTGAGGCGGAGTGCCTGCTCGAGGGCGTTGAGGTCCTCGGGATTGAAGATGGCGGGCAGGGCCGCACGGTTGATGGTGCCATCTTCTTTCATTGCATCTTTGCCCACGTTGCGGGTATCGGGAACCTGCTTGGCGAGCACAATGATGTTAAGACTCATATACGATAAATGTTAAATTAATTACTATTGTGGGAATTAGGCGACAAAGTTAACAATTTTTCTGAAATATAGCTCACTTTTTCGCGCAATTTTCTATCCAGCGGCGGGCGTTGATAAACGCATCTATCCACGGTGTCACCTCGGCTTTTACTTCGGCGGGCCAGTAGCCGCACTGCCAGGGGAAGATGGCTCGCTCAAGGTGAGGCATCATGGCCAGGTGGCGTCCGTCGGCCGAGCAGATGCCGGCTACGTTGTAGTCAGAGCCGTTGGGGTTGGCGGGATATTGATCGTAGGCATACTTGGCAACTACGCAATACTTGTCCTCTTCCATCGGCATCGAGAATTTGCCTTCGCCGTGAGCCACCCATATGCCGAGAGTCGAGCCTGCGAGGGTGGAGAACATCACCGAATTGTTTTCAGGTATGGTCACGCCCAGGAACTGCGACTCAAATTTGTGGCTGTCGTTGTGAAGCATGCGGGTGCGCTCGGGGTGCTCGGGGTTGATGAGGTTGAGCTCGATCATGAGCTGACAGCCGTTGCATATGCCTAACGAGAGGGTGTCGGGGCGGCTGTAGAAGCGCTTGATGGTGGCCTGCGCAGTCTCGTTCCAGAGGAAGCCTCCGGCCCAGCCTTTAGCCGAACCGAGCACGTCGGAATTGGAGAAGCCGCCGCAGAATACTATCATGTTGACCTCGTCGAGGGTCTCGCGGCCGCTCATGAGGTCGGTCATATGCACGTCTTTCACGTCAAATCCCGCCAGATAGAGCGAGTAGGCCATTTCGCGGTCGCCGTTGACGCCTTTCTCGCGTATGATGGCGGCCTTGACGCGGGGAGCGTCGCCGCTGTGACGGAGGGCTATGCCGCGCGATGCCAGAGTGCCGTCGAAGTTCTCGGGCAGACGGTAGACGATGGGCTGGTGCTTGTAGTTCTCGAGGCGCTTGCGGGCGCAGGTCTCGCCGCTCTGCACGGCATCCATCAGATAAGAGGTGTGGAACCACACGTCGCGCATCGCGTCGATCGAAATCCAGCGCTGCGAGCCGCCGTGGTTGATTATCATGGTGCGCTCGGAGGTTACCGAGCCGATTTCAAAGTAGGTGGCGCCGGCTGCCTTGAGCATTTCATCGAGAGCCTTGACGTCATCTTCATAGAGCTGCACCACGAGCGCGGGATTCTCGGCGAAGAGTATCTTCATCAGGTCAGTCTCGCCCATAGCCTTGAAGGCGTCGGCATTGAAGTCGACACCGAGTGTGGTATCGGCGAATGCCATTTCAAGAAGCGTGGTGACAAGACCTCCGGCCGATACGTCGTGGGCGGCGAGAAGCTTGCCGTCAGCCACGAGCTGCTGCACGGCGTTGAATGTCGCCGCGAATTGCTCGGGCGATGCTGCTTCGGGTGCTTCGGTGCCGAGACGGTTGCGGGTCTGGGCGAATGCCGAGCCGCCGAGCGCGAGCTTGCCGGTGGAGAATGATATGTAGTAAAGTCGTGAATCTTTGTAGGAAAGCACCGGAGTGAGAGTCTTTTTCACGTCGCTCACCCCACCGGCTGCCGAGATGATCACGGTGCCGGGGGCATAAACCTTGCGGTCGCCGTATTTCTGGGTCATTGACAGAGAATCCTTTCCGGTGGGGATATTGATACCGAGGGCGCAAGCGTAGTCGCTGCATGCCTGCACGGCTGAGTAGAGAGCAGCATCCTCGCCGGGATTCTTGCAAGGCCACATCCAGTTGGCGCTGAGCGACACTGACTTGAGACCTTCGGCAAGCGGAGTGCCCACGATGTTGGTGAGCGACTCGGCTATTGCAAGGCGGCTGCCGCGGGCGGCGTCGATAAGCGCTACCTGAGGCGCGTGACCTATCGAGGTGGCGATACCGCGGGTGCCGGTGTAGTCGAGTGCTACCACGCCGCAGTCCGAAAGCGGAAGCTGTATCTCGCCCTGACACTGCTGGCGGGCGATTTTGCCGGTCACGGAGCGGTCGACCTTGTTGGTGAGCCAGTCTTTGCAGGCTACGGCTTCGAGCGAGAGCACGTCGGCTATCGACTGCTCGAGTTGCGACAGGTCATATTCAACGTCGGCATACACTGTCTCTACCGTGTTGTCGGTAAGAGTGGTCTTGGGCGACGAGCCAAACATATCGCTCATGCCCAGATCGATGGGGCGCACGCCGTCGGCCTGCTCGAACACGAAGCGGTCATCGCCCGTGGTCTCGCCCACCACATACATGGGAGCACGCTCGCGCTCGGCTATGCGGCCTACGTAGTCCACATCTTTTTTATCCATCACCATACCCATGCGCTCCTGCGACTCGTTGCCGATGATCTCGCGCGACGAGAGGGTCTTGTCACCCACGGGGAGCTTGTCGATATGGATGATACCACCGGTCTCCTCCACGAGCTCCGAGAGGGCGTTGAGGTGGCCGCCGGCTCCGTGGTCGTGGATCGACACGATGGGGTTGTTGTCGTTTTCAGCGAGGGCGCGGATCACGTTTGATACACGCTTCTGCATCTCGGGGTTGGCGCGCTGCACGGCGTTGAGCTCGATGCCCGATGCGTATTGTCCGGTCTCGACCGATGATACGGCACCGCCGCCCATACCGATGCGGTAGTTGTCGCCGCCCATCACCACCACTGCCTGGTGCTCTTCGGGCACGGCTTTGATGGCGTCTTTGGAAGCGGCGTAGCCCACACCGCCGGCGAGCATGATCACCTTGTCGTAGGCATACATGCGGCCGTTTTCATCGTGCTCGAATGTGAGCAGCGAACCGCAGATGAGCGGCTGGCCAAACTTGTTGCCGAAGTCCGAAGCACCGTTTGATGCCTTGATAAGTATCTCGCAGGGTGTCTGATAGAGCCATACACGGGGATCCATCATCAGCTCCCAGCGGTGAAGCTCGCTCATGCGGGGGTAAGATGTCATGTACACGGCTGTACCGGCCAGCGGGAGCGAGGCACGGCCGCCGCCCAGGCGGTCGCGGATTTCGCCGCCCGTACCCGTAGCAGCGCCGTTAAACGGCTCTACCGTCGTGGGAAAGTTGTGGGTCTCGGCTTTGAGCGACAATACCGTGGGCAGGTCGCGCACCTCGAAGTAGTCGGGGCGGTCGGGGTTGACGGGGTAGAAC
>JAIDSW010000195.1 GCA_029061025.1 Duncaniella sp.
CAGCAGGGCGTCGACTTTGGGCTCGTGGCCGCGGAACTTGATGTAAAGTTCCATGGGATCGGCGCTGCCGCCCATCTCAAGGATGTTTTTCTTGAAGGATTCGGCGGTGGCGGGATCAAACACGCCTTTTTCCTTGAAGAGCTCGAAGCCGTCGGTATCGAGCACTTCGGCCCAGAGGTAGGTGTAGTAGCCTGATGCGTAGCCGTCGGAGCCGAAGATGTGCTTGAAGTAGGGCGAGCGGTAGCGGAATGCGATCTGCTCGGGCATGCCGAGGTCTTTCGCTACCTGTGCCTCAAATGCTTCCACGTCAGTGTCACCCGCGGGATTGAGCTTGCCCCACTGGAGGTCGAGGAGCGCCGCGCCGGCGAGTTCGGTGGTCATGAAGCCCTGATTGTGGGTAGAAGCGGCTTCCAGTTTGCGTATGAGCGAGTCGGGAATCACTTCACCGGTCTGATAGTGGAAAGCGTAGTCCTTGAGGAGCTCCGGCTCAAGTGCCCAGTGCTCGGTGATCTGCGAGGGAAGTTCCACGAAGTCGCGGTCAACGTTGGTGCCGGCCTGGGAGCGGAGCTTGGCGCGTGTAAGCATGCCGTGGAGGCCGTGGCCAAACTCATGGAACATCGTCTCCACCTCGTCGAGGGTGAGAAGGGCGGGGGTGTCGCCTGCGGGGCGGGTGAAGTTGCCTACATTGAAGATGATGGGGCGCTGCGAGGTGCCGTCGGGGTCAACGAATGAGCCCTGGAACTCGCTCATCCATGCACCCTGGCGCTTGGAAGCGCGGGGGAAGTAGTCGGTCATGAACACTGCCACATGGTTGCCGTCGAGGTCAGTGACTTCATATACATTTACCTCGGGGTGATATTTGGGCGCATCGGGCAACTCCTTGAATTTCACACCGTAGAGGCGCTCGGCGAGGGTGAAGATACCTTTGCGTACATTTTCGAGCGAGAAGTAGGCGCGCACTTCGTTTTCGTCAAGTGCAAACTTGTTGCGGCGCACTTTCTCGGCATAATAATAGTAGTCCCAGGGGACGAGAGTGAAACCGCCGTTTTCGGCATCGATCACAGCCTGCATCTCGGCCACTTCCTCCTGCACGCGGTCAACTGCCGGGCGATAGATCTGCATGAGCAGATTCTCGGCGGCCTCGGTGGTCTTGGCCATGACATTGTCGGTCATATAGTCGGCATAGTTCTTGAAGCCGAGCAGATGGGCCTTGCGGGCACGTAGCTTGACGATTTCGTTGATGATGGGGCGGTTGTCGTAGGGGGCGGTGGTGGCGAGGGTAGTGTAGCCTTCATACATCTGACGGCGCAGGTCGCGGTTTTCGGCATACTGGAGCACGGGCAGACGCGAGGGAGCGTGGAGGGTGAATACCCACGAGCCTTCCTTGCCGCGCTGGCGGGCTTCGTCGGCGGCAGTAGCCACGAGCGATGCGGGGAGACCGGCAAGCATGGCGGGGTCAGATACTACGAGCTCAAACTGATTGGTGGCGCTCAGAAGGTTTTTGTTGTATTTCAGATAGAGGTCGGCGAGGGCTATGTTGATTTTCTTGAGTTCCTCTTTCTGCTCCGCGGAGAGGCGGGCGCCGTTGCGTGTGAACGACTTGTAGAGCTTCTCCACGGCGAGTCTCTGCTGCGGGTCGAGGCCCTGCTCGTCGCGATGGTCATAGACATATTTCACCTTGTCGAAGAGGAGCGGATTCATCATGATTTCGTCGGTGGCGTCGGAATACATCGGGTAGACCTTTGCGGCCACTTCCTCAAGCTCGGGCGACGAAAGGGCATCGTCGTAGGCGAAGAAGAGCGCCATGACGCGGTTGAGCGTCTCGCCGCTTTTCTCCATGGCCAGCACGGTATTGTCAAAGTCGGGCACGGCGCGGTTGACGCAGATGGCGCGTATTTCGGCCTTCTGCTCGTCGATGCCTTTCTCCACGGCTTCGAGGATCATGGCGGGAGTTATGCTCTCGAAGGGAGGAATCTGAAACTGAGTGGTGTAGGGCTTCAGCAGAGGATTAGCTTCGGCCGCCGGTGATGACTGGGCGTTCATTGTCATTGTGGTTGATGCGGAAAGCGCCATTGCACCTGCCGCAAGGAGGGTTAGGGTTCGCATGTTGTATTTTTAGGGTTTATTATTACGGATTGAAGTTCAGGTTTGAGAGAGTATGTATCTTGTTTGCGCCGTTAAGCTTGAGGCAAAGTTAACGAAAAAACACAAGAAATCAAAGCGCGGGGGAGCTATCGTATTTGGGCATGTGTTCCGCACTTAAGTGCGGAGACGCTGACAAATAAGCGCCTCCGGGAACCCCCTAATACCTCACCCTCGTGAAGAGGGGATAGTGGTCGCTCCAGGGTGGGGTGTCGCGGCGGATCGAGACGGCTTTCAGGTCGCCGCCATAGAGGATGTGGTCGATGCGGAAATAGAAGCGGTTGTCGTGGTAGGTGATCACGGCGCCGAACGCATTCTCGGCATACGCATCATGCAGGTCGCCGTTCATTATCACGCGCTGTGCGTGGCAGCCGGGTATATCGTTGAAGTCGCCGGCTACTATGGTGTTGCCACCTATAGAGTCGATAACCTCGCGCAGCCAGCGGGCCTCGATGTCGCGCACCGCAAACGACTGAGACAGCTTGCTCACGAGCTGCTGCTTCACGTCGCGAATCTCCTCGCGCAATTCCGTGCCATCGGTCTCCTTGATCTTTCCGGGAAGCTGACGGTAGAGCGCTTTATCGTCGGTGCTGAGACCGATCGATTTCAGATGCACGTTGTAGAGATTGACCGTCGTGCCGTTGATGTCGAGGCGATATGCCCCTATGAGACAAGGTTCCGAGCGCTTGGGTATGGTAATATGGATAGGTTCGACGGGAAATTTTGATAATACCGACAGCTGCTGCCCGGCGTCGATCACGCGGTAGGGATATCGGCTTTTGAGCGAGTCGACCTGTTCGGGGGTGAGATGCACTGACTTGCGCGGCGAGAGAAACTCGAGTTCCTGAAGATTCACCACGTCGGCGTCGGTGGCGAGTATGTAGGACGCGGTGCCGTTGGTGGTCATCGAGTCGGTAGGGGCGTAGTTGTGCAGATGCAGGCAGTTGTAGGTCAAGAGGGTAAAGGACCGTGCTTCCTGCTCGGGAGTGAGCTTCTCGCTGAATATGTTGAGCGGAAAAAATATCAGTATCTCGGGCAGCGATATGAGCCACGACGCCGGTATCATCACGGCTATGCGGTAGCTTATGAAGCAATCGATCACCATGAGCGCGATGCCGGCCACGAGCAGCACGGGCAGTATCATGGCGGCCAAAGCGGCCACAGGCACCTGCACCGGGTCAAACCATCCGCCGTAGGCCGAGAACACCGTGGCGAGAAACACTATGCCGTTCACACCCACCGTCACGGCACGTATCGTGCTGTGAAACCGCCTGAAAAGGTTGCTGAAAAATCCCATTGCCACTATTGATTATTATGGTCTTAAACGCTCCGACAATCTCATAAGTTCACGCCTCTCGTCCATGCTCAGAGAGCCGAGACCCGAGCGGCGCACCTTGTCGAGCAGTACGTCGAGCCGCGCGCGGTCGTCGGTATCGTCGTGGCGCTTCCTCGGCTTGCGACGCAGATACAGGGCGTAGGCCACGCCTGCAATCAATCCGCCCAAGTGAGCGAAATGAGCGCCCGGATGCGCTCCGAAAAGTCCCGTCAGGTCAAGGGCTATCGTGATCCACGCCACCCAGCGCAGCTGCAGCGGTCCTATCATGAAAAGCTGCACCTCAAGATGTGGCATGAGCAGCGCTGTGGCAGCCACAATAGCTATCACGCTCGCCGACGAGCCTATGAGCCAATGGGTCACCGGCGGCAGCGAGGGTATCAGTGCACACGCGGCTGCAAACACCGCCGCGCCTCCGAGTCCGCCCGCGATATAAAATTTCCACCACTGCCGGGCCGACATGATGTCGGCAAGAAACCGCCCGAAACACCACAGCCATATCATATTCACCGCAAGGTGAAAGAAATCATATTGCGACACCATGTAGGTGGCCACCGTCCACGGTCGCGTGAGCAATAACCCCGGTGTCGACGGCATCTCAATCCATCGCAGCACACCGTCGCCGCCCAAGACCGCGGCAATACGCAGCAGCACGAATACGGCCACGTTGACCGCAACAGCCACCGTCGCAGTCCCTGCCCGGCTCAACCGCCTGTCAATAGCCCACGCCATCAAGCAGTCCCTTTTTCTTCCAGTAAAGAATTATGGCCAGACCTATGAGCATGCCGCCCAGATGCACGAAATGCGCCACTCCGTCGCCCTGACCGCTCGTCAGTCCGATCAGCAGCTCTATCACACCCATGCCTATCACCATGTATTTTGCCTTGATGGGCACTGGGATAAACATAAGATACATAGGCATATTGGGATAGATCATGCCGAATGCCAGCAGCACGCCGTAGATGGCGCCCGATGCCCCTATGGTCACAAACCGGTTGAGATACATGCTTATCTGCTCCATACCCTCGGGCGAAGCCTGAAGCTGAGCTATCATCATCCGTGCTTCGGGGAAATCCACATGATAGCTCATAGCTATCGCCTTCATGAGCCCGTCTTCCCACGTCAGCGCCCAGGTCAACTCCTGAAACAGCGCCGCTCCTATTCCCACCGAGATGTAGTAAAACAGAAACCGCGCGCTGCCAAGCGTGCGCTCAAGCACCGAGCCAAACATGAAGAGCGAGAACATATTGAAAAATATATGTGCCAGCGAGTCGCGCGAGTGCATGAACATATATGTCACCAGCTGAGCCGGGTTGAAATCTCCCGCCTTGAAATAGTGCAGCCCCAAGAGACTTTCAAGGCTCGATCCAAACTTGCTGGCAAACACAAACATCGCCAGCCAGATGATGAAATTTATGATTATAAGGTTTTTGGTCACCACCGGTATGCGGCTGAAAAACGAATTGCTCATAACGCGTAAAGTGTAGAAATAAAATTAGGATCGGCGGCCATCTCACCGCCGAAATGCAAAGATACAAAAAATTCCCGTTTCCTAAAATTCCACACGTCAAATCTTGAGCGAAATAGCGCCTCCGCTGTAGGGACATCGCTTTGCGATGTTTCACGTGCGCAGTAACCTAATTCTTAGCGAAATAGCTACCGCTGAGCAGGGACGGTGCTTTGCACCGTTTCGCGTGCGCAGAGCGAAATTCCACGAAAAACCGGCGGTCGGGCATGACTAACGGTGCAAAGCACCGTCCCTATATTTTTTTGGTTGCAATGTGCTTGTAATCAGGTCTATGCGATAAATCTGCTGAATGTATCGGGAGTATCAGTCATGTAATGGGGGCGGATTGACGGTGTCAGTCCCGGAGCAGGTGGAGGGTGCGGTCGACGTAGAGCTGTCTCACGGCCGGGAGCTCGGCCAGACCGCGTTTGAGCAGTCGGGGTTCGTAGCCGAGGGAGCGGAGCGTATCGGAGTATTCTCCGGCTATGTCGGTGAGTGTGTGGTTGCCGCACACCAGCAGAAACGGGACGAGTTTTACCGTCCTGATGCGCTTCGGCCCGCGCTCAAGCTGCCTTGCGGTGGTGCATCCCGGTGCCGGTCACTACCACGGGGTTAAGAGAATACGATGTGTTGTCGGGGATAGCAGCATCGCTGCCTGCGGTAGCGGCTGCCGCGCTTAAAGGAAGCGCAAGAGAAAGCAAAAGTGCTGAATGAATCGATGATATTTTCATATTGTTAAACAGGTTATTTTATCCGTTGCAAAATTACCTGCTGCCAATAATTCCCGAAATACCATATATTAGGTAAGATTTTCCTGACAAATACCTTAAATCCATTAGAAAACATGATTATCGCTGTTGACTTTCACCCCTGATCACAGTCAAAAGTTCACAAACCTTCAGGCGGGAGCGAGGGCGATCCCGTCGATGGGACTAAAAACACAATCGGGCTGTCGTCGCGACAGCCCGATTGTGTTTTAACCTTAAATCTAATACCATGAAAACACAGTGCAAATATAGTAACTATGCCTTTATAACACGGCGGCGGTGTGAAAGTTTGATTACAACCGCTCGGTTTAACTTACTTTAACATATCTTTGCCGAAAATAATTAGTAATTTTATCCCGCAATCTCATTCATCACCGGCGGGCAGGCCCTAAGGGTGTGTCCGTCCATCATCAATCATCTTTTATAAATAAATGAATATTAAGATATTAGTAATTGACGACGAAGAAGCGCTGTGCGAGATTCTGAAATTCAATCTTGAGAAAGAGGGTTATGACGTCGACACTGCCTACTCTGCCGAGGAAGCCCTGACAATGGATCTCAAGAAATATGATCTCTTTATAGTCGACATCATGATGGAGCGCCTGTCAGGTTTCGATTTCGCCAAGGCACTCCGCAATAATTCCTCCACCGAGGAGGCTCCCATCATATTCTGCTCGGCGCTCAACGGCGAGGATGATACGGTGATGGGTCTCAACATAGGAGCCGACGATTATATCACCAAGCCGTTCTCGGTAAGCGAGATGCTGGCGAGAGTCAATGCGGTGCTCCGCCGAGTGCGCATGGCCAAAAAGACCGCCGCCGAGGCTGAAAAAGAGACTATCTATGAGCCGGCTGTCACTTACAAGACCCTTACGATCGACCCCAACGAGAAAAACTGCTATCTCGACGGCGAGAAGGTGCCCTTGACCAAGACCGAGCTTGAAATCCTCTTCTTTTTCCTCACTCACCCCAACCGCATCTATTCCCGCGAGGAGATAATACGCAATGTATGGTCAGGCGACGTGATCGTGACCAACCGCACTATCGATACCAACATAACCCGCCTTCGTAAAAAAATCGGAGCCTACGGCACCAATATAGAGACTCGACTGGGATTCGGTTATGGCTTCAAAGAGACGGATTAGTTATCACTGGCGACTGCTTATCCCCATCGCGGCTCTGATAGCGGCGGTGGTGGGCTGTCTTGTGTGGTATCAGCTCAAGCGTGAGGCCCGCGTGCGCGAGGAAATGTGTATCAAGGAGCTGGAGCTGATACAGAACCGTATCATATATGCCAAGCAGCGCGATGAAAATCCGCGCTCGTTTCTCGAATTTATCACTAAATATTACCGCAACTCTCTCTACGAGGGGGTGCGCATAAGTGTCTACGGCAGCAGCGGGCAGCTCCTGTACTCGCAGGGAGAGCCCCTTCCGCAGGGATTGACCGAGCAGCAGTTTGCCGATTACAAGAAAGGGCGCTTCAAGCCCGATGCAAGCGTGCATGAGTCGATCGACGACGTGATGTATTTCACCACCGTGGAGTCGCAGGACGGCGACATAACCGTGATGGCGGCTCTGCCCAAAAGCGACGATCTGACTCTTGCTACCGGCATGGACAGCGGCCGCTGGACCATCATTACCCTGCTTATGAGCATTGCGGTCATTATCACGTATTTCTACACCCGCACCCTCACTCGCAGCGTGTCGATGTTGAGCGAGTTTGCGTCGAAGGCCGCTCAGGGTGTAAAGAGCGAGAAGGAATACAACTTCCCCCACAACGAGCTCGGCGACATCTCGCGTCAGATCGTGAAGCTGTATAAGGAGCGCGAGAAAGCCTTCGAGCAGATCAACCGCGAGCGCAAGGTGGCCATGCACGCCATCGAGGAGCGCATCGCCACTACCCGCCAGATCACCAACAATGTCAATCACGAGATCAAGACTCCCGTGGGTATCATAAAGGGTTATCTGGAGACTATCGTGGGCAACCCCGACATGGACGAGGAGTCGCGCAACCGATTCCTGAGCCGCATGCTCATCAATGTCGACCGCCTCTGTAACCTGCTCAATGACATCTCGACCATGACGCGCCTCGAGAACGGCGCCGGAAAGATACCGCTTGAGCGTGTGGACATGCACGACCTTATATATCAGATCGAGAACGACCTGCTCGCATCCAACATGGCCGGCGATATGAATTTCAGCTATTCGGTGCCGTTTGACTGCAATGTCAAGGGCAACTACGGCCTCATCACGGGCATGATCAACGGACTGATACGCAACGCGGCCAATTATTCGGGCGGCACGGAGATAGGATTCCGTCTGGTATCGGAAAGCGACCGCTTCTACGTATTCTCGTTTTACGACAACGGCAAGGGCGTGAGCGAAGAACATCTTGCCCACCTCTTCGAGCGATTCTACCGCGTCGATACGGGCCGCTCCCGACAGAAGGGCGGAACCGGTCTGGGACTGTCGATTGTCAAGAGCACCATCCTGTCGCTCGGCGGCACGATCTCGGTGCACAACCGCTCTACCGGCGGCCTCGAATTTATCTTCACCATCCCCCGCTGGGAATGACATTTTCAGGGCTGAAGGCTCTGAAACGGGTGTTTTGACGGTTTTTCCACCTCTTTTTGGCGATAATTCCACACATGTGTGGCGCCGATTGAGTAATTTTGCTTCCGGAAAAATACGTTAACCACCATATCATGAAAATCTCAATCACACCTATGGCCATGTCGCTTCTCGCGACTGCCGCAGTCAGCCTTCAGTCAGTGGCGGCCGACTACACCTATCTCTCCGAGGGCTTCGAGGATGCCGTATGGCAGCAGGGCAAAGCCACCGTGTCAGCAACCACCGGCGACTGGACCGTCAACAAAAACAAGTCGACAACCGCCCAGGCCAACACCGGAGCAGCCTCTCTTGAGTTCACCTCTAAAGACGGTCTCACCTCGCCCCGCCTCACGCAGGGAGCAGGCGCCGTGATCTACTACGCCCTCGACACCAACCGTCAGGTATTCGTCGAGAAATCCGCCGACGGCAACAACTGGGTGGAACTTGAAACTTACAAGGAGACCACACCCTGGACACGCCATATAGTAATGGTGAACGATGCCGATGCGCGCTACATACGCTTCCGCACCAACTCCAACAAGCAATTCTTCATCGACGATCTTCTCATCACCCTCCCCGACGGTACCGACGGTGAAGGTAATGCCGTGGTGACGATGCTTGAGCTGCCTTACTTCACGCAGACGTTTGAAAACCGTTCGGAATACCCGTCGTCAAAAGAGGATGCAGCCTCCGAAGCGGCCTTCGACGTCACGGGTCAGGGACAATGGCTCTATTTCAATGCCTACCGCGGCACCAATGAGTCATATATCACCGACGGCTCGGGCGCTGCGCTGCGCATGCTTAAAAACGGCTCCTATGTAGTCACTCCCGTGCTATCGCAGGGTGTGGTGGCCATGAAGTTCAACGAAGGCCGCACGGGCAAGAAACTCACCGTGTATACCTCCACCGACGAAGGCGCCACATGGACCGCCGCGCGCAATCTCGAGACCGATACCGAGAATATCGTGATGCTCTACGATCAGGCCGTCAACCGCGTCAAGATCGCCAATGAAAGCACCTCCGACGCCGATATCGACAACCTCACCGTCACTGCCTATCCCGCCGGCATTCCCGCAACCGTCACTACCGCCGATGCTACAGCAGTGAAAGCCTCGTCGGCAATGGTAGGCGGCCATGTCACCGACGCCGGTGACCGCCCCGTCACCGCTACCGGTGTATGCTGGACCACCGACGGCACTCCCACCGTGGCCGACAATACCGTGGCCGCAAGCGGGCAGGATTTCCGCGTTACGCTTACCGGTCTCCCCGCATCCACTGTGATCAGCTACCGCGCCTATGCTGTCTCGCTCGCCGGAGTGGCCTATGGCGAAGTGAAGACATTCACCACCGCCGACGCTCAGAAGCCCGCCGTAAAAGCGGGAACGGTTGAGGTGATCGACGATCTCACCACCGATACCACTGTGGCCGTCAGAGCCGGCATCAGCGTGACCGACGATGGCGGAGCCGCCGTCACCGCAGCCGGTTATATCGTGGAGACTGCCGGCGTGCCTGCCACCGATGCCGCCGCATATCCCGCCGGCGACAATCTCTATGTCGTGACGCTCAGCCTCATGCCCGAGACCGCCTATACTCTCACTCCCTATGCCGAAAACAGCGTAGGCCGAACTCTTGGCTCTCCCGTGGCTTATACCACACCCAAAAACGAGATTAAAGAGTATGCCCACAAGGTATATTACTGTGACCCCGCAGGCAACGACGCTACTGCCGACGGCTCGGAGCAGCACCCCTTCTTCAGCCTTCAGAAAGCTGCCGACCTCGTAGGCCCGGGCGACATCATCTATATGAATGCCGGTACATACAAGTACTCATCGCGCATCAACCTCAAGGCCATCGGAGAGAAAAACTCAGGCAAGATTTCGCTCTTCGCCCGCGGTGGCCGTGCGGTGCTCGACTACGACGGTATGCCCGTGGCCGACAATAACCAGGGTATACGCCTTACAGGCAGCTACTGGCATATCTACGGCCTCGACATCTACAATGCCGGCGACAACGGCATGCTCATCGAGCGCGACAAGCCCTCGGGAGGCTCTTACTCCGATATTGCCGCAAATACCCATCAGGGTCACCACAATATCATCGAGAACTGCACGTTTGTGCGCAATGCCGATACCGGCCTGCAGATGAAAAACCTCGCCGCCTACAACCTCGTGATCAACTGCGACGCATATTTCAATATCGACCCGGGTGAAGGCAATGCCGACGGTTTCGCCGTAAAAATCTCCCACGGCGACGGCAACTATTTCTACGGCTGCCGCGCATGGCGCAACAGCGACGACGGCTGGGATCAGTTCATCAAGAAAGAGGGCGGTTTCCCCGACGACATCACCACCACCCTCGACAACTGCTGGGCATTTGAAAACGGCTATCTTGAAAACGGCCAGCCCTGCTCGGGCAACGGCAACGGCTTCAAGATGGGCAGCGACCAGGGTCGCAACAACATAATCATGAACCGCTGTCTGGCTTTTGACAATCTCCAGAAGGGTTTTGACCAGAACCACAACACCGGTCACATGATCCTCAACAACTGCACCGGCTACTCAGCCAAGTATACTGACAACAAGAGCCACTACACCTACCGCATCGACGAGCCCGTGGCCACCGGCCATGAAGTGCGCTTCACCAACTGTGTAGCCATAAGCGACGGTATCGCTGATCGCAACAAGAGCGAATACGCACCCTATTCCATCACCGGCACTCAGGTGACATGCGACTTCAACTGTCTGCCCGACGATTTCGTCTCGATCTCCACAGCCGGTACCGATGGCGCCCGCGATGAAGAAGGCAATCTCCCTGATCTCGACTTCATGAAGATACGCCCCGACAACAGCCGCCTCATCGACGCCGGCACACCTGTGGCACCCTATCCCGGCCAGAGCGTGCACTCCACCGGAATCACCTTCAACGGCACAGCCCCTGACCTCGGCTGCTTCGAGACCGGCACTCCCTCCGGTATCGAGGAAATCGCCGCTGCAGCCCATGCCTCTGACCTCACTGCCACTCTCACGGCCGCCCGTTGCGGACTCGTGGTGCTCAATGTCGAAGACCTGCAGCCCGGCGACACCTCCACCGCTATGGCATGTGACCTCAGCGGCAAAGTCCTCGCCACGGTCACCTTCTCAGGCACCACAGCTTCGCTCGATCTCCGCGGCATCACCGGCGTGGTGATAGTATCAGTCGCCACCCCCCGCGGCCACACCGCCCTCAAGACCCTCCTCCGCTGACCCCACATGGTAATCAGATAAGAATGGTAAGGTAAGCCCTCTCTCCCTCCATCGGTCCCCCGCGGCGATATTCCCTGCGGGGGATTGTTATATTATTCGTGAACTAATCAGGTGATAAATCGGTTATTAAGTCAGGAGCGGGGATTACCCCCCGATAAACTTTTACAAGATAAAAAATAGTTATGAGACGTTTCTTGAAATTTTTGCCGCTGATGTTTGCAGCGGTTGCCGCTACGGTGCTGTGGAGCTGTAGCGATGATGACAATTTTGTGCCTGCCGACGAACTTCCCGTAGCGGCGCGCTCGTTTCTGTCGACCTATTACCCCAAGGTAGCAGTCGAGACCGTGGAGATGGACGGCAATGAATATGAGGCTGTGCTGGCCAACGGCCACTCCGTAGACTTCAACGCTGCCGGTGAGTGGATCGATGTGGATGCTCCCGCCGGTCAGACTGTTCCTTCAGGTTTTTATCCTGCCGCTATCGATGCGTATGTAGCTCAGAATTTCCCCGGAAGCGGTATCAACGAGATTTCCGTGACCATGCTGGGCTATGACGTGGATCTCGTCAGCGGCATCGAGCTGATGTTCTCACCCACGGGCGAGTTTATCGGCGTAGATCTCTGATCGATACCTTCCGAAACTTCATAAAACCCGCCTGAAACGGTGCGCTAACTACCTTAAAAATAGAGTTAGCGCACCGTTTCAGCGTGATTTTATTTTGCTATTCTGCTGATAAACCGTATATTTGCGTAAAATTTCATGATATGATTATTGGCAGAAAATATGAGCAGCGTATTTTGAGGGAATGTGTCGACTCCGACTCCCCCGAGTTTATAGCCGTATATGGTCGCCGGCGTATAGGGAAGACTTATCTTATAAAGCATTTTTTCAAGGAGAAGTTTGATTTCTATATGACCGGCTCATACAACAGCACCAAGGATGAGCAGCTTGAGGATTTCCGGGCGCAGCTTGAGGAGTATTCGGGTGAAAAGTGGAGCCGCCCTACCTCGTGGAGAGAGGCGTTCAGGATGCTTAAGACCTATCTGTCGAAGCTCAATAAGAAAATAATAATAGTTTTCATTGATGAGATGCCGTGGCTCGATACCCCGCGCTCGCGATTTATCAGTGCTCTTGAGCTATTTTGGAACAGCTGGGGCGACAGTCAGGCAAATCTGAAATTCATAGTTTGCGGCTCGGCCACCACATGGATGACCGATAAATTGCTCGGCGATAAAGGCGGACTGCACAATCGTGTCACAAGGCGCATCTATATTCCGCCGTTCAATCTTTGCGAGACCGAGCAGATGCTCGAATACCGCGGGGTGAAGTGGAACCGGCATCAGATCGTGGAATGCTACATGACGATGGGTGGCACACCGTTTTATCTCGCGAAGGTAAATAAATCGCAGAGTCTCGCCCAGAATATCGACAGGATGTTTTTCCATCATGCCGGTGAACTTCGCTCGGAATACGACATATTGTTCCGATCACTGTTCAATGATTCCACCATCTACCGGCGCATCGTGGAGCTGCTGGCTAAAAAGGCTGAAGGTATGACCCGCGATGAGATGATAGCGTCGCTCAAAGTATCTGACGGAGGCAAGTTTTCCGAGGCATTGAAAAATCTTGTTACCTGTGATTTCCTGCGCGTGTATAAGGCATACGGAAAGAAGGAACGCGACCGCCTCTATCAGCTTACGGATCTGTTCACGCTATTCTACCTCAAGCAGGTGAGACCCAACAGCGATACCGAGGATTACTGGATGACCCATATCGACTCGCCCTCCCACAGGTCGTGGAGCGGATATGCATTTGAGCAGGTGTGCCTCCACCATATTTCGCAGATAAAAGCGGCGCTTGGCATTTCGGGCGTGCAGACCGATGTTTCGGCCTGGATAGGTTATGAAGGTGGTAAAAAGGTAGCCCAGATTGACTTGGTGATTGACCGTCGCGATCAAGTGATAAATCTCTGCGAAATGAAATTTTCGCTCAATGAGTTTGATATTACCGCCGCATATATGAAAAAGCTTATTGACAGGCGGGAACTGTTTCGCAAATCCACCGGCACACGTTCGGCCTTGCACATTACGTTTATCACCCTCAATGGAGTGAAGCACAACACCCAGTGGGGTATGATACAAAGTGAGATTACTGCTGACGCTCTGTTTCGGGACTGAATTGACCTGATTATTGCTGAAATGGTGCGCTAACTACCTTAAAAATCGAGTTAGCGCACCGTTTCAGATAGGTGGAAATTATATAAATAATTGATAAATAGAGTATTATCCGATTGATGAAATTTCATGTAATTGCGGAGGTTTCATGAGGTTACTTCCCATTACTTTTCGGTAGATACGAAGTGCTTTTACGTGCCGGAGGCACATTATTGTGGTAAACCTCGCACTTCAGTGCGGGGAAGGAGTACCTCCCGACATCGCGTCCAGGCAGGACGCCTCGTGTGAGGGGATGATAACCGGCGATATCTTTGCCGACGCCACAATGCGTCCTGCCGGGACGCGAGTGAGTAGAGGATAGCTTGCCCCGGACTAAAGATCCGGGGTTTACCACAATGATGTGCCTCCGGCACAAACGATTGACTACGTAGTAGGTTGAATTAAAGCTACATAAAGCTGAGTGCGAGCGTTTGCAAGGCGTTGAGTCCTTCATAGCCCGGGTCGCCTCCTCGGAGTTTCAGCCCTCGTCGCTTTTTTTGCCTATCGGTGAGGCTGCGAAAAGGGGTCTCAAAAGCAGACTTCACCTGCAGCGCGGGTGAAAACATAGTAGCCTCGCGGTTGAGGCTGTGCCGAAACCCGACGAGAAATCAGCCTCCCTAATATGGCACGCGCGGGAGCGTGTGCAAGCAGTAATAACCGGCAGACTCTATTGTCGCGGCGATGCTCGCACACGCTCCCGCGGGTGCGGAAAGTGTGAGTGATATATTTCGTGTGGTTTCGGCTCAGCCTCAACTGACACGCCATTCTGCTATCACCTGCGCTGCAGGTGAAGGGGTGGATAAGACAATTTTATCTGTTGTAAAACAGCAGGATACAGTTGCGAATAATTCAAAGCCCTGCGGGTATTCTTTCAGTCTTCGTTACATTTTCTGCCTGTCATTGATGCGGCGCAAAGTGGCAGTATCAATAGTGTAAGCCAATAGTCAGGCAGCATGTTGAAGTAGGAGATAGCAAATGATATTATGGCTATTATCACGCTCGAAGGGGAGATAATTCCCGATGCAATGTTTCTGATACCTTTCCGTATCGATTCCATCGACCACTTGTCCATGCCTGACTGCGCCAGCAGATATATAAGTGTGACGCCGAGGGCTACAAGTATACTGTGGATAATCTTTACCATAGGAGAGATTATTTGTTGTAAAACAGCAGGATGCGGTTGCGGAGCAGGAGCTCGTAGCGGGCCTGGACGGTCTCGCTCTGCGACTTGATATATGCGGTCTTGGCCTGCTCGTATTCGGTGGCGTTGGCTTTGCCGTATTCATATTTATAGGTTATGGCTTCGAGTGCCACGCGGGCAGCTTCGGTAGCTGTCTCGGATGCTTCCATTTTCTTGGCTGCCGACAGTGCCTGATAGTAGGCCTGACGGATATTCTTGAAGAGCTGGCTTTCCTGCTCGGCCAGAGCGAGGGTGGCCGAGAGCTCCTCTACGCGGGCGCGGCGCACTTGATTGCGGGTGGAGAAGCCGTCAAATATGGGTACAGACAGCGAGAAGCCGAGCGACTTGCTGAAATTGTCGCGTATCTGGCTGCCAAAAGATTCGCTGCGCACGCCCGACATGCTGTAGTAGCTGCTGCCGAGGCCGGCGGTGAAGCTCAGGCGGGGAATGTAGCCGGTTTTTGCCACCGATATGCTTTTCTGTGCCACGTCGATGCCGCGGCGTGCTGCGAGGATGCCGTGGTTGGATTGCAGGGCATGGCGATATACCTCGTCGGCGTCGATGAGCAGGGGGCGTGCCTCGCCGTCGAGCGGAGCTATGTCGAAGTTGTCTACGTCGTCAAGCTCAAGGATACGAGCCAGGTCGATGAGGGCAAGACTGCGGTCGTTGGATGAGGTGACCACCGTGAGCTCGTCGGCGGCAGCCTGCGCCCGGGCCTGAAGCACGTCGGCTTCGGGCACTTTCCCGGCTTCGAGCAGCGCTTCCTGCCGCTCAAGCATCTTGGCCGAGAGGGCGGCCTGCTCGCGGGCTACCTCTACCAGTTCGCCGGCATAGAGTACCTGAAGATATTGGGCAATGACGTTGAGCGTGATGTCATCTTTCATCGACTCGGTCTGCTCCACGATCTGGAGCATGCGGGTGCGGGCGTAGTCGACCTGACGTATCGCCGAAAGTCCCTGAAACAGCGGCAGGGACAGATTGGCGTTGAATCCGGTCATGGTGGTGTTGCGGTTGGCATAGGTGTTTTCCGAGGTGAGACCGCGTCCGAAACTCCAGCTCTGCGACGCTCCGGCCGAGAGCTGCGGCAGAAACCGGTCGTAGGCTTCGGTGACCGACAGCTCGCCCGACTGCTGCTCTATGGCCTGACGGCGCACCTGCAGATTGTGGTCAAGTGCATAGCTGATGCAGCTGTCGAGGCTCCAGGTGTCGGCTGCCCCTGCAACGGCTGCGGCTGAGAATGCAAGCGATAGTAATATCTTTTTCATGATGTAGCGTCAGAGTTAAAAGTGTCAGTGAGTTATGGCGCGGCCACGGAGGCGGTCGGAAGTATTCACACCCGATACCTCCACGTTGATACCGTCGCTTTCACCCAGCGTCACGGCGCGGCGTGTGAAGACATAGGGCTGGATGGTATCGGTGGTAACGTAGACGAAAGTGCTGTCACCGGCCCATTCCACCACGCTCTCGGGTATGGTGAGCACGCCTATGTTGCTCGACAGGGTCACTGTGGCGTTGGCGCTGTAGCCCGAGCGCAGTTCCACTCCGGCAGCATCGGATATGGCACCCTTGAGCTCAAATGTATTGGCGCCGTTTGACTCCGTACCCTTCGGGGCGATGTATTCCACCACGGCGTGGAGCGTATCTTTAGGCAGTGCGCCCACGTTGACGGTCATGGGCATGCCTACCTTGAGCAGCCCCACTTCGGTCTCGTCGACATTGCCCTTGAAGATGAGATTGTTCATGTCGGCTATGGTGGCCACGGTCGTACCGTCGTTCATCGTGTTGGCCTGAATAACCGAGCTACCCACCTTTACCGGCACGTCGAGCACCAGTCCGGTGATGGTGGCGCGCACCAGGGTGTTGCTTTCCGACGCATTGTTGACGCTCACGCCCTCCTTCACGATCGAGTAGGCGTCGCGGGCAGCTTCGAGTTCACGCTCGGCCTGGCGATAGGTGGTCTCGGAGGTCTCGTATTCCTCGCGGCTTATCACCTTTTTTTCGAGCAGCAGGCGGTTGCGTTCCCACTTTGCTCGGGCGTCGTCGAGCGCTATGCGGGCGCTCTCGATGCGGGTGAGGGCGCTCGACAGTTGTCCCTCGTCAGGTATGATCTTGATGCGGGCTATTATGTCGCCCTCGTTCACCACCGTACCGGCCTCCACGCATATCTCGGAGATGATGCCTGATACCTGGGGCTTTATGGCGATTTCGTCGCGTGGCTCGATCTTACCGGTGAGCACGGTAGTGCGCACTATGTCGCCCGTGGTGGGATTTACCACGTCGTAGGTCACTTCAGCAGGGCGCGACGAGATGTAGAGATAGACAAATGTGCCTATGAAAATACCTGCGATAAGCACCCACAGGAGGATTCGGAAAAACTTTTTCATTGCTGTCTTATAGTAGTGTATTGTTTTTTATTTTACTTGGAATTGAGCGCCTCGATGGGCTTGATTCGCATGGCTTTGACCGAGGGAACGAGGCCTGCGAGCGTGCCCAGGACTATGAAGGCGGCGAGGATCGACAGCGCCGTGCCAAACGACATCTGGAAATGCACCGGCGACAGCACCATCTGCACCACCCCGAGCACTATGGCTGCAAACGTGATGCCGGCAAGTCCGGCCACGAGCGTGAGCACGATGCCTTCCGAGAGTATCTGCATCACTATGTCGCGCGGCTTGGCGCCGATGGCGCGGCGTATGCCTATCTCCTGGGTGCGCTCGCGCACTATTATCCACATGATATTGCCCACGCCTACGACGCCTGAAAGCAGTGTGCCGAGTCCTACGAAAAGCGCCAGCAGATTGATGCCGAGCATCAGATTGTCGAGCATGGCAAACTGTTCAGAGACGTCAAACATGAATATCGCGCCCTCGTCGTCGGGGGCTATCGAGTGGTTGCGTGCCACTATGCGGGTCATGGCGCTCTTGAGCTGCGAGGGTGTCGAGCCCGGCTTGGCGGTGAACATGAATGCGCCCACGTCGTCGCCCATATTGTAGGCCCGGCGCAGATTGTCGTTGGAGATTATCACCGAGTCATCGATCGACCCCATGATTGATATGTCGCTTGAGGCCTGCCCGGCCACGCCCACCACTTTGTAATAGATGCCGTTGACTGCTATTTCTTTTCCCACGGCGTCGCCCACACCGAAAAGGTCGTTGGCCACATGCTTGCCTATCACGCACACCTTGCGCCCCATGGCGTCGTCGCTGGCGTTGAGGAAGCGGCCTTCGTAAATCTTGGGGATCACGATGCGCGAGTAATCGCTCTGCACGCCCATCATCGAGGCCGACGACGAGCGGGTGCCGTACATGGCCGTGACGCCGGTATTGTTGATTACCGTAAATGCGTCGATTTCGGGGATAGATGCTTTTATCATCTCGGCATCCTTTATCGAGAAGTTAAATGTGCGTCCTTTGTTGAAGCCGGCATAGGACTTGGTGGTGCGGTTGGGCCACAGCAATCCCATATTGGTGGCGAAGCCCTGAAACTTCATGCCCATGAAGTTGCGGAATCCGTCGGCGCCACCTATGAGTATGGCCAATATCGCCGTTCCCCAGAATATGCCGAACGCCGTCATGAGCGTGCGCGTCTTGTTTTGGGCGAGCGTGGCGCCTATCTCGCGCCAGTTGTCGAGGTCAAATACGGGATTACTCATCGCGAAGTGCTTCTACGGGTTTGATTTTAAGTGATTTCAGGGCGGGGAACAGTCCGGCAAGGGCGCCGGCTATTATCAGCACCACCATCACCTGAAGGGCTATCGACAGGTCGATGCGCGGATTCACGATCGGACTCTCAGGCCCGCTGAATGCGTGACCGAGCAATTCGGCGCTCCCCATGCCCGCCAATATGCCTATATAGCCGAATATCGATGTGATGGCTACGCTCTCGAGTATTATCTGCCTCAGTATCACGAACGGGCGCGCACCGATGGCGCGGCGTATGCCTATCTCGTGGGTGCGCTCGCGCACCGATACAAACATGATGTTGCTCACGCCCACTATGCCCGAAATGAGTGTCAGTATACCGAGTATCCACACCGCTATCGACAATCCGGTCTGCGCTTCGAGGGTGTTGACGTAGCGCTCGAAACGGTTCCATATCCACACGGCGCTCTCGTCGGCAGGATCGAAGTCATGCACTCTTGCAAGCGCGCCTCTCACGCGGGTCTCCATCTCCCGGCTCTGCTCGAGGGTGGAAATGTCGGTCATGCGGCCGCGTATCTGCGATATCACCCTCTTGTCGGTGCTCATGTTCACGGCCACGGAGTAGGGGATATACACCTCGTTGCGCCACTCGCTCTCGTAGATTCCCACCACGGTGAAGGTCAGTCCGTTGATGGTCACGAGCTGACCCAGCGGGTCGCGCGACGGATCGAGCAGATTGTCGGCATTGCGGCGCGAGAGCACCACCACGCGGCGCATCTCCTTCATATCTATCGGGTTGATGTCGCGTCCGAGCGTGAGCTTTGAGTGCGGCTCCGTGTCGAGATTGCCCGGCATCACGCCCTGATAGCCCGAGTTGACATAGTCGCGGCCGGTGGAAATCACCGCGCTGTTGTTGCGTATCGTGGCCTTGATGTCGGTAAGTCCGTTGCCGGTCACCGCCTTGAGATACTCCGGATCGGTATTCTTCAGATTTATCTGGCGCCATTCCTTGTAGCCTTTGTAAGGCATCTGCGTCCAGCCGCCGTTGACCTGGAGTACGTCGGAATCCTGCGACGAGAAAAACTGCTGGCTCTTGTTGACCACACCGCGTGCCACACTCAGCAGCACTATCAGCAGAAATATGCCCCACGACACGGCAAAGCCTGTCAGAGCCGTGCGCATCTTGTTGGTGCGGAGCGTAAGAAGTATTTCGTTGATAAGATCGAGCATGGCTTAATGTACTATGCGGCCGTCGACTATGCGGATTATACGGTCAGTCTGCTCACCCACCGCGGGGTCATGGGTTACTATGACGATAGTCATGCCCTCGTTGTTGAGGTCGCGGAACACCTGCATCACCTCGCGCGACGTGTGGGAGTCGAGCGCGCCCGTAGGCTCGTCGGCAAGTATTATGGCAGGGCGGGTGATCAGAGCGCGTGCTATCGCCACACGCTGCTTCTGTCCGCCCGAAAGCTCGCCCGGAAGATGCGAAGCGCGGTCGGCAAGCCCCATGCGCTCAAGCTGCTCCATGGCCATGGCATTGCGCTTGCGGCGCGAGATTCCACGGTAGAAAAGCGGCAGAGCTACATTGTCGAGCGCATTCTTGTAATTGATCAGGTTAAACGACTGGAACACAAACCCTATCTTATGGTTGCGCAGGTCGGCAGCGCGGTTCTCGCTCAGATCCTTTATGAGCTGACCGTCGAGGTAATATTCTCCCGAGTCATAATTGTCAAGAATACCAAGTATATTGAGCAGCGTAGACTTACCCGAGCCCGAGGCGCCCATTATCGACACCAGTTCGCCCTTGCGTATTTCGAGACTCACATCCTTGAGCACATGCAGCGGCACCGCACCCGGATAAGACTTGTTAATATCGTGAAGATGTATCATATACCATATATGACGCAATCCGCCCCCAAAAGTTACACGATCATCAAAAAAATTCCATTCTCGCATTAATCGCCATCACCCTTCGTGCGATCCCATGTAGGGAAGTTGCTTTGCAACGTTGGTCATGGCACGACGTCGGTTTTCGGCGGAATTTTGCCCCGCGCAGGGGAAACGGTGCAAAGCACCGTCCCTGCTCAGTGGTGGCTATGCTGCTGTGGAATAGGGTCACTCGGGATTTTCGAGGAGGGTGAGGGTGCAGTTGGTGAGGGTGCAGCCGGTGATGTGGGAGGTGTCAAATGTGGTGTCGGGCGAGGTGGCGGTGATGTCGGCAAACGTGAAGTCGCGCAGGGTGTAGAAG
>JAIDSW010000196.1 GCA_029061025.1 Duncaniella sp.
CCTTTTCACCTGCAAAAATTTCAGGAATGAAAGGAGACACGGCAAGTACGTCGGCCGCGAATGAAAGTCCCCCAAAAGATTTGAGCATAGCCGATGCCACCGAGCTGCCTGAGCCTGAACCGCTGAATATGGCGGCTGCCGACGATGCGAGGCCGAGGAGTGATCTGCGGGCACTGTGCATTTTCGACGCCGAATTATAGAGCCCTATCTGGGTTGCGAGTGAATACGTGGGAAGTGTTCCCGAAGTAACAGGGTAATAATCAGGCGCACCTTCATCAGTAAGCGGCATCGAAGCGAGTATCGATTGAGCCATTTCAGGGGTGGCGATTCCATAGAGTATAGCCATTGACTGCGCGAGATTATCACTTGCAGTTATGAGCATCGGATAATACTGCCCCCACAGTGCGCAACCGTAACGGCCTTTTTCAGGTATCCAGAAACGGTCATTGACAGCCTCGGAGATCTGTCGGGATAGCGTCAGATATTCCAATCCTTCCTCTTCCGGGAGCATTTCACCCAGCACTTTTATAGCCGCGGCTCTGTCGATATTGACTCTCAGTGAATATATCTCGAGAATGTCAGTGCGCGATACTCTCGGAGGCATGGAAAACAGCAATCCCCGGAAAAGTGAAAGATTGCGGTCGAAGGCAACCTCGGTCTCCCGATCAATTACGGTGCGTGCAATAGGGATCAGACTGTCTACCACAAACTGATCGTCAAGTGCAAGCGACAGATCATGCAAGGAGGCGATCCATGAGAGATCAGGAGCCTCAAGCGGCCAGTCGCGGCACGTATTTAATGACTGGCGGGCCTTAACCATCACTTGTTCGGCAGCGATTTCAGGATCGAGCAATGAGAGGATGGCCGGATTCCACACAGTAGTGCGATTAAACAGGGCAGGCGATGTGTCACCGAAATAGTCATTTACTCCGGCCGAATACATTTGGTCAAGCAGTGGAGTAGAGGATATGAGCACAGGAAAATCTGTGACAGCTGTATCGGATTCAAATTTGACCGACATTTCCGGTGCTGAATATGAGCCGGTAGTCACGCGCCATGATGAATTTTCCTGGATTAAACCTGCACGCTCGTTGCCCACTCCTGTACAAGATGTTATAAATAGGAGAGCGGCTGCAATGAAATAGCTCAGGCGTGCGGTTCGCTTCATTATTTTCGTTTTGTGTAATAAATATTCATCATGCACTTGCTGCAATCAGTACACAATTTCAGCTTTATCCCGGGAGATTCAAGATACAGATCTTTCGGTAATCGCGATGCAGTGGAAGTGAGAAGACATGCTCCCAATTCCCTGCGGATACAGTAGCGCGTGGTCATGACGTGGAGATCATCGTCATGAATCTTTTTTTCAATCTCAAGTGCCGGAGCTATGTCAGTCGCTCCGTGTGAACGGTAGAATTCCCGTGCGAGACGATTGGAGACATTGTCGTGTACCGTGATATGCTCCGAGGGTAATGCTACGTCAAATCTTTCTTTATTTCTGTATCGGAAGCTATACGTGGCACGTGCGCTGTCGTCAAGAGCCTTGATAACGTCGCGGCGCAGTGATGTAAGTTGAGAAGCCGGAACAAATATATCATCAAGGCAGTCGTCAAGATTTCCGAGCCGGTAAATGGTATCGCCGAGTTTTGACAGCACTTTCCTTCGAGAGTCAAACTGCGGAGTCTTTGCCTTCTGCAATTCTTCAATGCGAAGCAAGGATGATACGCAAAGCCCGCGCTCATCGGTAGCTGTCAAGACTATTCCGTAGTTAACGGGTAATAGCTTGAAGTCAACCGAAATACGTCGCGATGGGGCGGCTGCATCTATCATATCGTCAAATGCCTTGTCGCGGTTGCGGTAGAGTTTCGTGCCGACGGGTGGAATAACTGCCGACGCAGGAAATAAGCGGTTGCCCTCAGCTCTGTTTACACGAAATCCCTTGAAGATGCCTTCAGGCGTAAAATATCCGAGGCCGTCGCCGTTGGAAATTTTTTCTTTCAATTCGGCTATGATTGCACCTCGTTCGATTTTGACAACGTTTCCCACCGGGTTGCCTGTCATTTTAGGCGTGGCGAGCGACGCCATCCGGGTATCTCTTCCGGGTTGGGTAAAGAAATAGGAAGTATAGCCGCGGTTGAAACTCTTATCAAGATCGGGCTTGAATCCCGCGGAGCTGTTCCCCCATGAAGAACGGAAATATCTGCCATCGCTTTTTTCTATGACCTCATCGATACGCTTGCGATAAGCTGCTACAGTGTTCATCACATAGGTGGCATCTTTAAGACGACCCTCGATTTTCAGCGATGAAGCGCCGGAGTCTATCAAAGTGCCTACATCATCAAGTCTGTTGAGATCACGGAGAGACAAGTAATGAGCTGCCGGAGCAAGAATATTTCCGTTTCCGTCGGTTAGATCAAATTTGAGCCGGCATATCTGTGCACATTCTCCGCGGTTGGCACTTCGACCCGTAGTCGCGAAACTTGCGCGACAGTCTCCGCTGTAGCTCACACACAGAGCTCCATGGATAAAAGCTTCGAGTTCCACATTCACTTCGCGATGTATACGCGCGATTTCTTCGGCCGATAGCTCGCGGGCAAGGACTACTCTTGAAAAACCTGCTGAAGCGAGAAAGCGGGCTTTCTCAACGGAGCGAATATCACATTGCGTACTTGCGTGGAGGTCGATGGGGGGAATGTCCATGCGCAGGATACCCATATCCTGAACTATAAGGGCGTCAACTCCGGCACGGTAAAGGTCAGTGATAAGTTTCTCTACGCTTTTAATCTCGTTGTCGTATACAATAGTGTTGACTGTGGCATAAATTTTGACTCCAAACGGATGCGCCTTTTCCACCAGCCGGGCAATGTCGTCTATACTGTTTCCCGCCGCAGCTCGCGCACCATGACTCGACGGACCGATGTATATTGCGTCAGCACCACAATCTATTGCCTTGCATGCGATTTCTATATCACGTGCAGGCGCGAGCAGTTCGATTTTGCGCGGTGTTACTGACGGCATTGTGTTAAAATTATCAAAAATCTGACAGCATGATTAAACGTATCGCCTATGTTGCTGTCAAAAAAATATACGACGAATTTATTAGCTTTTTGATTTTATAAGCTCTGCGTCGGCTCGTGAAGAGTGGCGCAGAGCTGTCATTCTTATTAGAATTTTTCAGATAATCAGAGTGCACTCAGGGCTGCTTTGAGAGTCTCGAGGCGGGAGAGTGCATCGGCAAGCTTCTTGCGCTCGTTTTCAACCACGGCAGCAGGTGCATTATTCACAAAGCGCTCATTGGAGAGCTTCTTTTCCACCGATTTACGGAAACCTTCATAATAGTCGATTTCTTTAGTGAGCTTGGCTTTCTCAGCCTCAACGTCGATGTTGTCGCGCAGCGGTATGTTGAATTCCTGTGTGCCTACCATGAAAGTAGCCGATGCCGGATCTTTTTCGCTCACGGTCTCGATCGATGAAAGATTACCGAGTTTGGTTATGACCTCTTTGAATTCTACAGTGGAGTTGACTACATTGAGCTGAAGCTCATTACGCTGTGGAATGTTACGCTGGGCGCGGACGCCGCGTATACCGTTGATAACCTCCTTGGCGGTCTCCATTGCGGTAAGCACGCCTTCGTTGGGAGTTCCTTCCTGAGGCATTGAGGCAACCATGATGGATTCGCCGGGACGGCGATCTGCAAGGTGCTGCCAAAGCTCCTCGGTGATGAAGGGCATGAAAGGATGAAGAATGCGGAGCAAAGCATCGAAGTAATCAAGAGTAGCCGTGAGGGTAGCGCGGTCAACGGGTTTGCCGTATTCCGGTTTTACCATTTCGAGATACCATGACGAGAATTCATCCCAGAAAAGGCGGTATACAGTAGTCAGCGCCTCGCTCAGGCGGAATTTGCTAAAGAGGTCGTTGACCTCGGCTGCAACGGCCGCAAGCTTGCTGCCAAACCACTTTACAGCGATACGTGCACTCTCGGGCTGCTCTATATCATCGGCTACTTCCCAGCCCTTGACAAGGCGGAAGGCATTCCATATCTTGTTGCAGAAATTTCGGCCGTTTTCACACAGCTTCTTATCAAAGAATATATCGTTGCCGGCAGGCGCAGCCATCATGAGACCCATGCGAACACCGTCGGCGCCGTAGGTGTCGATAAGATCCAGCGGGTCGGGTGAATTGCCGAGTTGTTTTGACATCTTTCGGCCGATTTCATCGCGCACGATACCGGTGAAATATACATTGTTGAAAGGCTGCTTACCCACGAATTCATATCCGGCCATAATCATGCGTGCAACCCAGAAGAAAATGATGTCAGGGCCGGTCACGAGGTCGGCAGTGGGATAATAGTAGGATATTTCCTTATTGCCGGGCTCAAGTATACCGTTGAAGAGCGATACGGGCCATAGCCAGGAGCTGAACCAGGTGTCAAGACAATCTTCATCCTGACGAAGCTGATCGGCAGTAATTGAGGAATCAATCTTGCGTGCAAGGTCAAGAGCCTCTTTGGCTGTCTCGGCAACCACAAACTGACCGTCGGGCAGATAGTAGGCAGGTACGCGATGTCCCCACCAGAGCTGGCGTGAGATACACCAATCGTGAATGTCGGTCATCCAGCGGTCATAGGTAGTCTTGAATTTTTCGGGTACAAAGGATATTGTGCCGTTGTCAACAGCTTCGAGTGCCGGGGCAGCGAGACCTTCCATCTTTAGGAACCACTGATCGGAAAGACGAGGCTCGACTGCAGTATCGATATTGCGCTCAGAATATCCTACTTTATTATCATAGTCCTCGATTTTCTCAATAAGTCCGGCAGCCTGAAGATCCTCGGCAATTTTTTTGCGCACTTCAAATCGATCCATACCCACATACATTCCGGCTGCTTCACTTATGGTAGCGTCGTCGTTGAATATGTCGATGGTCTCAAGATTATGCTTCTGTCCGAGCATGTTATCGTTCATGTCGTGAGCCGGGGTAACTTTGAGGCAACCTGTTCCGAAATCTATCTCAACATATTCGTCCTCGATCACGGGTATCTCGCGGTTGACAAGAGGCACTATCACGTGCTTGCCTTTGAGATGAGCGTTTTTCGGGGCATTGGGGTTGATACACATTGCCGTATCTCCCATTATGGTCTCGGGGCGGGTGGTAGCTACGATGGCATAACCGTCTTCTCCCACTATTTTATAGCGGAGATAATACAGCTTGCTGTGCTCTTCCTTGTAGACTACCTCAATATCGGAGAGGGCGGTGCGGGCGGCAGGATCCCAGTTGACCATGCGCTTGCCGCGGTATATGAGCCCCTTGCGGTAAAGATCGACAAAAACCTTGATTACGCTGCGAGAGCGTATATCGTCCATGGTGAAAGCTGTGCGCTCCCAGTCACATGATGCACCGAGTTTCTTGAGCTGCTCGAGAATCTTGCCTCCGTGAGTATGAGTCCAGTCCCAAGCATGCTTTAGGAATTCTTCACGAGTAAGATCGCTTTTTTTGATTCCGTCTTTAGCGAGCTTGCCCACTACCTTAGCCTCAGTAGCAATGGCGGCGTGGTCAGTACCGGGCACCCAAAGCGCGTTTTTGCCTGTCATGCGGGCACGGCGCACGAGAATGTCTTGAATGGTATTGTTGAGCATGTGGCCCATGTGAAGGATACCTGTAACATTGGGCGGGGGGATAACTATGGTGTAAGGTTCACGGCTGTCAGGCTCGGAATGAAACAGTCCGTGTTCCATCCAGTAACCGTACCATTTGTCCTCGACCGACTTGGGGTCGTATTTCGTGGCTAATTCGTTCATGAATGAATATATAAAGAGAAAGTTTTTTACAAAGATATGTGTTTTGGGTAACTTAAGCAAGTTATTTCTTGACTTTGCGCACCGGGTCGCACGTCAGGCCCACGCCGAGTTTCTTGAATATCTTGTGATCGACTTCACCGAGCATCACGGTAGAGTGTACCTGACAGCCGTTGAGCTCAGGAAGTTTCTCAAGGGCACGGCGGCAATTCTCGTCGCGGGTACTGAGCACGGAGAGGGCTACAAGTACCTCGTCGGTATGCAGGCGGGGATTGCGGCTGCGCAGGTAATTGATCTTGGTAAACTGTATAGGCTCGATCATAAGTTGGGGGATGAGCTTGATTTCGTGATCAATGCCGGCAAGATGCTTTATGGCGTTGAGAATCAATGCCGCGCTCGGGCCTAAAAGAGATCCGGTCTCGGCGGTGATGATAGTGCCGTCGGCAAGCTCGATAGCCGAGCAAGGTACGCCGCTTCGCTCGGCACGCTCACGTGCAGCGACGGTGGTGCGGCGATATATAGTATCGATCTTGGCCTGCTTCATAAGAAGGGCGATCTTGTTGACCTCGCTTTCGTTACAGTCGCCCATCGCCATACGGCAGAGCGCAGTGTAATAGCGGCGAATTATTTCGTCTTTGGAAGCCTCGCTGCACACCTGATCATCATTAATGCAGAATCCAACCATGTTCACGCCCATGTCGGTGGGAGATTTGTAGGGATTCTCACCGTAGATGCCTTCAAAAAGCGCATTGAGCACAGGGAAAATTTCGATGTCGCGGTTGTAGTTTATCGCGGTCTTGCCGTATGCTTCCAGGTGAAATGGGTCGATCATGTTAACATCATTGAGGTCAGCGGTTGCTGCCTCATAGGCTATATTGACCGGATGCTTCAAGGGAAGACTCCACACGGGGAAAGTCTCGAACTTGGCATAACCCGCTTCGATACCACGCTTATGCTCATTGTAAAGCTGACTGAGGCATACCGCCATTTTACCGCTGCCGGGGCCTGGAGCTGTGACGATCACGAGCGGGCGAGTGGTCTCGACATAATCGTTACGACCAAAACCTTCGTCGGAATCTATCAGTCCTACGTTGGTCGGATAGCCCTCAATAGTGTAGTGAACATAGGTGGTGATTCCGAGGCGTGAAAGCTTTTCGCGGAAGGAATCGGCGCTGCTTTGACCGTTGTAATGCGTTACAACTACCGAGCTGACGAGGAATCCACGTTTCATGAATTCTTCGCGCAGACGCAATACGTCCATATCGTAGGTAATACCGAGATCCTGACGTACTTTGTTTTTCTCGATGTCAAGTGCGCTGATGACTATTACGATCTCAGCATTGTCGCTGAGCTGGCTAAGCATACGCAGCTTGCTGTCGGGCTGAAATCCCGGTAGCACGCGGCTGGCGTGATAGTCGTCAAAAAGTTTTCCACCTAATTCAAGATAGAGCTTGTTGCCAAACTGGGCAATGCGCTCTTTAATGTGCTCAGACTGTATTCTGAGATACTTATCGTTGTCAAATCCGTACTTCATAACGGATTGCAAAGTTAACCCATTTTTACTGAAATTGCAAAAAAATCCGTATTTTTGCTCAAAATTACCGCCATGAAAAGAATAGCCTTATTTCTCATCCTTATTGACGGATTCGTATTGTTGTCGACAGCAGGCGACCGAAGTTCACATTACGAGGCCCTACGAGAGTCCATATTGAGTAACGTGACAGGGGCTGATAAACCGTCGCGCGTGCTCGACATTAAGGATTTCGGTGCTGTAGCCGACGGAATAACCGATTGCCGCGCGGCTTTCGATGCTGCTATTCAGTGTGCTTCGGAGCGGGGCGGGGCAGTCGTGAACGTGACAGAAGGAGCGTATTATATAAAAGGACCGATAACGTTCCGCAGCAATGTAACAATCAATCTTGATGAAGATGCCGTGATACTTTTTTCGCCCGATGCCGATGATTATCCCGTGGTCGAGACTTCGTGGGAAGGTACATTCCTTTCCAATTATTCTCCATTTATATATGGTAAAGGCCTGCACGATGTCGCCATAACCGGTAAGGGTACGATCGACGGCAATGCGGGAAATACTTTTGCTTTATGGCGCAAGCAGCAGAAGGAAGACCAGATGCTTTCACGGAAAATGAATCATGATGAGACTCCGGTTGCTACGCGGGTATTTGGACCGGGGCATTTGTTGCGTCCGCATCTAATCCAGTTTTATGATTGTGAACGTGTCACGATAGAGGGTGTAAAAATCATTAACTCGCCGTTCTGGTGCATTCACTTGCTGATGAGTCAGAATATTATCTGCCGTGGAGTGAGATTTGATGCCAAACTTGTGAATAATGACGGTATAGATCCCGACGGTTCTCAATATGTAATAATCGAGAATATTGATTTTGACAACGGTGATGACAATATCGCAATAAAAAGCGGCAGAGATAACGACGGTTGGCGACTCTCACGTCCGTCATCAAAAATCCTGATTCGTGACTGCCGTTTCAAGGGACTGCATGGCGTTGTGATAGGTAGCGAGATGTCGGGTGGAGTGGAAGATGTGATAATTGAAAATTGCACGGCTTCGGGTTACTGCAAGCGCGGTATTTATGTCAAGACCAATGCTGACCGCGGTGCTTATGTAAGAAACATATTCGTGAAAAATTGTCGGTATGGTGATGTCGAGGATCTCTTTTATGTCACTTCTCGCTACGCATCTGAAGGAGATGGTAATACACGGTTTTCACGTGTTAGTGATATTCATGTAGATGGTCTATCGTGTGCCACGGCATCGGCAGCTGCTCTCGTGCTTCAAGGAGCTGAGAGTGAAAAGGTAAGTGATGTATCGTTTGATAATATTGAAGTCGGAGCCACTGTCATCGGTATCAGTTTTGAGAATGTCGAGAACGTGACTATGGGTGAATGTCACATCGGTGGGCACGCAGGTACACCCACGCAGATAACCGACAAAGACAAGATATTCCGATAATCAGCCTTTTCTGCAATCGGGACATATGCCTTTGAGCATGAAATTCACTGATTTGATCAGATATTCAGGAGGAATGCCTGCAGCGGAGGCATTGATGTTTTCAAGAC
>JAIDSW010000197.1 GCA_029061025.1 Duncaniella sp.
CGGCATACACTACCTTGGCGGTGTAGGGCACAGCTGCGGTGGCGAGGGCCGATAACGTTGCGTCAAACTTCACCACCGTCCTGGAGTCAGCGGCGAGAGATTCCACTGCCTTGGTATCGGCGAGCTTGCCGTCGGCATAAAGCTCTACGGTGAATGCGCCGGCATCCTTGACACCTTCGTTGCTTACGGTCACGTCTACGGTAAATGCGTCACCTGCTTTCACCTTTTCGGGAGCTTCCACGGCGGCTATGGCAAGGTCGTTTTCGAGCATCGACGCCACTTTCCAGCCGTCGATGAGGAAGTACTGGTAGCCGTTGATGACACCTTCCACCGAGAGCTGCACGGTTTTCTGCGCGTAGGCCGAGAGGTCAAATGTAAGCTTGTTCCAGGTCAGGGGAGTGCCCGACTGATTTACCGGCTTGCTGTAGATAACCTTTGACTCGCCGGTGGCAACGTCGGTCACCGATACGGTGAGGGTGTTATCATCGTCGGGAGCAAGCGGCAGATTGTAGAGCACCATGGCGGGCGCGGGAGTGGCCGAAAGGTCGATCTTGCCGGTATAGAGCATGGCTGAATCCTCGATATACTGGCCTACCATGATGAAGTAGTAGTTATCGCCGTCGGCAGCCTCGGGGACGTCGGTGAATGTCTCGTTGGTCGCCGTGCGCCAGCTGGCTCCGCCGGCGGAGTTCATGGCGAGGGCATATTTCTGGAGATCAGCTCCCGACGACATCGAGAATGTGGTGTAGGGCGTGCCTACGGGGATAAACGGAGTGTAGCGACCGTTGCCTTCACCTTTCGATGTGCTCGCAACCACCACATACTGCACGAAATCCTGCTCGCCGGGCGCTACGGCCTGGAATGTGTAGGAGGTCTCGGTCAATTTACCTGATACGGCGATAAGTGTATAGCCGTCGGGCGATGAGCATACCTGATAGCTGACTTCCGATGCGGGCAGGGGTGTGCCTTTGATGTCGGTGGTCACGGCATCCCAGGTGATGGTGACTTCACCGGGTGTGGAGGTCTCGACCATTTTTACATTGGAGGGAACTTCGGGATAGTCGAATCCCACGGCTACCGATACTTCCGATACAAGGCCGGCGCCGTCGGCGTTATAAGCCGCCACTGAGTAGAGCATGTCGCCGCCCTCGGCCGGTTTGTCGGTGAAGGTGAGCGACTGACCCGGCGCGGGATTCTGCCAGGTGTTCACTACCGTGCCGTTGCGCGAAAGCTCTACCTTGTCGATCGAGGTGAGGGCGTTTCCGCTCATGGTCTTGTCGGGGGTGACGAAGCTGATGACCACGCTGAGTGCGCCGGAGGGATCAGCCACGGCGGTGAGGTTGCTCACTGCGGCGGGGCCTTCGGCCGAGCGGGGTGCTGTCACACCGAAATTGTCAAAGTTAAGGTTGTATTTGTCCTTATCGGAGATACCGTGGATACCTATGTAATAAACACCAGCCTCATCTACCACTACGGGAGTCGAGAGCTTGTAGGGATTGGCCGAGGTGGTGGTGACGTCGGTAGGACCGAGTACCGTAGTGGTCATGCCGGCTACAGTGTGGGTCTTGCCGATCTTCACCTCGAAGCGCTCGGGATAACCCGAAGCCTCGACCCAAAGGTCGGCAACTACGTCGTAGAGCTTGCCGCCTTCGAGCCTGATGGGGGGAGAGATCAACCAGTCGTCCATGTTGAGGGAGGAGTTGTAGCCTACCGACGCTTTGCCGTTGTTGATTTTCCAGGTTGTACCGTCGCCGTTGGCATCGATTACAGTGAATAAGTCGAGAGCGTCATCGGCGTCGAAAGTCTCGGTGAACGGAGGCACAAGACCGGTGCCTACCAGGATGTTGCCCGATACACCGGCGGCCGACGAGAGGCCGTCGCATGAGGCCACTACCGAGTAGTAATATTTACTCATGCCTTCGGTGGCGGGAAGGAGGTCGGTAACGGTGGTCGCTGACGTGTTCTGAGCCACTACGGTTTCGTCGGGATAGCGGGTCACGGTATAGGTCACGGCCGAGGCATCCATAAAGCCGCCGTTGACAGTACCGGTCACAGCTGTCCAGCTTACGGTGGCTACACCTGTAGCGGCATCGTATACGACCGTTACGGCGGGTGCTGCGGGAGTGTCTTTACCTACATATACGTTCTTGAGCTGTACCTTGGGGCTTGAGCCTGTGGAGTTGGCTACGGTGAAGGTGAAGTTATAGGAACCGCTTTCGGTCATGGTGACTTCCTTGCTTACTTCAGCGCCGAATGCGGTGGTGCCGGTGGCGATTTCCTGCCCGTTGGCCGTCACGGTGTAAGTGAGGTCGCCCGTAGCGGGTGTGCCGTCAAAGAGCGTGACGGGAGCCTTGAATGAAACGGTGCCGGTGAGCGATCCGTTTTCAAAGTCGGCCTGGGCATCGGTCACGGCAGCGGGAGCCTTGTCGTCGGCAGCGGGAGCCGCCACGGCAAGACCGGTCACTTCTTCATTGAAGGGGAAGGCGTAGACTACGGTTGCGGCGCCGGTGGAAGTGTTGATTTCGGTCAGCAGGCCGAGATCGGAGGCGGTGCACACGGTCCAGTAGAGTCTGTCGGTCTTGAGATCGAAAGTGGCGTCGCTGGCATAGGGGCAGTCGAAACCGGTATCGCCTATCTTGGTGGCGGCGCAGGTAGTCTTGTCGATTTTATAGAGGGTCGAGCTGACGCACTCGTAGCTCTCGCCTGCGTTTACATAATTGGCGAAGACACCCCAGAGCTGACCTTTGGAGTCGCAGGCTATGGAGTTCCATAAGCCGAGGGCATTGGTGTTGATGGCGCCCACGGGCTCAAATACCACCTCGTTTTCCTCGAAAGAGAGCTTGACGAGAGCCAGATCATCCTCGATTGTCGCGATGGCATAGATGGTGCCGGTGGTGCTGTCGTAGGTCATCGTGTTGGTGTGGTAGGAATGAGCCTGATCGTAGACTTCCTCGCCTGACTCCACATTATAGCCTCGGTAGTTGACCGACATCACCCAGCCCTGAATCTCCCATACGTCGCACACATAGTAAACATCGCCTATGAGCACACCGCCATAGTTGGCGTTGGGACCGAGAAACTTCAGGTCGAAGTTCTGCGACGCGTTGGTGGGAATACCGTAAAAACCGGTCATGGGTTCGTCCCGTCCCCAGGAATCTGACCAGGTTACCGAGCCCAACAGTTCAGGCACTTCGGCGTCAGCCGCTGTCGCTGCCTTGTAGGGCGCTTTCACACGCATTGTGGTGCCGGGAGCGGCCGAGCGGAACAGATTGGAGGCGCGGCGGGTGTCGGCAGTGCGAAATTTCGGGCTGATCACGCGCGAGCGCCGATCAGCCTTGGCCGGAGCTTTCGTTTTTACCTTGGCATCGGCAGCTTTGAGCTGAGTGGTCTCAGCTTCCGGTGCTTTCATCTTTCTCGTTGCAAGCGGAGCGGCCGAGACACTCATGGCGGTCAGCGCTGCCAGCAGGAGTGAAAAAAAACGTGTAAGATTTTTTCTCATATTGATAATGATGGTTTCTTACTGTGAAAGACCGGGTTGCAGCCGAAACCTTTTACCGCGTCCGATCATTGTACCGATATTTGGATTGTATTGATTAACGATTAACGATTAACGATTAACGATTAACGATTAACGATTAATGATTAACGATTAATGATTATTGATTTATGGTGTAATCACCCGAAGACAAAATCCCGGGAATGAATTCTTTATCATTAAATCATTAATCGTTAATCATTAATCATTAATCAACTCAGATCTTGACTTTCTTCACGCTGCCGGGCGTCGAGATGATATAGATGCCCGAAGCGGGAAGATTGACATGGAGGGTGCCGTTGCCGGAGGCTACCACCTGACCGGAGATGGCGGTGACGGTGATAGTGCCGTCGGCGGTGGCGTGGAGTTCGCGACCCGATACCGAGAGCTCAAGCTGCTGACCGCTCACCGATACGATGCCTGACTGCCCCTGCTCCTTGAGCGTGGTGACCCTCACGAGATCAGAGTGGCGCGAGGTGAGAGTGCCGTCGGTGGCGGCTACTTTGAAGAAGTAGTCGGCCTCGGGTTTCAGACCTTCCACCTTGTAGGAGTCGGTGTAGCCGGTGGCGATGCCGTCGTAGGCGGGAAGCACATTGTCAGAATATGTCATGCCGTGTTTCACGGTCACGTCGTCGATGGCGAGTGAACCCTTGGCGTTGCGCACGAATTCCAGACGCACTCCGCGGGTGTTTTCGGGGAAGTTGTCAACATCGGTCACGATGCCCCCCTTCTCGGTCACCACGGGCACTTCGGCCACGAGCTTGCGCGCCGAGCCCACGATGGCGTAAACATTAATCACGTCGGTCTCGGAGGTGCCGTTGCCGCGGTGCCAGAAGCTGATACCGTGGATGCCGTCGGCAAACGTTCCGGCGAGGTAGTCGCCGTCGGCTGCCAGTCGAAGTGCCGGAACAGCCTGGCCGGAGTAAGATGCGTTGGCATAGGTGGAAGCCGACGATGAGGTGAACTCTTCGGGTAGGCTCGATGCGCCGCCGGTGAAGTCGACAGTGGTTTCAAAGAATTTGCCGTATTCGCGCTCATACACCGTCAGCAGATAGTCGGTAGCGCCTTCGAGGTGATTCCATGTAGCTGTGAAAGCATTGTGGGACACCTCGGTACCTTCGAGAGCCTCCACTTTCAGGCGGTTGATGCCGGGCATGCCGGTGTAGGCCTCCATAGGCTCGGGCTCGGGAGTGAGTTCGAGGCCGTATGATGCGATCACGGTGTAGTAATATTCAGTGTCGGCGGTAAGGCCGGTGATTTCGGCGCGGTCAGTATCGCCGGCGTTGAAGCGCTCAAAGCCTTCGAGATATGTGCGGTTGCCTTTGTCGTTGACGGTAAACACGCTCAGCAGGTAGGCGGGAGCGTCGGTCTTGGTCCACACGGCGGTAAATGATTCGTCGGTCACATCCTCAGGCTCGCCCAATACGATGGCATCGTAAGGCTCATGACCGCCCAACACCTTGAAAGTAATGACGCCGTCGGCGCTCTCCTCAATTTCGGTCAGGGGCACTTCCACCGGTGTGCCGCCCCACATCTTGAGTGCGGGCGAGGTGGTGGCGGTGAGCGACCTTACATTTTTGGTGCCGGGGAATGCGTCGCCGTCGCGTGAAGCCTCGTTCTGCGTGTTGTCAGCCTCGATTATGTCCACATACTGGTGGTAGGTGGTGTTGTTGACGGTGTTGTCGTCCCACTTCTCTTCGTCGTAGTCGATGTGCCACACGAGCATGCCGTGGCCGGGAATATACTTGTCCCAGCTCGTCTGCTGGCGGTTTTCGAGAAGGAAATATTCGTTGTCTTTCGAGGTCTTGATGATAGCCGACATGTTGTCGAGAATCTGAGGCAGTGTGGCGTTCATGGGGCGGTCGAGCACCACGGGAGCATTCCAGCCCAGGGCATAGCGCTCAAATGCGCCGTAGAGCGGGGGCGTCATGCCGTCGTTGTTGTAGGGGCCGAAGTCGAGGGCGCTCCATCCACCGGGGGTGAATGCCGTGGTGTAGGAGGTGGCGTAAAGGTCGGGGAGACCCATCACGTGGCTGAACTCATGGATAAATGTACCCACGCCGTCGGGACGGCCGTTTTCCCACTCGTTGGTACAGCCGTAGCGGTCAAGGCGCACGCCGTCAAAGTAATAGGGTGTGGAGGTAGCGAGCGTGATGTCCCACGAGTGAGGCCACACTGTATTGGCCGAGCCGCCCGAGGCCTCGCCCATGCCGGCGTAAAACAGAAATACGTTGTCGATATATCCGTCGCCGTCGCGGTCGTATTCCGAGAAATCTATCGTAGAGTCAAGCTGCTGGCAGGCCTCGATCACCATCTCCTCGGGGTGCTGGTCATTGCCCCACCAGTCGTTGCCGCCGTAGTAGCTCATCTCCTTGGAGAGGGTGATGGGGCCTACGACATCAAATTCCGGGCGGAAGAGATTGTCGGAGCACAGCTCAAAATACTCTTTAGCACAGCCTGTTGCGCCGTAGTCGGAAAATCCGGTCTCGTTGAGCATGCGCGAGAAATAATCGTGGGGATCAGATATGGTGAATTTCTTATCCTGATACTCCACAAGTATCACCAGTGCTTTCTGGTCGCCCTTTGAGGGGAATGCCGTGCCGGGGAAGAGACCCGGGCCGAGAGGATAACCCTCGTCGCCCGCTGCTTTCGCACCGGGAGCACGCATCGGACGGCGCTTTGCGGTGGCGCGCTCGAGCACTCGGGGCGACATAGCGCGCTGATTGTCAAGCGTGCGGCCCACGCGGCTCATGTCGACGCCCGACAAGAAACTGCGCGCCGCTGCCGAGCGGGTAGCCTTATCGGTGGCCTTGATGTCGCTGGCCACGATAGAGCCGGCTGCATCCACATCGCCGTAATACAATATACCTCCGCGGTCAACGAGCAGATAGCCGTCTTCCGACAGGTAATAATGATAAAACTCATCGCCCGCGAGGCGCACTTTCACAGTGCTGCCGTCGGCCATCGTGCGTTCCATCACGCCCGGACGGGCGGGAACGGCATGGATGCCGGGAGCGTTAAAGAGAGCTGCCGATGCTATGGCAGCCGCAAGAATTGTTTTTTTCATTTTAATTGTAAGGATCCTTTATCTGTGAATATAATAATACTGTCGATAGAATCGATTTTTAAGTGATAATGACAAAATATTGACTGTGATCATTTGGCATTTTCAATGCAAAAATATAACATTTTTGCCGTAAATCCAAATAATGTGTAAGAATTCCGCGTCGAAAATTTTTATAAATGAAGATATTTTTAGAGAATTTATGGCATTTTGACACATTGCGAGGTGGGAAAATCATCTTAAGCCTGTCGCCACTTAATAAAGTGTCACCTGCGCGAGGGCGCAGGTGACAAAAAGATTTTTGCAAAAAAATCGGAAAAAAACAATTATTCCTTCACGCCGTAGGCGAGGTCGCCGGCGTCGCCCAGGCCGGGCACTATGTAGGAGTGGTCGTTGATTTCGTCGTCGATGCAGCCCACCCACACGGTTGTCTTGTCGGTGGGGAAGGTGGCCTTGACGTAATCGATGGCCTTCTGCGATGCGATGACCGATGCCACGTGGATGTGGGCGGGTTCGCCTTTGGTAAGCAACGCCTTGTAGCTCAGCTCCATGGATGAGCCGGTGGCGAGCATGGGATCAGCGATCACCACAGTCTTGCCGTCGATGCGGGGCGATGCGATGTACTCGATGAAAACGTCGAAGTTTTCTTTCTCGCGATACTTGCGGTAGGCCGACACGAAAGCGTTCTGGGCGTGGTCGAAGTAGTCGAGGAAGCCTTTGTGAAACGGTATTCCGGCGCGGAATATGGTGGCGAGCACGAGTTTTTCATCAAGAATCTTGCACTTTGCGGTGGCAAGAGGCGTGGGTATGTCGACGGTCTTGTAGCGGAGCGTCTTTGACATCTCGTAGGCCATGATTTCGCCGATGCGCTCGAGGTTGCGGCGGAAACGGAGCATGTCTTTCTGAACAGTCACGTCGCGCAGCTCGGCCATATACTGGCTCACCAGCGACGGAGTCTCATCAAAGTTGATTATTTTCATATCGAGTCAATATAAATAGTTAATAGTCCTGTATAGTCCCACCCCTCCGGGGTGGAGGTGTGTGGGGTGGCATTGTCCCCGGGTGGCAAGCACCCGGGGCTAGTGAGCTGTAGCCCCTCCGGGGCACCCGGGCTGTCGCCCGAGGGGTTGCTGTCTACCTCGGGCTGGCGCCCGAGGGGGTGAGGTGGCTATGTCCCACCCCTCCGGGGTGGAGGTGTGTGGGGTGGCATTGTCCCCGGGTGGCAAGCACCCGGGGTTAGTGAGCTGTAGCCCCTCCGGGGCACCCGGGCTGTCGCCCGAGGGGGTGCTGTCTACCTCGGGCTGTCGCCCGAGGGGGTGCTGTCCCATATCCGGGCTTACGCCCGTGGTGGTGAGGTGGCTATGTCCCACCCCTCCGGGGTGGAGGTGAGGGGGGTGACGTTGTCCCCGGGTGGCAAGCACCCGGGGTTAGTGAGCTGTAGCCCCTCCGGGGCACCCGGGCTGTCGCCCGAGGGGTTGCTGTCCCATATCCGTGCTGCCGCCCGAGGGGGCGATGTCCCATATCCGGGCTTACGCCCGTGGTGGGGCGGCTGTTGACCTTCGGGGCGGTGACGCCCCGCATGCCCCGGCGGGGCAGCCATCTTAATAGCCCCGGGTGCTTGTCACCCGGGGTATCGGTGACCAAAGTATTGTTCAACCGCGGCGCGGTTGAACAATGCCTCAGTCCCAGTCATCGTCATACCATCTCAAACCGTTGGTATCGGCTATATGCTGCATCTCCGAGATGAGATCGGTGCCCCCGTGATGTGACTCCTGATTTATGATGTACAGGCGACACGCCTCAAGAGATTCAATCCCTAAGGAGACAGCATAATATCCTTCACCCCAATTAGAGAACAATGGAAACCGACTGTCGGTTTTCAGCCAGTGACTGCTCCACTGCTTGATTTCCTTAACGAGATCAGCAATCGCTACCGACGGATGCACATCTACAAGGATGTGGATGTGATCAGCCATGCCATTTATGCGAAACAAATTGCATTTCCTGTTTTTGATAATACCATGAATATAGGCATATAAATCCCTCTTGTGTTCTTGGGTGATTGTCGGTTCGCGATGCTTGGTCGCAAATACGATGTGGTGAAGAGAAAATGTCTTACTCATGTTAATTGTTTTTTTCGGTGGCGAAGTCCCACCCTTCCGGGGTGGAGGTGTGGGGGTGGCATGATCCCCGGGTGGCAAGCACCCGGGGTTAGTGAACTGTAGCCCCTCCGGGTTATAGTGGTCGGAAGATATTTTCTGAGTCATTTAAGTGAGTATTTCCGGTTTCTTCTTCGCATCGATTTTGC
>JAIDSW010000198.1:0-4404 GCA_029061025.1 Duncaniella sp.
CTTCAGGCCCTATATTTTCACGAGCCGACGCTAACGGGCATACCGAGGTCGACAGCGAGTATCGCGGGTTTGAAGACGGTATCGACATCAGCGATCTCGCCGTGTTTATCTTCGCCAAAATCACCGGCAGCGCTGATCCCGAGCGGCTCGTCTACAAGCTCACTGACCTTACCAAGAGCGATGATGCCCGTATCAAAGTGATAGGTACGCCGGGCTCTTATCAGATCGACATCATGATTTTCCGCAATGATCTCAAGGAGATACTCGGCGGATATGATATTACACCCGCAGGACGGGAAAACATCTCGTTCCGCATGCTCGTGATGGCCAACTGCTCTTCGCCCGGCACTAATGCCGCCGCAAAGTGGAATGAGATTACCGGTAAGGAATACACCACCGTAATAGAGCAGCTCGATAAGTGGAACTTCGCCATGAGCTACATCTATAATGATAAGGCTACATCCGACGACGTCACCGCGCTGTATCAGAACCGTAAGAAGCACGTGCCTATGTTCGGCACATACCTGTTCCCTCCCGTATCGGAAGATGCCCTTTACTACAGCCGCCCCGAAAACCGTGTGTATCTCGGTGAGATGGATCTCCTCCGTGCTCTCGCCAAGGTGAGGGTAGTGGACAATATTCAGGGAAAGGTCGACGGCTTTCCGCGCATTTCCTCCGTGGAGTTTGTCAGCTCGCAAAGTGAGGCACATCAGCTCCCTTATAAAGCAGCCGATTACCAGAACGGGCAGCAGGTACACGACCCTGCCATAGCACATCCCGAAAACTCTCTCACTCCTGAAAATCCCATCGTCTACCGCCTCGGCAAGTTGCCCGATGCCTGGTGCATGACGCCCACCGGCAAGCGCACCGGCGATGTATTCATAGGTTTCGTTCCCGAGCAGCAGATCTCGATAGTCAACAATGTCCTTGATTCCGGTATGCCCATGTTCCGTATCACTATAGATGTGATGAAGGCCGATGGTACGCTCGAAACTTTGACCTACGATGTGCCCATGACCAGCTACAACGGCGTGCCGTTCAGCTTCGGCGCCAACATTTTGAGAAATCATATCTACACGCTTTCGGTCGATGGTTTCGGTACGCTCCTCGACCTTCACGTCGACCTTGTGCCGTATCGCTCTTGCGTTCTTGAGCCGTTCTTCGGTCTCGACCGTGACCGCGATTAATACTTTCACAATACCACATTTCCCCCTACGATGAAGTTATCTCGCTATATCTCTTTCCTTTTTGCAATTCCCGCGCTCATTTTCACTGCCTGTGAGGATGAACTGCCTTACGATGATTACGTGATAGGCGAGGGCGATGCTTCCCTCTCTGCCGAAGTGGAATTTCACCCCCTCGATCCCGCTCTCGATTCCCGTGCAGCGGGCAATGCCGTCAACACCATCAATGAACTGTGGATGGTGATATATAAGTTTAACGCCGACGGCACTGAGGCCGGACTTTATGAGAAGGTAAAAATCTACGACAGTGCCGAAAATGATTATATACTCCCCGGTTCCAACTTCCAGATTGACCAGACAGGCAACACCGGTGTCCCCGGCGATGCCGCTTCTGTCACTCCTCCGTCGGATACTAACGTAGGCCCCAACGACGGAGCTGTAGGTGGTACCGGCGAAGCTACTCCTCGCGCATCATTCAAGCTCCCAAATATCCCTTACGGACGTTACAAAATGTTTGCCGTGGCCAATGTCGATCTCACCGATGTCGATTGCACCACTATTGACAATCTGCGCAAGACCCGCTTCAAGTGGAACACCGATGTGAGACTCGACAATCAGATGTTCGGATATTTTACCCCCTACTCCTCGCAGACATCCAATGCCGAAGCTCCGCTCATTACCCTTAACGAGCCTGAGGTGAAGCTCCATGCATGGGTGAAGCGTCTGGTGTCGAAAGTCACCGTGTCTTTTGACCCGTCGGATCTTAATGAAAACGTCCGTATCTACATCAAGAGCGTGACGATTCACGATATACCCGAATATTGTTATCTGGGGGAGAAAAACACCCCTACTGATACCCTGCAGCTGATTCGCAACGGAGAATCGTTCACCTACTATAACCCCGGCGAAGACAGTAATGCTGACCATGAGAAGTGGAAGATTATATTGTCAAAACGATCGGGTTCAAAAGGTGAGACCGGCCACACCGAGGCTGATCGTGCCCTCTATTTCTTTGAAAATATGCAGGGAAACTACGAAGGTCAGTCGCAGTATGACAAGCGCCAGAATCCCGATGAGGTAGGTAAGCTTGTAGATTATCCCTCTGATGGCCCTGACTATAAGGATGCCAAACTTTGTGGTACGTATATCGAGGTTGAGGCTTACTATGATAGCCGTCATAAAGACAAGATCTCGCAAGGCCCTATCAAGTACCGCTTCATGCTCGGTAAGAACTCTACCTTCAATTATGATGCCGAGCGCAACTATCACTATAAGCTCACCCTTAAATTCCGCGGCTGGGCCAACGAAGTTGACTGGCATATCCACTATAAAGAATATACCCGCACTCTCATCACCCCCGAGCCTTACTATATCTCTTATCTCTACGGCCAGGAGATGGACTTCCCTGCCCGTGTTCTGCTGTTGCCCGAAGATAATCCTGCCGATTTTTCCGTTAAGGCTGAAATCGTGGAAAACAACTGGTGGCCATGGGATCGCGAGCATAAAAATGCTGATGGCACTAAGGGAGCCCGTCCCGCTGAATTTGTTCCCTCCGGCCTGACGGGTTTGCGGAACATTAATGGATTTGCATGGAATGTGGGTGCATTTAATAACAATTTTCCTTATGTACCATATTCTCCCGCGAAGTATACGACAAGTTTTCCATATGGAGGCTCCAATTATGTAGGATTTCTTTCTTTGAAGCCTAATACTGTTGATGTAATAGGTACGGATGCTGATATTTTAGCTTCCGGACTGTCATTGGATAAAAATGGGTATGGTACAAACGCTAATACTTATTTGAAAAATTATTATCAAAATAATAAATTAGCTGAGAATCAATACTCTCTTGTCGGCCCTCAAGCAGATTTTGATAATATTGACAAGTCTGTTAATGTTCTTATTCCCATGTATACTCGTAACAAGGAGATGGTGCCTGCTACAGACTTTACGGGTAATAATGTATTTAATGCCTATCACCGATTTGCAAAAGTAAGATTTACGCTTTGGAAAGGCAATACTCAAATTCCTTTTAAAAATGAAAAAGGCGAAGATGAGACTGAGCGAATTTCTACTATATATCAGGTGCCTCGAATTGAAAATCCCAAAGCAATATATCGTGACGCTAATAATGACCAAGAGTTTGATATTCAATTAATGGTTTTGCCTAATGCGGGAACTTCTACTTATGCTACATTCCCGTCTGATGGCCCTTGGCGTGCTTCAATCATGTGTCAGACCGAGAGCTTTATTGAACTCATGGATAGCACCGGCTCAGGAAAGATTGATGCTCTCGGACAATATATTCACGGCTCCACCGATATGGCAGTACACTTTAAGTATAAACCCAAGGGCAAGATTACTGATGATAAGACCCGCTGTGGTATTATTAAGGTAGAGTATCATGACTATAACTGCGTGCATCTTATTTTCGTGCGTCAAGGTTATCATCAAGGGGTGGAGTTAGGAAATGCTACATGGAGTTGCTATAATGTATATGCTACATCTCGCGGAGGTGCTAATAGAGATTCCTATGTGCCCGGGCAAGAAACTTCAGTACAAGTTGCTCTTACTCGAAGCCCGTTATCAGTTGGATCCTATCTTAAAAGAAGTCAATATAATTATAGTATAAGGGAAGCTAATAATGATACCTATGGTTGGCTTCAATCTGTGACGGGTGAATCACTTTCTACTGCCTACATTGATGCAAGTGGAAATACACAAACGCGTGATGCAAAGTGGGGCGATATTCAGGGATTCGGCTGGACTAACTTTGAAAAAAGCAACGGCACAACTCAAACACTTGCGCAACGAGCTACCAATCGCAAGTGGGCCGATACATGGACTGCCGTGCAATTTCAGGCCGGTCAACGATTCGATGTTCCTACTGCTGAAAATTATAAGTCATTGATCACAAATTGTAAATTTGGTTACGGAATTGTATATGCTGATGGTGCGAATTCTACAGCATCTGACTTCGCTACTGCTAACGGATATACCGACTATGGTAATACCGGCAGTTGGTCTGAAAAAGGTGTGAGAGCATGTGTAGTATATAATGAAACTGATGGAAAAAATATCATTTTCCCCCTTAGTGCCTTAGGGCAGGCTCGACGAGCATGTTCTGCCCCTTACGGAACCACATCATGGGGAACAGTTCCTTTTACTGATCCCGGCGTTGGTTCAATAACCTACGGTGGCATGCGAATGGTATTGGGTG
>JAIDSW010000198.1:4414-8882 GCA_029061025.1 Duncaniella sp.
CGAAATCGCCCCTTGACATACAATCATTACCGCACACCGGGGGCAATTTACTGGATTAAGCAACCTGTTATGAAAACTACCTCAGCTGCTAACCTTGGTATTAATGCACCTGACTATGCTTCATGGGATATTAACTATTTCACCATTATGTTTAATCCTTACGATTATAACTCCTTGTCCGGATGGGATAATGATAATAATCGATATAGTCATTCAGGCGTTGATGCATCAACATGTTCTGACGCTCTTCCAATAAAACTTATATATAAATAATCAGTTGCGGGGGTCAGTGATCCCCGCTATTTATTTACCGTATAATCAGGGAATGCCAATATGGAGCGGGGGTCGCCGACCCCCGCCGCCGCGACAACAAGTATCGAATTACGACATTGATTGACCGACCAGTAGGGACGCGAATATTCGCGTCCGCCACGACAATGTGGTTCGAATTACGATATATTGTATTGTTTGACATACCCGTGGTGCGCACCGCCACAGATCTCCAGCCCCGGCGGGGCAGCACAACGCGAACGCGAAGTTCAACCTCTCCGAGGTTGGATTGTTATATCGTCTCCCAGCCACGGGTGACAAGCACCCGCGGTTACAAAGCTGACTATCCCTCCGGGATGTGATATGGAGCGGGTGTCGCCGCCCCCCACCGCCACGACAACAAGGATCGAATTACCGTATTTTGTGTTGATTGAGCGATCCGTGGGTACGCACCACCACAGATCTTCAGCCCCGGCGGGGCAGCACAACGCGAACGCGAAGTTCAACCTCTCCGAGGTTGGATTGTTATATCGTCTCCCAGCCACGGGTGACAAGCACCCGCGGTTACAAAGCTGACTATCCCTCCGGGATGTGATATGGAGCGGGTGTCGCCGCCCCCCACCGCCACGACAACAAGGATCGGATTACGATATATTGTGTTGATTGACAAACCAGTAGGGACGCGAATTTTCGCGTCCGCCACGACAACAAGAAGCGAATGAGCCGCTGTGCGTTTAATTACAACCCCGGGCCTCCGACCCTCGGAATTACATTTTTGCGTCTCCTTGAAACGGTGCACAGCACCGTCCCTACATTGATGGGAATCAGTTATATCCGGGAAAATACAATCTTGCGTTGGTTTTGAAACATCGCAAAGCGATGTCCCTACAATTCTGTATTTCAGGTAGTTATTGCCACCGACAATGTGGACGTGCATTTGGCACGTTTCGGAGCAGAGCCGTAACTATTCTACTGTGTGCATAAATATGGAAACGATGCAAAGCACCGTCCCTACATTGCTGTGTATCAGCTATATCCGCGAAAATACAACCACGCCTCGGTTATGAAACATCGCGAAGCGATGTCCCTACGTCAGATGCTGTCCGTGTCGATAATAAAACCGTATTGCACTTCCCCGAAACGGTGCAAAGCACAGTCCCTACAAGAAAAACATTAGCGCCTTGTAAATCAATCGTTTACAAGGCGCTAATTGTACCCCCGAAGGGAATCGAACCCTTATCAAAGGAACCGGAATCCTCCATTTTATCCATTAAACTACAGGGGCGTCATGCAGTTATCGTAGCACAAAGGTAATATATTTTGATGATTTTGCCAAAATTTTTAGGTTTTTGACGTGGATATGCACGGGGTCGCCGACCAATCACCATCAACAGCTCGATTGTAGGAGCGCCCGGCTGAGCAACAGATATTTTATCAAAACAGCGACAGCGCCGGGTCAGTGCAGTAGGGACGCGATTAATCGCGTCCGCCGGGAATTTTGCAGGGAATAAAGCATCAATTTATCGGAATATCCGCTTCGTGTTGTCGATGCGGACGCGATTAATCGCGTCCCTACCTGTGCCGGGGTTAAATCGTTACGCAAATGTCGGGTAATGGTTACACCTTTGTCAGTTCGCCGGTGGTGGAGTCCATGATGTAGCCGGCGGTGCGGACGTCGGCGGGCATGAGGGGGTGGTTGCGAATCAGGTCGACAGTTTCTTCGATGGCAGCGTGGGTGTCTTCAAAGCCGTGAAGCCAGCTGTCAAGATCGATGCCGCAGTGGCGCATGAGATTGATGTGTTCTTCGCTTACGCCGCGCTCTTTCATCATGTGGAGCATCTCGGCGGCGTTCATGCCCTGCACGCCGCAACCGGTGTGACCGATTACCATAATCTCATTTACCCCGAGTTCGTATACCGCCACAAGGAGCGAGCGCATGGTGGAGTCAAAAGGATTGGTGATGGTGGCTCCGGCATTCTTTATGATCTTCACATCGCCGTTTTTCAGTCCGAGTGCAGCAGGCAGCAGGGTGACGAGGCGGGTATCCATGCAGGTGACTATGGCGATTTTTTTATCGGGATACTTGGAGGTTACGAAGTGCTCGTAGGCGTGAGAGTCGACAAATTGTCGGTTGTACTTAAGAATTTCGTCGATCATAATATTATAGTTTAAGGGTTAATTCAATAATGTCGGTAGTGAGCGGGTTGACGGCAAAAAGGCGGGATGGCCGCAGGCCTACCACCCACAGTATTTCTCCGTCGCGTGTGAGCACGCGCACACGGCGCTTGGCATTGCTGTCGAGACGGTGGGTGACGAACAGGTCACTCAGTTTCTTGCTCCCTTTCATGCCGAACGGCTTGAAGCGGTCGCCCTGACGCCAGGGGCGCAGCTCGAAGCGGGGATTGCCTTCGAGCACGGCGGCATCGAGCCATATGGTATCGGAAGAACGTCGGGGCATAAAGCTCTCGCGAGAGATATGCTTCATGGCGAGAGGGGGCTTGCCTGGCGTGACTGTAATAGCCGCCACCTGCTCATTGTCAAGCGGTATCAGGCGGCCACGATCGAGAGTGAACGTGCCGAACGTCAGTCCGGCAGCCATCGGATCAGCGATTATGGAGTCGATCATTTGCTGCGTGATGCCGCTGCCGCGCATAAGTCGGTAGAGAGCCTCGGCAGGGTGGGGATGCCCGGCAGCAAGACCGGCCACGTCGATGCTTCCCGTCTCATCGGTGTAAGTATCGCGAAGTATGGCATCGTAATCAGAAAGCAACGCGCTGTCGGCCCGCAGATTGCTCATGGTGGCCGAAATCATTCGCGACGCACCGGGAAAGTATTCCTCAATAAGGGGAAGAATCACATTGCGCAGGCGGTTGCGGCGGAAAGTATTTTCGGCGTTGGTGGAATCGGTCACAAAGCCTATGCCTTCGGCGCGCAGATAGGCTTCAATTTCCGCGCGTGTCACTTCGAGCAACGGGCGGATTATATAGCCGGCGCGCGGCAGCATCCCCCGCACTCCCGCCACTCCCGAGCCACGGAGCGCATTGAGAAAGAATGTCTCCACATTGTCGTTGAGATGATGAGCCACCGCCAGTGATGAACCCGGAGCGGAATCGACCAGCTCACGGAACCAATCGTAGCGCAGACTGCGGCATGCCATTTCTACCGATTCACCTGTAGCTTTCATGCGGGCATAGACGTCGAAGTGCTTGATTACAAGCGGAATGCTCATGTCGACACACAGCTTCATCACAAATTCCATATCGCGGTCGCTTTCAGCTCCGCGCAGGTGGAAATTGCAATGAGCGGCCGTGCAGCTGTAGCCCATGCGACTAAGCATGTGAAGCAGAGCCACCGAGTCGGCTCCGCCGCTCAGCGCCACCACGACTTTTGCTCCGTCGGCAAGCAGATTATGTGATCTTATAAATGTCTTGACTTTTTCCACACCCCAAATATACGCAATTTATGAAATTATTTCGTTATCTTTGCGAGAAATTACACCTTAATGAAACGATATATTCTCACAATAGCGGCGGCTTTGGCCGCGATGATGGCCGGCGCCGTGGCTCCGGTCGACACGATTTCGGTGGAGACCGCCCATATATTATCTCCCGCCCGCTGCGTGGTGGCCGTGCCCGACAGCTATCTTGAGGAAGGTGATACAACGCATTACCCCGTGGTATACCTGCTTCATGGATTCGGCGACGATCACCGTTATTATGCCTCCAAAACGCCCCTCGACGAACTTGCCACTCAATATGGAGTGATAATCGTGTGCCCCGACGGCCGCAACAGCTGGTACTGGGACTCGCCGATCGACCCGACGATGCAGATGGAGTGCTTTATCACCTCCGATCTTGTGCCGGCCATCGACCGCAATTACCGCACGATTGCTTCTCCCGCCTCGCGCGCTGTCAACGGGCTGAGCATGGGCGGCCACGGTGCCCTGTGGCTTGCTATGCGCCATCCCGACGTGTGGGGTAATGCCGCTTCGATGAGCGGGGGCGTCGACATCACGCCTCAGAAATTTCACAAGAAGTGGACCATGGCAAAGCGCCTCGGCACGTATGAGTCCAATCCGCTGCGCTGGAAGCGCCACTCGGTAAAGTATCTTGCCGAAACACTTCCCGCCGACACGCTGCGACAGGTGAATATGATGGTGATGTGTGGCACTGAGGATTTCTTCTACACTGTTAACTGC
>JAIDSW010000199.1 GCA_029061025.1 Duncaniella sp.
TATGTGGTGCCACCAGGAATCGAACCGGGGACACAAGGATTTTCAGTCCTTTGCTCTACCAACTGAGCTATGGCACCAGGGTGTTTCTTGCGAAACTGTTATTACATCTTGCGATGTTGCTTCTGCGGGGTGTTTCCCTCATTTGCGATGCAAAGTTAGGCGTTATTTTTGATGTGTGCAAATTTTTTTAGAACTTTTTTATGTTTATTTTTCTTGGGCATGGGAAATGGTCTGATTTTTAGTGAAATGGGTTTGCGTGAAATGATTTAGTTTAGTAATTTTGCAGTGATCTTCAAAAATTATGTTTAGTTTCAAGCGGATTTTGTCTTTTCTTGCAGCTCTGCCGGTGTGCCTTATCGGCCGGTCGGCTGATGTGCCGGTCGACTCTGTTGCGGCTGTAGGGTTGAGTGAGGTAGTGGTCACCGGGTCCAATCGAGTGGTGAGCGCTGCTTTGCTTCCTTACACGGTGAGTGTGATCGATGGTTCCACGCTTGAACACGCTTCGTCGTCGGCGTTGCTGTCGGTACTGTCAGATCGCGTGCCGAGTCTGTTCGTCACCGAACGCGGTGTGCTTGGTTTCGGAGTGAGCAGCAATGGCGGGGCAGGGCACATCAAGCTCCGCGGCGTGGGAGGCGACAGGGCGAGCGGCGTGCTTATGATGGTCGACGGCCAACCTCAGTTTGCCGGGCTGTATTCCCACCATGTCGCTGATTTTTACCGTAAAGATTTCGTAGAGAGGGTAGAGGTGCTCCGCGGTCCGGGCTCGGTGCTTTATGGGTCAAATGCCATGGGTGGAGCTATAAATGTAATCACCAAGGAGGCCGCGCGCCGCACGTTTACCCTTGATCTGACATCGCAATACGGATCTTACAACACATGGCAGTCTACCGCGACGGCCACTTCGCGGGCTGGCTGCTTCTCGGCGCTTGCATCGGTGAGCTATGACCGCACCGACGGCAGTATCCGCGGCATGGATTTCAGCGAGTGGAGCGGATATGCCAAGATGTCGGTTGATGCGTCGGCCGCATGGAAACTTTCAGCCGATATTACACTCATGAACTTCAAGGGCAATGATCCGGTATACCCTCGCCTCAGTAATCCCGAGTCGACCGACGTGTACCATCAGAATGTTTCGCGTGGGGAGACGTCAGCGTCAGTGACCAACAGCTATGGCTCTACATCGGGAGCGGGACGAATATATTACAGTTGGGGAAATCATTATATAGATGATCCCCGTCATTTCCATAGCCTTGACGATCGTTTCGGAATACTGCTTTATCAGAATTTTTCACTGTGGAGAGGGGCGAATGCGACCGCCGGATTTGATTTCGCGCAGTACTCGGGCGAGATACCCATGTCGGGCGGCGCGGCTCATCAGCCGGGAGCTATGGCTACGATAGACCGAAAGACCATTACTGAATATTCCCCTTATATCACGATTGCCCAAGGAGTCATGAATGACCGATTGATATTAAACGGAGGCTTGAGGATGGCCAACAGCGATATGTTTTCAACCCGATGGGTACCTCAGGCAGGAGTCGTGTATCATCCCGGAGCGATGACTACCGTGAAGGCATCGGCATCGATGGGTTACAGAAATCCGTCGTTTCGCGAACTGTATCTTTACCGCATGGCTAATCCCGAGCTTCAACCCGAGAGGATGTGGAATTATGAGGTATCAGTTGCAAAATATTTCGGGCGAAATATCAAGGCAGAGCTGACTGCTTACTATAGCAAAGGCTCCAATATGATAGAAGTAGTGGATATGCGCAACCGCAATACCGGCCGCTTTATCAACAAAGGAATAGAATTTGCTTTAGACATCCGCGTCAACCGTAAACTCACGCTTAACGGTATGTACAGCTTTCTCCACAGCTCACTTTCCGACCTTACCGGAGCACCGCGTCACCAGTATTTCATAGGTGCTGACTGGCGGGTGACCGGGAATGTCACAGTGTCGGGCAACGTGAAAGGTGTAGCCCGCCTATACGTAGCCGACGATATAAAGCTCCAGAGCTATGCACTTCTCAATGCCAGGATTGAATGGAACATATGCACTCCGCTGACATTATTCTGCACGCTCGACAATATCACGGCCGCACGTTACATAATAAACCGCGGCTATTCCATGCCCGGCTTCACTGCGATGGGCGGTTTCCGTTTCAAAATCAATTAACATAATTATAGCTATGAAATTTTTATCATCACTCTTACTCTCAGGCGCATTGATGATGTCGGTATCATGCACCGGCAAAACCACCGCTGCCACAGCTGAATCTGCTGTCGAAGATTCAATTCCCACCGTTTATTACATCAAAGACATCACGCCCGAGAATCTCGTGAAAGTCTACGAGGCGCTCGGCCGAAAAGCCGAGGGCAACAAAATCGGCATCAAAATTTCCACCGGAGAATCAGAAAAGTCCAATCATCTCGACACGGCTCTTATCGCTGACCTCGTAAGGGTTATCAACGGTACATTTATAGAATGCAACACCGCCTATGCCGGCAACCGCAACACAACCGAGGCCCACATCAAGGCCGCCAAAGATCATGGTTTTACCGATCTCGCCGGAGTGGATATCATGGATGCCGACGGAGAAATGGAAATCCCCGTCACCGGGGGAAAGCACCTTACCAAAGACATTGTGGGCAAGCATCTGGCCGATTATGATTTCATCGTGGTGTTGTCGCATTTCAAAGGTCACGCCATGGGCGGATTCGGCGGAGCACTTAAAAATATCTCGATAGGAATTGCATCGTCAAACGGTAAGGCCTATATCCATTCGGCCGGAAAAATCGAAAGCGCCGACTCGATATGGCGTCATATCGCCGAGCAGCCCGACTTCCTCGAGTCCATGGCCGAGGCTGCTAAAGCCGTAATAGACTACACGGGCGACCGTATATTATATATAAATGTAGCCAACCGCCTGTCGGTCGACTGCGACTGCGACGGCAACCCGCATGCACCCGAGATGGGCGACCTGGGCGTATTCGCATCACTTGACCCTGTTGCACTCGACCGTGCATGTGTCGACATGGTTTTCAATTCCACCGATCCCGGCAAGGAAGCCCTTATCGAACGCATCAATTCGCGCCAGGGAATGATTACCCTCACCCACGCTGAAGAACTTGGCCTCGGATCTCAGAAATATCGTCTGGTCACAATCGAGGAGTAACTGACAAAATGATATGAAAATCGCTGCCAGACGGCAAAAAAATGCGTCGGGCAGCGATATTTTATTTTGAACTGACATGAAAAATGATTAATTTTGCAACCAATTCGCGTCAGACCATATTTTCAGACGTCAATTTATAAGTATAAAAGAAAAAAGAAGAGTATTAATAACTATGTCACGTCAACATTTCGATTCTCTCGATTTCAAAATACTTGAAATGCTGTCAAAAAATGCACGAAAGCCATTTCTCGAGATAGCCCGCGAGACAAATGTGTCAGGTGCAGCGATTCATCAGCGTATTCAGAAACTCACATCACTGGGAGTGATAAAAGGATTCGAGTCGATTATCGATCCCTCTGCAGTAGGCTACGATACCTGTGCCTATGTAGGTTTCATACTTAACGACCCCACCAAATTCGATTCGGTAGTAGAGGTGCTCACCTCCATGCCCGAGGTTGTGGAAGTGCATTACACTACCGGACAGTACGATATTCTCGTCAAGATCTTCGCCCATAACAACAGCCATCTGCTCGAGTTACTCCGTGGCCAGCTGCAGGAACTTGGCGGCGGACGTACCGAGACACTGATTTCATTTAAAGAGGTTGTCAACCGTCCCCTTCCCATCAATATTGAAAATGTCGACTGACAACAGCATATCGCCGTTTGACGAATACCTCCTCGCTGCGGTCGAGATGGCATCGGGCGCCGGACGTATCATGCGCGAGTATTTCCGCTCTGCCACTCTCACCGAGAAAGCCAAAATCAACGACGCAGATATAGTCACTCCTGCCGACAAGGCATGCGACGCCCTGATTACAGGCGAGATTCACAAGCGATTTCCCGACCATTCAATACTTGCCGAGGAGAGCGGTGAATCAGAATCAGGAAGCGATTACCGCTGGGTAATCGATCCGATCGACGGCACCACCAACTTTGCAGCCGGACTACCCATATGCTGCACTTCCATAGCTCTCGAGTATAAAGGCGAGACGGTGGTGGGCGTGGTCTATGACCCGTTTACCGACGAATTATTTACGGCTGTCAAGGGTCAGGGAGCGATGCTCAACGGCAATCCTATACGGGTCAAGACCAATGAACTCCTGTCACATGCCGTAGTATCGACCGGATTTCCTATCGACAAAGATACAAATCCCGACAATAATGCCGACGTCGTGGCCAGAGTGCTTCCTCATGTGCGCGGACTCCGTCGCCTCGGCTCGTCGGCGATGGATATATGCTACGTGGCTGCAGGTGTGCTTGATGCCTATTGGGAAATGAATCTGCATGCCTGGGACGTAGCCGCCGCACTGCTCATACTCCATGAGGCGGACGGTTGCCACGCATCTTACCGTGATGACCGCAATATCAGCATCATAGTTTCGTCGCGGGCATTGTTTCCGAAGATACAACCGCTCATAAATGACTGATAACGAGTTGTCGACCCGATATACGGCGCTGTACCACACATTTGGCTGCAAGCTGAACTATGCCGAGACATCGACCATCGCCTCGATGCTTGGCGACCGAGGTGTGGCGCGCGCACTTCCGGGCGATTCTCCCGATGTCATTGTTATAAATTCATGTAGCGTCACGGAGCTTGCCGAGAAGAAATGCCGGCAGACAATCCGATCATTCGCCCGCCGCTATCCCGATGCCGCCATTGTCGTGACGGGATGCTACGCTCAGTTGTCGGCCGACGATATAGCACTCCTGCCCGGAGTGAAAATCGTGGCAGGCAACGACCGCAAGACCGAACTTGTAGAATACATCTGCTCATATCTTGCTCAAGGTGACGGTGCCGCTGAGGAAAAGCATGTGACACCTACGCGCGACATACGGGCATTCACACCCTCCTGCTCCCGAGGCGACCGCACGCGATATTTCCTAAAAGTGCAGGACGGATGCGACTATTACTGCACTTACTGCACCATTCCTATGGCTCGCGGACGCAGCCGCTCGCCGCGCATAGCCGAGCTTGTAGAGCAAGCCCGCGGCGTGGTAGCCGCCGGCGGTAAGGAAATAGTGCTGACCGGGGTAAATATCGGGGACTTCGGTAAGGGGACAGAGGAAACATTTCTTGATCTGTGCCGCGCCCTTGATGAGGTGGATGGAATAGAGCGTTACCGTATCTCATCGATAGAACCCAATCTGCTCACCGACGAGCTGATAGAATTTGTTGCCCGCTCGCGCCGGTTCATGCCACATTTCCACATTCCTCTGCAAAGCGGTAGTGATGAGGTGCTTCGGCTTATGCACCGCCGCTATGATACGGCGCTATTCAGGCATAAGATCGAAACCGTGCGCCGGCTTATCCCCGATGCGTTTATCGGTGTGGATCTTATCGTTGGGGCTCGCGGCGAGACAGAATCACTGTTTGAGGAATCGCGCCGATTTATCGAGTCGCTTGATATTTCGCGCCTGCATGTGTTTACCTACAGCGAGCGCCCCGGTACGAAGGCACTTGAGATAGAGCATGTGGTATCGCAGGAGGAAAAGCATCGCCGCACAGCCGAGATGATTGCGCTGTCGGATGAAAAACTTGCCCGATTCTCAGAGCGCTTCGATGGCAGTGAGCGACCGGTATTGCTTGAGCATCAGGCGGCCGACGGCACCATGGGCGGATTTACCGACAATTATCTGCGCGTGGAGATAACTCCTTATCCATCCAAGGCCAACACTATAGTCAACTGCCGACTCACGTTCAATCCTGACGTGCCCGAGAATATGAAAGGAGAGCTCTTGATATGAAGGAATGGATATATATGCCTGTAAAATGGCTTCTTCATGCGCTTGCCTACCTGCCGCTCGGTGTGCTGTATGTATTAGCCGACATCATTTATTTTCTGCTTTATTACGTGGTGCGTTACCGCCGTAAAGTCGTATTCAATAATATCAGGGAATCATTTCCCGACATGACCGACGATGAAGTGCGCTCTACCGCAAAGCAGTTTTACAAGAATTTCGCCGATTACTTTGTGGAGACCATCAAGCTCCACCATATAAGCGACGCGGAAATGATGCGCCGCATGGAGTTTGTGGATGTCGACATCATCGACCGACTTTGGGATGAAGGACGCTCTATCGTGTGTTATTTCTCCCATTGCGGTAACTGGGAGTGGGGTACTTCCATCACCCTCCACACCCGTCACCGTCCGCCGGTCGACTGTGAGTTCGCTCAGGTTTACCGCCCGCTGCGCAATAAGTTTTTCGACCGCTATTTCCTTGATCTGCGCAGCCGCTTCGGCTCGCTTTCGTTTCCCAAGTCATCAGTGCTCCGTGATCTGATACGCCTGCGTAAAGACGGTAAAGTGTCGATTACCGGTTTTATGAGTGACCAGAAACCGAGTCACGGCGATGTGACCCACGTGGTCGAGTTCCTAAACCATCCCACAGCCGTCATCACCGGTACCGAGCAGTTGGCGCGTCGTCTCGGCATGGCAGCCGTCTACTGGGATATGGAGAAGATTTCGAGAGGTTACTATCGTGTCACCACCCGGCTCATGACTGAAGACGCTTCAGCCACCGAACCCTATCAGCTCACCGACCAATATGCACGCATGCTTGAGATGACCATACGCCGCAACCCCGCGATATGGCTCTGGAGCCATAAGCGCTGGAAAATTCCCGTAACTTTTGCCGACGATAATTCCTATGACAAAATCAGCTCAGCCCGTCGCGGTAATAATTCTTAACTGGAACGGTCGCAAGCTCCTGGAGGAGTTTCTGCCATCGGTCGCTGCCAATATCCCCGGAGATATTGCCCGACTGATAGTGGCCGACAATGGCTCGACCGACGATTCAGTGACATGGCTGGAGGAAAATTTTCCCGATGTGGAAGTGATGCGGCTTGACAGGAATTACGGATTTGCCGAGGGCTACAACAAGGCCATTGCTGCCGTAGCCCCCCGATTCAAATATACAATTTTGCTTAACTCCGATGTGGCGGTCGACGATGACTGGATCACGCCTCTGTATGATTTCATGCAGGCGCATCCCGCTGCCGTTGCCGTGCAGCCCAAGATATTGAGCTATTGCGACCGAGACCGGTTTGAATATGCCGGAGCCGCCGGCGGATTTCTCGATAAAAACGGTTATCCCTATTGTCGAGGCCGTGTGTTTGCCGATGTCGAGACTGACCGTGGCCAATACGACGAGCCCGCAAAGGTAATGTGGGCTTCGGGAGCAGCACTCTTGGTGGAAAATGACGCCTATATGGCAGCCGGAGGCCTCGACAGCAGCTTTTTCGCCCATATGGAGGAAATAGATCTGTGCTGGCGCATGCAGTTGCGCGGGGGAGAGGTGTGGTGTTGTCCCGCTTCACATGTTTATCACCTCGGCGGGGGGAGTCTGCCTGCCGAGAATCCGCGCAAGACCTACCTTAATTTCCGCAACAATCTTCTCATGCTTCATAAAAATCTGCCTGAGAAGGGCAGGGCGTGGAGGCTCATCAGGCGCCGCTTGCTTGATACACTGGCATTTGTGAAATATGCCATCACACTTGACTTCGGCAATGCCAGGGCCGTGTGGCGTGCGCATCGCGACTATTCGCGCATGAAGCATGATGTCGTCACTTCAGATGCGACGGCAGATCTGATAGCCGGTAACCCTGATATTCTAATTGAATATTATGTGAAGCGACGGCGCACTTTCAGTTCAATCGGAAAGTGACGACAGCCCCGACATCATGTCGAGCGCCGTCTGGTCAGGCCGTATGGGAACTACCGAGCCGTAATCACGTTTAAGCCAGTATTCATCAGTGTCAGCTGCCTCAGGCTCAAGATTTATGAAATTTCCCGTAAGCCAGTAAAACGGTTTTCCGTCGGGGGTGGTATAGTCGGCGTATTCCTCGCTCCAGTATCCTCGTGCCGCACGGGTCACTTTCAGTCCCTTCACTTCGGGTGAAGCAGGGAAATTCACGTTGAGACATATCCCGTCGGGTAGCCCGTGGGTAAGGACATAATGTATCACCCTGTCGACATACTGCTCAGTCGGTTTCATGTCCACCTCCCATGAATGGCTGAGGATAGAGAATCCAACGGATGGAATACCTACCACGCACCCCTCCATCGCGGCACCCATCGTGCCCGAATAGATATTGTTGACGGCTGCGTTTGAGCCGTGATTCATGCCCGAAAGCAGCAGTGCGGGACGATGCGTGACGACGGCGTGCAGAGCCACCTTGACGCAATCTACAGGAGTGCCGTTGACGCTGTAGACCTCGGCATCGCAGCCCGCATATCCGGCCTGACGCTTTAACATCAGCGGGGAGTTGACCGTAAGAGCCGACGATTTACCCGATTGTGCCGAAGCGGGGGCTACCACCACCACGTCGCCGTGGCGCGACGCCACGCGGGCGAGAAATTCTATACCGGGTGCATCTACACCATCATCGTTGCTGATAAGTATGAGTGGGCGGGGAGTATTCATAGACAAAATTTTTTACAAAATTAATGAAAATGACTCGGATTTTGTTGCTAAGGTTAATAAAAAATTAGGTAACTTTGTGATTACTGAAAACCATAAATTCAATATCATATGCAGATCCAACGAATCCAGACCCTTTACCTGCTGCTCGCTGTAGTGTGCGTGACGGTAACCTTTTTCATGCCTGTGGCTTATTATGTAAGTCTTGCCGATCCCGAAGTAGTAGCGGCGCTCCTCCCCATCGGTGAGCTTGCGCTTGCCATTCCCATGGGACTGACGGCGCTGATGCTACTCATCGACATTTTCCTGTATAATGATCTCAGGCTTCAGCGTTGGGTGCTGAATTTCTCGATGCTGTTCACTGTGCTTGACGCGGCCATAATCTCCTATATCGTGTTTTCCGGCCCCGAGGGATATAATACGGTTATCGGTTGGAGCAGCTTCCTGCTTCTTGGCGCGCTTGCCTTCGAGATATTTGCCAAGCGCGGCATCGACCATGACCGCGACCTCCTTGAGTCAGCCAACCGCCTGCGCTGAACAGCAGATTCAACCGAATTAACAACTCTGTTGGTGCCGGAGGCACATTATTGTCAGAAACCGAGCACTTCAGTGCGGGGAAAACTGACTATAAGCTCGCGACCCGGTGGGACGCATTGTGTCGTCTGCAAAGATTATACCGTGTCGTTGTCCAGCCCCTCCAGGGCTGATATTTATTTGTCACTGTTACCGCGGGTGGCGAGCACCCGCGGCTAATAAGATGTCGACCCCTCCGGGGTGAAATCCTTCTCTTCCCGGTAAAGAAACTCACCGGAACTTTTCTTTACTGCGAATCGGAAAGATTAGAACAATATCGCTATCTGGTACACCACGAATCCTATTATCCAGGCGATGAGGGTGTTGTAGACCACGGAGAAAATTCCGTAGCCAATGTTGCCGGTCTCTTTCACGATTGCAGTAACTGTAGCAATGCAGGGGCAATAGAGCAGAATGAATATCATGAAACTGAGTGCTGCTGCAGCTGTGAAGTCGGGTTTACCAGTAGCGGGATTTGGGGCGGTGAGTCGAGTTCCAAGCGAGTTGTCGTCGATCTCTTCCTGTCCGGTATAAAGTACTCCAAGCGTTGACACCACTATTTCTTTGGCCGGTACACCTGCTATGGCCGCCACCGTGGCTTTCCAGTGGAAACCGAGCGGCTGCATTACCGGATTGACTGCCTTTCCCATCATCTCAAGGTAACTGTCGCGCGACGGATCTATCGAAGAATCATCGGCTGATACGGCAGCTTCGATCGTATTATCGGCAGTTGCCGCTTCATCATCGTGACGAGGGAAGTAGTTGAGCGCCCACACGATAATGCTGCCCACAAGTATGATGCCACCCATCTTGCGGAGATATTGCTCCCCTTTGGCCCACATGTGGCGGAGGGTGGTTTTCAACGTCGGTACACGATAGGGGGGGAGCTCCATCACGAAAGGCGTCACATCGGCCTTGAAATAATACCGTCGCAGCAGTCGGGCGGTGAATACCGCCACCAGTATCCCCACGAAATACACCCCGGCAAACACGAGGGCAGCATGGGCGGGGAAGAATGTGCCTATCAGAAGCACGTAGAGCGGTAGTCGGGCTGAGCAGGAAATGAACGGATTTATGAGTATGGTAATGAATCGGCTCGAACTGCTTTCGATTGAGCGTGAGGCCATAATTGACGGAACGGTACACCCGAATCCCATCACCAGAGGAATGAAAGACTTGCCGTGGAGACCTATGCAGTGCATGAGCTTGTCCATGATGAAAGCCGCGCGCGCCATATATCCCGAATCTTCCATAAACGATATGCAGGCATATAGTATGAGAATATTTGGAAGAAACACTATCACGCCTCCCACGCCTCCTATGATACCGTCGGCTATAAGATCTTTAAGCATGCCGGCAGGCATCAGAGCGCGAACTGTATCGCCTATCCATGCCACGCCTGCCTCGATCCATTCCATAGGATAACTTCCCACGGAGAATGTAGCCCAGAAGATAAAGAACATGATGAGGAAAAACAGCGGAAACCCGAAAAGTTTGTTGGTGACTATAGCGTCGATGATATGGGTTGACGTGACTTTTTCCACCTCCACTTTTTCCATAGTCTCGGCAAGCGCTCCGGCGATGAAGCCGTATTTTTCCCCTGCTATGAGAGCTGCTATGTCATCGTTGGCGTTGATTTCGGCGAGGCGTTTTACCTCGCTGTCGCGCAGTGTGAGAATCTCGGTAGCCTCAGGTGACTCGCTGATGAGTTTTTCCACCTCACGGTCACCTTCAAGCAACTTGATGGCAAGATAGCGCGGCGAGAAATGGCGGCCGATGTAGCCGTCGGATTTCAGGTGGTCTTTAAGAGCCGTAACGCTTTTTTCCAATTCCTGACCGAGGTGCACATGAATATGCCTTACGGCGTCGCATGTGCCTTCGTAAACCTGTATCACCGTGTCGAAAAGCCGGTCGATACCTTCGCCTGTGCGGGCGGTGGTGGGAACTACGGGCACTCCTATCATCTTGCCGAGTGTCTCGTATTCGAGCTGTATACCCTTATCTTTCAGCTCGTCATACATATTCAGAGCTATCACCATCGAGCGATCCATGTCGATAAGCTCGGTAGTGAGATAGAGATTTCGCTCGAGATTAGAGCCGTCGACTACGTTGACAATCACGTCGGGAGTCTCGTCTTTCAGATACCGGCGCACATACAGCTCCTCGGGCGAATAGCTTGCAAGCGAATATGTTCCCGGCAGATCGACAAGATTGATGCGGTAGCCTTTGAAACGGAAATGACCCGACTTGGCGTCGACCGTCACGCCGCTATAGTTTCCCACATGCTCGCGGGCACCCGAAGCTATGTTGAAAAGCGAAGTCTTTCCGCAGTTGGGGTTGCCTATGAGCGCCACGTTTATCACATGACGGCCATGCTCTGCGTGCTCGGGATAATAGAGGGGCAGGTCGTCGCAGTCAACAGTGTCGGTGTGAAGGCGCGTGCGGTCGCTTTCTTCCACAGGAAGCGGCTTCACTTCCACAAGGTCGGCCTCCGAGCGTCGTAGCGACACCTCGTAGTCCATGATCGAATATTTGATAGGGTCGAGAAGCGGAGCGTGGAGGAGCACGGTGATTTCGCGGCCGCGCACAAATCCCATTTCCATCATGCGCTTGCGGAATGCACCGTGACCCAATATTTTTACCACGGCGACTTTCTCGCCGGTCTTGGCTTCGGATAGTCTCATACTTGCACTTTGAAATACAGTTTCAGCACTACAAAGTTCATGAAAAAAATCCGCTTGCCAAATACCTATATTTAGGTAATATGACTATTTAAGAGTGGTAAGGCATCGGTTGAGCAGCGAATATACAATCGGATTTGAATAATACTCTTTCTCGGTCAGCATCGCTTTCAGTACCTCACGGATGGTATCTTTGTCGGCATCGGTAACATCCTGGTAGTTTGAAGAATCACGTATGAGGGAATAAACTTTAGAGGCAAGACGCATGCGTTGCGTGGGATCGGATATTCTCATCTTTTGTAAACAATTCATCACCTGATCAAACCATGACTCGACCACGACAACGATTGCCCCCTGACGTGCCTGCGCTGCATCCTGTCGCACTTTCAGTGTAGTGGCATATGTGACCAGAAGTTTTCCCGTGATTTTTCCTTTTTCTTTTTTATAGCTGAGACCATAGGCATAGCGGTGTCTTCTCTCTTTATCCTCACTTGAGGGAGCAAGAAAAAGCGCATACATATAGTCGCTCCCCCAATCGCTGAGTTGCACGCCGTTGTCGTTACCTTCTCCGGCTGCCAAGACTATGGAATGCTCATCCTTAGGCTGCGATGTCCCGCTTTTGAAGCTGTAGGCAAGTTCGCTGTCTTTGCGGAAAGCCGCTATTACGTTGTTTACAAGGTTAATATCTTCCACTGGCAGCACGAAATTGTAGATATCACACTGCCCGGTTTTTTTATTTGTATCCGGATCCTTGTCAAGCGAATGGCTTTCGGTTATCTGCGCCTGCTTGCAGTTGATGATTGCGTCGAATGCTTTCTTGATGTTGGATTGCGCCGATGCAACCGCAGGCATAGCAATAAGGGTGAGCAGAATCAGGTGGCGAAATATTCTTTTCATATATATTTGGTTTATTTAGTTATTCCAATGTTATTTCTCTTAATTCGGCAAAAATGAGCGCATACTCATCGCCGGTTAAATCAAGTTGCGGCAGGATCTCATAGAAATCATCTTCATACATGGCTGCATCCTGAAGCGCAAGCTCATTGTCGATCCGGGCCTGTTGTATCATGAGATACTCATCGATATCGATTTCATCGGTCGGTGACGCAACCGCATGGTCAGGGGTGACAGCCGCGACAGCAAGATTTTCCCTGTTTTCTGTCGGCGGATCGGAAATTTTGGGTATGAGTATTTCAGGTTCGGCATTTTTCTCACTTTCGGCTATGACCGGAGCGGATTCCTGAGTGAAAACGTAATCAATGACTTTTACCAAAATGCCGGCTGTAAACATCACGCCTAAGAATATTGCCGCTACGCGCATGATCCATTGCATAGTGCGTGGCTTGCGTGCGATGCGGGGACGGAATCGCTCCCATTCTTCTGCTGCTTTTATTTCCGGCTTACCGGCGCAGGCGCTGCTCACGGCTGCCGATATTTCGTAGATATCGAGCAGCTCGGGATCGTGAAGTATGAGGTCCAGTTCATCGTCTGACAGCGACTCGGGAGCATCGAGCATTTTTGCTATCAGTTTTTCTTTCTGTTCATCTGTCATGATTTACCGGTTTTAAAATGGGTTCGTAATTTCTTCAAAGCCGAAACAATGGTTTTATTCACCGCCGCAACCGAGACTCCGAGCGATTCAGCCGTTTCCTTGTAGGTCATTCGGTCGGAATAGATTTTTTCAACCGTCACCCGCTCTTTAGGGGTAAGCAGAATCTTGACGGCCATTGTGATTTCCTCGTTGCGAAGCATGATGTCGTGATCGTCGGGCGGCTCGTCGAGCGCCAGTCTTCGCAAAATCTTTTCGCGGGTATCGAGCCGGTTTAAGTGGGTAAGACATGTGTTGCGTACCGCACGGAGAATGAACGCAGCCGGATTTTCCACATTGTAATCCGTCTCCCAAAGCTTGAGAAACACTTCCTGTACCACATCACGCGCCTCGTCCTCGTCGTGGAGCAGGCTCATGGCCAGCCTCATCGACGGCGGGAAGTGACGTGTATATAGTGCCTCAAACTCGGCAGTGGAATATTGCATTGAAATCAGCTTTTATATAATAGACGTCCACGCAGCCGAAATAATTACCCGTATGATGAAATTTTTTTCTCACAGCCAGTTCATTTCGCTTTCGGAAGCGGCTCCTTCGTTGACGAAATCAGACCCCGTTACCCGGAATTAATGCCGGGGAACGGAGTCAAAAGAAATATTGTGGAATGGAGTGTCAATTAAGTTCCACTACCGTGATACCCGCGCCACCGAGTCTCACATCCTCGTCGTGAAAAGACGCCACTCCGGGGATGGTGGAGAGATATTGGCGGATATATTGCTTGAGCGCACCGGTACCCGTGCCGTGCAGTATCCTGACGCGACGGGCATTGAATTGCACCGCATCGTCGATATAATAAGTCACGGCCTGTACAGCTTCATCCACACGCATACCCCGCACATCTATTTCCTGCTTGAAATTAAGCTGACGGGCGCGCGAGGCATCGGTGGTGGCCGACGAAACGAAATTGACTTTGCTTGAAGCCCCGCTCTTGGGTTGACCGGCGGTGGGGACAAGACGCGATATTGCCACGGTGGTCTTGAGATTACCGAAAGTGACGGTAGCATTTTTACCGGAAATGGCGGTAACGGTACCCACTGTAGTCTGTCCCTCCAGCTTCACGTTTGTGCCCACGGTGATTTCAACCGGTTTGGCCGAAGGCTGAGGCTGATGCTGCTTCTTGCGTCGGGGCGCCTTGCGGAGCAGGGGATGAGCCGATGCATCGGTTTCGCTGTCGGTGGAGTCGATACCTTTGCGCTCGTCGCGAAGGCGGCGTCGTGCTTCCTGAGTCTCTTCTTTTTCAGCCTGCGCCTTGCGTATGTCACTGATAGTGCGCTCCACGGCCGCATTTGAGCCGTCGATTATGCGTCGGGCTTCCCGTCGGGCATCCTCGATTATCTCCTTGCGTTGGGTGCGGAGCGTGTCGGCATCGGCGGTATAACGCTCAATAAGTTGGTCGAGTTTATGCTCTTTCTGCTTTATGTTGAGTCGCTTGTTTTCCCAGTAGCGTTTATCGCGGGTGATGTCGAGCAGATAGTTGTCGAGATTTACATAATCAGAGCCCACAATTTCCTTAGCCTCGTCGATAATCGCCGAGGGCAATCCGGTCTTACGGGCTATTTCGAGCGCGAATGAGCTGCCCGGTGTGCCGATCGACAGCTTGAACAGTGGCTGCATCAGGTGCCGGTCATAGAGCATCGAGCCGTTGACGAGACCCGGAGTCTCGTCGGCAAAGTGCTTGAGGTTCTGGTAATGAGTGGTGATTACTCCCCACATCTTCAGGTCGTTAAACCTGTGGAGAATGGCCTGGGCAATAGCGCCGCCTATCTGTGGCTCGGTGCCCCCGCCAAACTCGTCGATGAGCACCAGTGACGTATCGCGCCCGCGGTTGATCATCAGCTTCATATTACGCAGATGGGAGCTGTAGGTACTCAGGTCGTCCTCGATAGACTGGTCGTCGCCTATGTCCACGAGAATATCCTCAAACAGTCCCACATGGGAATTTTCATAAAGTGTAGGCAGCACTCCGCATTGCGCCATGTATTGCAGTGTACCTACGGTCTTGAGGCATACCGACTTACCGCCTGCGTTAGGTCCCGAGATGATGAGAATGCGGCGCTCGGGCGAAAGAGTGATGTCGATGGGTACTATCTCCTTACCCTGCTTGCGGAGCGAGCGCTCGAGTACGGGGTGACAGGCGTGATACCATTCAAGCTCGGGCTTCGCCGACAGGTTGGGAAGATGCCCCTGTGACTCGCGCGCAAATACTCCCTTGGCGCGGATGAAGTCAAGTTCATAAAGAATATCGGCCGACAGCAGCAGCTCGTCGGCATGAGGGCGTATCTCGTCGGTCACGGCAGTGAGTATGCGGGTGATTTCGCGTCGCTCCTCGATCTGCAGCTCGCGGGTGAGATTGTTGACCTCGACAACCTCGGCAGGTTCGATAAATACGGTCTTGCCCGAGGCTGATTCATCATGAACGATTCCCGGAATCTTTCGCTTGTTCATGGGCGAGACCGGTATTACAAGTCGGCCGTCGCGTATACCCGGCGATGTGTCGGCATCCAGCAGCCCCTGACTGATAGCCTGTGCCATAACGCGCCGCATGATTGAGTTGACACGTCCCGACATTGACCGCAGTTGCGACCGTATATCGGCAAGAGCGGGGGAGGCGTTGTCTTTTACGTTTCCGTTCTGGTCGAGGACTCTGTCGATTAATGAAGCTACGGCAGGGCACGGGTCAAGAGGTGCGGCAATATCGGCAAGCACCGGATAAAGCTGCCTGCCTTCGTCGGCGGCAGTCCTGCTGAAAAAGTCGGACACCGCACGGGTGCAGCGGAGCACTTTGCGCACCTTTACGAGTTCGGCTACCGACAGGAAATGTCCCACAACTTTCGCCGCACGCAGTTCGGCGTCGATATCGGCTACTTCGTCGAGGGGTAGGGTTTCCGAAGCCTCGAGCGACGCGCGCATCTCGTCGGTAGCGCGCAGTGCCGAAGCCACGGCTGCGGGATCGGTCATGAAAGCCATATCATCGCAGCAACGGCGCCCGCCTTCGCAGTGACACCGTTGCCGTATGATCGACCTTACACCGTCGAACCCTATTTTAGATTCAAATCTTTCGGGGTAAGTCATTAAATGTTAGATGGTTTTTATCTTAGAAAAGATAAGCCGCAGTTACGGTCCAGTAGCGGTTCTTACCGGGAACGGGATCGCCCACGTATTGACCCTGACCTGCAAACTTGAGAGCCTTGGACAGACCCAGACCATAGCTTGCGCCTATCTGCACTTTGTTGAAGAGCTGGAGACCGAGACCGAAGTTCCATGCCCAGTCAGCTTTCTTATTAGTGAAATCCTTGTAAGCGCTCTTCGAGCAGAGGAAAGCGACCGAAGGACCGGTGGTGATAAAAGGAGCCACAACCTTGCCTACACCGGGCAGACCGATGTTCCAGCGAAGGTTGAGGGGGATTTCGATATAGTCACGGTTAGCCTTTTCAAGACCTGTCTCAGACATGAATTTGGCGTTGCGGCGCACATAGAGAGCTGAAAGGTCAGCACCTACACCGATGACGGGCACAGTGAACTGAGCGGTCACACCACCGAGGAAACCTGCCTGATTGTCAGAGTTAAACGATTCCTTTACGTCGCTGAACTTGATAGAGTTGATGGCGACACCGGCTTTGATACCGAAGCGGAACTGAGCTTGGGCTGCGGAGGCAGTGCCGAGCATGAGCACGAGCACAAGGAGGAAGGATTTGATAGATTTCATAATTGTTTATCGATTAAATGAATATGTTTCTTGTGATGAATTAGGAGTTGGCGCGTTCGAGCACTTTCGATTCTTCGGCTGCGGCATCAATCGACGCGATGGCGGTAAGATTGATAATGTCGCGCACGTCGGCATCGATATTGATGAAGTGGATAGGCTTGTTGAGACCCATCTGGATCGGGCCGATCGATTCGCCGAGTCCCATTTCGAGCATCATGCGATAAGCTGCGTTGGCGGCCGAAAGGTTGGGGAAGATGAGTGTATTGACATCGCGGCCGTTGAGGCGGGTGAAAGGATAAATCTCGTCGCGCTGCTTGCGGTTGAGCGCATAGTTGATCTGCATTTCACCGTCGATGGCGAGGGTGGGATACATCTCCTGCATCTTCTCGACCACATTATGCACATGAGAGCTTTCGGCAGCCTTGTTGGAGCCGAAATTGGAGTAAGATACCATAGCCATTACCGGAGTCTGAGCGAAAAATTCCACTGCATCTTTGGCCAGACGGGTTATATCCATCAGGGCATCCTCGTCGGCATCGCCGTTGACCATCGTATCGGCCATGAAGAATGTGCCTCGCTTCGTCTCAAGCACGTGCATGGTAGCGAAGTGGTTGTAACCTTTGCGTATACCCACAACCTCGCGTGCGATTTCGCCCACATGGCTGCTTGCCGAGCGGGTGCCGGTGATTACGGCATCGGCCTGGCCGGTCTCCACCATCATCATGGCGAAGTAGTTGCGGTCAAACATCTTTTCGAGAGCCTCGGGATAGGTGAGACCGTCGCGGCGGCGCTTCTCGGAAAGCTGCTTGGCGAAAAGGTCGCGGCGCACTGCCTCGCGGTCGTGGCGTGGATTGATGATTTCAAGACCGGTGATGTCGATACCAAGACGCTGAGCGCGTTTTGCTATCATTTCCTCATTGCCGAGAAGCACGGGAATTGCAAGTCCGTCGCCTGCCACTATCGAAGCCGCGCGGAGCATATTGTCGGTGTTGGCCTCGGCAAATACCACACGCTTGGGGTTGGAGCGTGCCTCGTCGTTGAGACGGCGCATTACCTTGCGCTCGTAGCCTTTCAGGCGGCGCAGTTTCTCGTCGTAGGCCTCCCAGTTTTCGATGGGGCGGCGGGCAACACCGCTTTCCATAGCGCCACGGGCCACAGCGGGAGCCACGCATGTGAGCAATCGGGGATCAAGTGCCGTGGGAAGGATATAGTCGCGGCCGAAGTGTAGATTGGTCTTGCCGTAGGCGGCATTCACCACCGGAGGCACTGGCTGCTTCGCAAGTTCGGCGATGGCGTATACGGCTTTAATCTTCATGGTCTCGTTGATCTCGGTGGCGCCGCAGTCGAGCGCACCGCGGAATATGTAGGGGAAACCGAGCACATTGTTAATCTGATTGGGATAATCGCTGCGGCCGGTGGCTACTATGATGTCGGGACGTGCGGCGATGGCGGCCTCGTAGCTGATCTCGGGATCGGGGTTGGCGAGGGCAAACACGATGGGCTTGGGTGCCATGGTCTTCACCATCTCGGGGGTGAGCACATCTTTCACCGAGAGACCGAGGAATACATCGGCGTCCTTGATGGCCTCGGCAAGGGTGGTGATGTCGCGATCGGTGGCAAACTGTGCTTTCTGTGGTGTAAGACGGTCACGCTTCTTGGTGATCACACCCTTGCTGTCACACATCACCACATTTTCAGGACGAACACCAAGCGCGATATAAAGCCGTGTGCACGATACGGCTGCCGCGCCCGCTCCGTTGACCACGAGCTTTATGTCATGAATATCCTTACCCTGTATTTCGAGGGCATTGAGCAGTCCGGCAGCCGAAATTATCGATGTGCCGTGCTGGTCGTCGTGCATCACGGGGATGTCACACTCGGCTTTGAGACGTGTTTCGATCTCAAAACACTCGGGAGCCTTGATATCCTCGAGATTTATACCGCCGAAAGTGGGGGTGAGGGATTTGACTATCTCGATGAATTTATCGGGATCTTTCTCGTTGATTTCAATATCGAAGCAGTCGAGTCCTGCGAATATCTTGAAAAGTAGAGCCTTACCTTCCATCACGGGCTTACCGGCGAGAGGACCTATGTCGCCGAGACCGAGCACTGCCGTGCCGTTGGAAATCACAGCTACAAGGTTGCCCTTGTCAGTATACTCATATGCGTCATACGGGTCTTTCTGAATCTCAAGGCACGGGTAAGCCACGCCGGGAGAGTAGGCGAGCGAAAGATCGTTTTGGGTAGAATAAGGTTTGGTAGGGATTACTTCTATTTTACCGGGACGCGGATACTTGTGGTAATCCAGCGCCATTTTTTTCGATACAATAGCCATTATAATTAATTGTGAAATTATCAACGCAAAGGTAAGAATTTTTTCGAGGAATTAACGTGAATGCACCGTTTTTTTCATTAATTCACCATGCGGTATCACGATACTTTGTCGCCGTATAGGAAATATTGGTATATTTTACAATTATTTAATAGCTTGCGTGATGAGAGTTTAATTAATTTTACGGCATCCTTTTGCGGCATCACTGTCATGAAACCGACCGTCATTCTCATCATGCTGTTACTTGTTTTCCCGGCTTTTCAGGCCGCGGGGCAGACAGTGGTCGATGCCTCGACGCTCAGACCGCTACCCGGTGCTTCGGTGTTTGATTCCCGGGGACGTCTCATGGGAGTTGCCGACGGAAAAGGCTACATTCCTCATATCGCTGTTGACCGGCTTCCAGCTACCGTCAGGTGTCTCGGTTACAAAGAGGGTAATCTCACCCGGGAGGCAACCGACACGGTTTTCATGAAAGCTGTGTCAACGGTGCTCCCCGAAGTGATTGTGGAATCCCCTCGCCTGAAAGTGCTTCATGTGCTCGGATACGTGAGGGAATATTCCACGCTCAGTACCATGACCGATACGGTGTTTCTGTTTCGGGAGAAGATGGTGGATTTCATGCTCACCCCGGGGATGTCAATGTCAATGAAATTCAAGGGCTGGACAAAGCCGAGGGTGCTGAAAAGCGAGTCGTATTACCGGTTTACCGACCATCTCGGACTCGACAGCGTGAGTAACAAATGCGGGCATCACTTTTCGTGGTCTGACTGGGTGAGCATCGTACCCTCTCCCCGCATGCCGGCGGCAATAAGAAATGTGGAAACCGGCTGTGATACACTCCGGGGGAAATACAGCACCGCAGAGTTGTGGTTGCGTGACAACAGCAGGGTGACGGTTGACGTGAATGTGCTTGCCGATGCCTCGTGCCGACGCTGGGTGCGGGAATTTTCGGGATTTTTCAGTGATAATCTCGATTTTCAGAAATTCAAGCTCAAGGCCGATTACCGTAACGTGACCGGCGACGAGATCTCAGTGAGGGATCTGGCCGCCTACTCGTTTACTATCGAATCGGAAGGGCGCGGACGGGATATGTT
>JAIDSW010000002.1 GCA_029061025.1 Duncaniella sp.
GCGATATTGCGCATGGCTCAGTGTCTTCACGGCGACGGGAAATATGATCGTGCCATAAAGACATATGAGGAATTTCTTGCCCTCGCTCCCGACAACGCCACAGCAGCCAACGGATTGGCAGGCGCACGCAAGGCTCAGGATATAAAGAAAAATCCCACGCGATATGTGGTGAAAAACGCTAAACTGTTCAATTCCCGCCGAGCCGATTTCGCTCCCATGTATAACGACGATGTGCTCTACTTCACCACCACCAACGAGAAAGTCACCGGTACTAACCGCAGCGAAGTCACCGGCATGAAGCGCAGCGACGTGTGGATGGCAAAGAAAAACGAGCGCGGCGAGTGGCAGCGCCCCGAGCCGGTGGAAGGAGAGCTCAACTGTGAGATGGATGAGGGTATAGTATCGTTCACCTCCGACGGCTCAACGATGTATCTCACCCGCGCGCGGCGCGAGCCCAACCGCAGCACCGGCGTGGAGATATGGACCTCGCAGCGCAGCGATGCCAAGTGGAGCGCTCCGGTCAAGTTTGAGGTCATCAACGATACTGTGGCGTCGTTCGGACATCCGGCCGTAAGTCCGTCGGGCACATATCTTTACTTTACTTCCGATATGCCCGGTGAAGGTGGCAAGGACCTGTGGCGCATCAACCTTAAGGAGCGTGCCGGATCGCTTGAGAATCTCGGCAAGGCCATCAATACTCCCGGCGACGAGATGTTTCCTTACCTGCTTACTGACTCGGTGCTGTTCTTTGCTTCCGACGGCCACCCCGGACTGGGCGGCCTCGACATATTCCGTGCGACTCTCACTCCCTCGGGCGGATGGCTCGTGGAGAATATGGGCGCACCTGTCAACAGTGAGGGCGACGACTTCGGTATCACCTACGAAACTCCCTCGCGCGAGGCCGGATTTTTCAGTTCCAACCGTGGCGACGGCAACGGTCGCGACCATATATATTCATTTGAGTTGCCCGACCTGAAGATATTGATTTCAGGATGGGTGCTTGATAAGGATGAAGAACCGGTGCCTAACGCCGTGATACGCATAGTGGGCGACGACGGCTCCAACCAGCGCGCCATAGCCCGCCCCGACGGATACTTCTCTTTCCCGCTGCAGCGCGGAGTGAGATATGTGATGCTGGCCGGTGCCAAAGGTTACCTCAACGCTCGCCAGCAGTTTACCTCCGACTCAGCCGAGGAGGATGCAGAGTATAACATTGACTTCATACTCGCGTCGGTCACCAAACCCAACATTCTTGAGAATATATTCTATGACTACGACAAGGCTACGCTTCGCCCCGAGTCGAAATCGGCTCTTGACGAGCTGGTGGTGCTTCTCAACGACAACCCCAACATCACCGTGGAGATGGCTTCGCACACTGACCGCCACGGCTCGGAGGAATATAATATCGACCTGTCGGCACGGCGTGCCAAGTCAGTTATCGACTATCTGATCGAGGCGGGTATCGCCCCTGACCGCCTGCAATATCAGGGATACGGAAAATCGCGACCCAAGGTTATCACCAAGCGTCTGGCGAGGGAATTCCCTCAGTTTGAGGAAGGCGTCACTCTCGATGAAGCATTCATAGAAGCTCTTCCGGAGGAGGAGCAGGCCGTGGCCGATCAGATCAACCGCCGCACCGAGTTCCAGGTACTCTCGACTGACTATCAGATGTTTTGACATGCAATTTCGCACGGAATTACATCCCGCACCCGCAGCCGTGAAGGTGGATCATTCCACCCCGCTGCTTATGCTCGGCTCATGTTTTACCGATGAAGTGGGCGAGAGGCTGCGCATCGACGGCTTCAACGTAACCGCCAATCCGCTCGGCCCGGTGTACAATCCTGCCGTTCTCGCCCGTATTCTTGACAGGGCGCTTGACCGGCGGATGTTTACCGCCGATGACCTTACCGAGGGAATGCGAGGTTACCACTGCCTCACATTCGCTTCGCGCTACAGCGGTGAGGCAGCTGATGAAGTTATAAAAACCGTCAATAACGATTTCAGCCGCATTGTTGATGCGCTTTCATCTCCTGCAACAGTAATTCTCACTCTCGGCTCGGCCTACGTGTTTACTCACACCGCTACCGGGGAAATAGTGGGAAACTGTCACAAGTTTCCCGCAACATCGTTTACCCGCCGCTTGCTCGCGGTGGATGAAATAGTGTCGTCACTCGGGCAGGTAGTGTCACGACTTATAGCCCGGGGACACCGAGTGATTTTTACCGTAAGTCCCATACGCCATCTCGCCGACGGCCTTCATGGTAACACCATCTCGAAATCCACGCTCCACCTTGCCGTCAACTCTATCGACGGAGCGGAATATTTTCCGGCCTACGAGGCGCTTATCGACGATCTGCGCGACTACCGATTCTATGCCGCCGATATGAAACATCCGTCGGACGTAGCCGTGGATTACATCTACTCCCTGTTTTCCGACGTATATTTCAGCAACGATACCGTCGCCGGGGCCAAGGAGGCCAGAGCGGTTTTCAAACGTAACAATCACCGTCAGATTCTATAATAATGCTCTTAACCGATATATCTCCCGTATTTATAAAAAAAGGCTCGTCGTATGACGAGCTCCATGCTTACAAATATATCCTTGCCGACAGCCGCTCTGTATTTGATCCGGCCGAAACGGTTTTTGCCGCCATCCGCACCGGGATAGGCGACGGCCACCGCTTTATTCCCGAGCTTGCGGCCAAGGGTGTGAAGATGTTTCTGGTGGAGGAAATTCCCCCGTATTGCTTCAATATCGACGCAACATTTATAGTGGTGAAAAATGTGCCTGAGGCATTGAACCGCATTGCCTGCAGCCGAATAAAAGGTTTCAGTAATCTGATAGTGATTACCGGCAGCATAGGAAAGACCGTCACCAAGGAACTGATTTTTAATACACTCAACGGTCAGTGCAGGGTAGTGCGCAGTCCGCGCAGCTGGAACTCGCGAATAGGCTTGCCTCTGGCAGTGTGTGATATGAATGTGAATGACCATCCACGCCCTGACGTAGCGATAGTGGAGATAGGTATCGACGGCCCAGGTCAGGCTGAATTACGCCTTGATTGTCTGCCCGACGAGAGCATGACCGGAGTAATTACTCCGATTACCGACGAGCACGACAGCGCTTTCGCCTCTCACCGCGAGAAGATAATCGAGAAAGTGAAATTGCTTGCCCGCTGCCGCGATATATTTTATGCCGACAGTGATCCTGAGGTTGGGGAGGTGTTGCGCGAGATGACCCGGGCAACTCTGCACCCTGTCACCACCGGCGACTATCCCTCGATATATCATGCTCTTGCTGCGGAGGTGACCGAGTTCATGGGCTATGATGCTTCAGGCGTGAGTGCGTTGCCGCTCGTCGACAAGCGCAGGGAAATATATGAAGGGGAATTCGGCAACACGATATTCCACGACCAGTTTACTTCCGATATTCGTTCGCTCCGCGAGGCTCTTGACTTCTTCCGCCGTCATTCTTCGCCTGAAAAGCGGCATGTGCTTGTGCTCGGCGACCTGTTGTTGCCGGCCGGATGCAAGACCGAAGAGCAGATAAAGGATAAGTATTTTGAGGCATTTGATCTCGCCCGCGCCTTCGGCGTGGAGAAAATTTACAATATGTCGGCTGAACTGTCGGAGATAAGCGGCAGTATCGACCTCCCCGACTATGTGGAGGTGTGCAATCCGGTGATGCCGTATATTCTGTCGAGCTATCAGAACGGCACTCTCATGCGCGACAGTCAGATATTGCTTTTCGGACGTCGGGGCGGAGCGTTGGCCGAGTTTGCCGACGTGTGCATGACCGCCGGTCACGATACTTCGCTCGAAGTGGATCTTGATGCTCTCGCCCATAATTTCAATTATTACCGCAGCCTGCTCCCCAGGTCGACCCGACTCGTGGCCATGGTTAAGGCCTCGGCTTATGGCATGGGATCGGTTGAGATAGGCAAGGCTCTGCAAAGTCTCGGCGCCGCCTATCTTGCCGTAGCCGTGATTGACGAGGGGGTGAAATTGCGTGAGGCGGGTATCACCATGCCCATCATGGTGCTTAATCCTATCACCAATCGCTATCCGGCACTGTTTGCTTCGCATCTTGAGCCGGCAGTGTTCTCGCTCGAAGAACTTGACCGCCTCATTCAGGAAGCCGAGCGATACGGAGTGACCGATTATCCCGTTCATATCAAGCTTGACACGGGAATGCACCGCGTGGGATTTCTTGACGACCATATCGATGAGATAGCTTCAAGGCTTGCGTCGACCCGCGCCGTGAAAGTGGCATCGGCTTTCAGCCATCTCGCTACCGCCGACTGTCTTGATAAGGATGAATATACTGAAAAGCAACTGGAAAGATTTGAGGAGATGACCTCTCGGTTACGCGAGAGAATCGGTTACGATTTCGCCCGTCATATACTCAACACCGCCGGAATGATGCGTTTTGCGCAGCAGGGCAGCAAGTATGAACTTGCCCGTCTGGGCATAGGACTCTATGGTGTATCACCACTGCCGGATGAATCTTCATTGCGTCCCGTAGCTTCATTTTTCACCCATATCATTTCGCTCAAGCATTGGCCTGCCGGTACACCGGTGGGATACGGATGCAAGGGTGTGACCTCACGCGAGAGTGTGATAGCCACCGTGCCCGTGGGATATGCCGACGGAATCAACCGCCTGTTGAGCCGTGGCGCGGTAGCTTTTAATGTAAAGGGTGTGGACTGTCCGACGATAGGAAACATATGTATGGACCTGTGCATGATCGATGTCACCGATGTGCCTGATGTGAAGGTGGGCGATAAAGTGGAGATTTTCGGGCCTGACGCGCCGGTGGAACGCATAGCCGACATTCTCGGCACGATTCCCTACGAGGTGCTCACTTGGGTGTCGCCGCGTGTTAAGAGAGTGTATATAAAAAAATGAATAACTTTTGACCGCCAACTTTCCGCAAAAGCCCTTTTTCTTGCTAAATTTGCAAAAAAATAATCAATAGCCATGCCACAGGAACAGCGACAATACAATAACCGACAGAAACCTCAGAATAATCTTCAGGACTACGGCGGACGCATACCGCCGCGTGATAAGGATCTGGAAGAGGCGGTGTTAGGCGCTCTCATGCTTGAGCGCGACGCCTATTCGGTGGTGTGTGATATATTGAAACCGGAGTCGTTTTACGACCCGGTGAATCAGAAAGTTTATGCCGCCATCCAGTCGCTCGGTGCTTCGCAGCAACCTATCGACTTGCTCACGGTCACCGATCAGTTGCGCCAGATGGGGCAGCTCGATGAGGTGGGTGGTCCGCTTTTCATTTCGGAGTTGACCTCGCGCGTGGCTTCGGGCGCTCATGTGGAATATCATGCGCGCATCGTGGCTCAGAAATATCTCGCCCGCGAGCTTATAAAATTTGCCTCGCAGATCGAGGCTCAGGCGTTTGACGAGACCTACGATGTCGATGATCTCCTTCAGGAAGCCGAGGGAAAACTCTTTGAGATTTCACAGCGAAATGTGAAGAAGGATGTCACGCAGATCGACCCCGTGATCGGTCAGGCTATAGACCAGATACAGACTGCCGCCAACCGTGCCACCGGTCTTTCAGGTCTTGAATCGGGCTATCACGAGCTCGACAAACTCACCTCGGGATGGCAGAGCAGCGACCTCATAATCATTGCCGCCCGTCCGGCGATGGGCAAGACGGCTTTCGTGCTCTCGATGGCCAAGAATATGGCCGTATCGAGCAACATTCCTGTGGCGATTTTCTCGCTCGAAATGTCGAATCTTCAGCTCGTGAACCGTCTGATACAGAATACCTGCGAAATCGAGGGTGAAAAAATCAAGAGCGGCCAGCTCTCGCCTATGGAGTGGGATCAGCTCATGTCGCGCGTGAAGCATCTCTATGGTGCTCCGCTTTATATCGATGACACGGCTTCTCTATCCATATTTGAGTTGCGAACCAAGGCGCGCCGTCTCGTGAGGGAACATGATGTAAAGTTTATCATCATCGACTACCTTCAGCTCATGAATGCCTCGGGCATGCGCTTCGGTTCGCGCGAGCAGGAGGTCAGCATGATTTCGCGCTCGCTCAAGCAGCTTGCCAAGGAACTTAACATACCCATCGTGGCGCTGTCGCAGCTCAACCGTAGTGTGGAGTCGCGCGGTGCCGACAGCAAAGACGGCAAGCGCCCGCAGCTGAGTGACCTCCGTGAGTCGGGTGCCATCGAGCAGGACGCCGATATAGTGTGCTTCATTCATCGCCCCGAGTATTATCTGCGCTCGGGAGTAGATGCCGCCGGCAACGACATACGCGGCCTGGCCGAATTTATCGTGGCCAAGCACCGTAGCGGTCGCGTCCTGTCTCTTATCCACAGCT
>JAIDSW010000020.1 GCA_029061025.1 Duncaniella sp.
TTATCGGGTTTGTGGTTATTGTCGGGCTTATGTCCGTTATTGCCGGGCTGATGTCCGTTGCTGCCGGGGCGAGTCGTATTTACAGGCCTGTTGGTTTCAGGGCCCGAGACCCCGGGACGACGACCATAGGCATCAGGAACTGCTACCATCATGGCAAGCGCTGAAAGGCAGAGTGCTGAAATGTTGATTATCCTTTTCATGTCCTGTATATTAATGAGTTTATACTTATTAGAACACTCTTGGGAAAGGAAGTTAAAAGCGTTAAGAGCTAAATAATGTTAATTACCTTGCGAAGTGTGCAGGTTGAAGCACAAACGGGAGTGGAGAACGAAGCACAAGATTCTTATCTGCCTTGATCTTATTAAAAAGTTCGGCCGCTTCGGCCGCTGTGGAGCAGGTAGTTGCCACTACATAATACAGAGGTTCACGAGTGTTGACTATCATGGCATCGGGATAGCCTGAGGCAATGAGTCTCTGTCGCATGGCATTGGCATTGAATATCTGTTTGAACTGCCCCACAACCACATTATAGCGTTGCACTTTCTCGCGTGAGGCACCACCGCCCTCGGCGTAACCGATATACTCAGTGCGCACGGGAAGGGTATCATTACCCACGGCCAGCAAGGTTTCCTGAGCCTGATTACGGATGCGGGCGTATATTGTTGAGTCGACACCCGATGCTTCCTCGCGATGCTCTATTGCCGCCTGATAGGCCGCACGGTAATTATTCTCATTTGTCTTGCACGATACAAATCCGAGAGCGGCCAACAGTGCAAGTATAAAGACATGCGTTTTTTTCATAATTCAAAGTTTGTTTCTTAATTCTATAACATCAAGATCTGTAATATTGCCGTTATCAAGTGTTAATCTTACGAGAGTTCTCACTTTCTGCCATCCGTGATGCCCGGCGGCTCCGGGATTCACATGCAGCATATCGAGACTACGGTCGGGCATTACCTTGAGGATGTGGGAATGACCGTCGACCATCAGGCGTATATTTTCCTGTTTCAGAAGAGATAGCATACCGGGAGCGTACTTCCCCGGATAACCGCCGATATGCGTGAGAAGAACTTTCACGCCTTCGAGTTCAAATATCATTAGCTCGGGGCATATCCGTTTGACTTCTCCATGATCAATATTTCCGCTCACCGCTCTTACTGGAGCAATCTGTTTCAGTCGGTTTAGCACGGTAATATCACCGATATCGCCGGCATGCCAGATCTCGTCGCATCCGGCAAAATGCGTAGCGAAGCGGTCATCCCAGCACGAATGGGTATCGGAGAGTATACCTATCTTTTTCATTGGTTCTCGAGGATATAAATAGCACGAGGAGCGAAAGTCATCTCTGGTGTGATGGTTATGGTCTCACCGGTGAGCATGTCACGGAGTCGCGTGCCGAAGGGCATGATTTCTAAAGTAGGGGTCATCGAGACGGTGATTTCAGAATCATTTCCGTTCATCATCACGGTGACATGGCGGTCGCCGAGCGCGCGGCGGTAAATGTAAACGCCGTTTTCCGGCATAAAATGTTTCAGCGAGCCGCGGGCGATCACGTCATTTCCCCTCCGCCAGTGGAGCAGACGGCTGAGGAAGTCAAAAGCTTCGTTCTGTAGCGGGGAGCGTCCGTCGGCGGTGAACACTGAAACAGTATCGCCGGGAAATCCTCCGGGCATATCGCGTCTTACATAGCCGTCGCTGCCCTCCCTTGAGCCGTTCATAAGGATTTCAGTTCCGTAATATATCTGAGGTATTCCGCGCGATGTCAGAAGAAAGGTCATTGCCTGCTTCCACCATCCGAGGTTTTCGGGCTCTGCGAGAAGGAAACGGTCTGTATCGTGATTATCGAGGAAAGTGAGAATTTTTGAAGGATCGGGGAAAAGATAATCAAGCGCAAGATGGTCATAGACATCATTCAGTCCCGTAAGTCGATCAGTCTGACCGGAAAATGCGTCGCGTGCCTTTATTGCCAGAACGAAGTCCATCACAATAAGCAGCCGACGGTCTCCTACGGGCTTCACTATCGCGCCTCGCTGCCACAAAGCTTCGCCTCCCTCTTACCAATACAAGCATTGGCCCA
>JAIDSW010000200.1 GCA_029061025.1 Duncaniella sp.
GGGTGGAGTATAGCGGACTCGAACCGCTCACCTCGACACTGCCAGTGTCGCGCTCTAGCCAGATGAGCTAATACCCCTTGCTTTTGCATTGGCAAAGGTAGCGTGATTTTTTTACCTGTGCAAGTTTTTTTGAAAGATTTTTTCGATACCCGGCTGAAAAGGCCGGTCAAAAGCGATCATGACGGATGAGGAGAGCTCATCCGTCATGATGCGTTTACAGGTTTTTACCGGAAATCAGAGGCGTTTCTTGATTGCGGTGGTAGCTTCTTCGTAGCCGGGCTTTTCGAGGAGGGCAAACATGTTTTTCTTGTATGCCTCAACGCCGGGCTGGTTGAAGGGGTTTACTCCGAGCATGTAGCCGCTGATACCGCAGGCTTTCTCGAAGAAGTAGATGAGCTGACCGAGATATTTCTCCTCGAGGGCGGGGAGTGAGATGCGGATGTTGGGCACGCCGCCGTCGATGTGGGCCAGGCGTGTACCGAGCTCGGCCATCTTGTTGACCTGGTCGATGCGCTTGCCGGCGATATAGTTGAGGCCGTCGAGATTGGCTTCGTCGGTGGGGATGGCTTTTTCGTAGCGGGTTTCCTCAACTGAAATCACGGTCTCGAATATGGTGCGCTCGCCGTCCTGTATCCACTGGCCCATCGAGTGGAGGTCGGTGGAGAAGTCGACAGCTGCGGGGAATATACCTTTGTGGTCCTTGCCTTCGCTCTCGCCGTAGAGCTGTTTCCACCATTCGCCGAAGTAGTGGAGCTTGGGGTTGTAGTTGACGAGGATTTCAATTTTCTTGCCTGCGTTGTAGAGCGCGTTGCGGGCGATGGCGTAGTTGAGCGATTCGTTGGTCTCGGTGGCGGCAGCGGTAGCCTTTTCCATCTCTACGGCGCCGTCGATGAGGGCGCGCACGTTGTAGCCGGCTACGGCGATGGGCAGGAGGCCTACGGGCGAGAGCACCGAGAAGCGGCCGCCTACATTGTCGGCGATCACGAATGTCTTGTAGCCTTCCTCGGTAGCGAGCGAGCGGAGTGCGCCGCGCTTTTCGTCGGTGATGGCCACGATGCGCTTGCGGGCTTCGTCGAGGCCGAGCTGACGCTCAAGCTGCTCCTTGAGCAGGCGGAATGCGATGGCGGGCTCGGTGGTGGTGCCCGACTTGGATATTACGATGATACCGAAACGCTTGTCCTTGAGATAGTCCTGAAGCTCCCAGAGGTAATCTTCACCGATGTTCTGGCCGGCAAAAAGCACCTGAGGATCACCGGCCACACCGGGACGGAGGCTTTCAAAGTTGCTTGACAGGGCCTCGATCACGGCCTTTGCGCCGAGATAAGAGCCGCCTATGCCTATAGCGACTACAGTGTCGCAGTCAGCGCGGAGCTGCTCGGCAGTGGCTATGATGTCGTCGAGCTGAGCGTCGGTGGTTTCAGTGGGAAGCTCTACCCATCCGAGGAAATCATTGCCTTCGGCGGTGGCGTTCATTACTTTGTCGAGGGCGTCGGCTCCGGCATGTTCGAGGTTGTTGACTGCGTCCTGACCGAGGAAAGCCTTGACGTTGTCGATGTCTACTCTGATCTGTTTCATGCGATTTAAAGTATGAGGTTTGAATTAGTGAGTTGTCATATAAATGTCGCGCCGAGCGCACGTATTGCTCTCTCGGCTTTGGCGCGGCAGTAGAGTATGTCGTAAACGGCGTCGAGTATAGGCATATCCACGCCGTAGCGCTTGTTGATTTCGTGCATGCAGCGGGTGCCGTAATATCCTTCGGCGGTCTGCTCCATCTCCATGCGGGCGGTGGACACGGAATATCCCTTGCCTATTATGGAGCCGAAGTTGTGGTTGCGCGAGAAGCGCGAGTAGGCCGTCACGAGCAGGTCGCCGAGATACACGGAGTCGCATATACAGCGGGGACGCGGGCAGGCCGTGTCGACGAATCGCTCCATCTCGCGGATGGCGTTTGACACAAGCATTGCCATGAAGTTGTCGCCCCCTTTCATGCCGTGTACGATGCCGGCGGCGATGGCGTAGACGTTTTTAAGCACGGCGGCATACTCGATACCTTCCACGTCGGTCGACGTGATGGTGCGGGCCGTGCGGCCTGCGAGCATCTTGCACACTTCCTCGCCTACCTGCGGGTTGTGACACCCCACGGTGAGGAAGCTCGGACGCCCGAGCGCCACTTCTTCGGCATGGCAGGGTCCCGACACCACAAGCATGCGCTCCGGATCGATACCGAAGTGATCCACCATGAAGTCAGACACTATCTGATTATCGTCGGGCACGATGCCTTTCACGGCCGATACCACGGTCTTGTCGGAAATATCTACAGTGATTTTCTCGATGTGGCTCTTGAAATAAGGCGAGGGCATCACGAGCAGAAGCACGTCGGCCTCGGTGCACACCTTGTTGATGTCGCTTGAGAAATCGATGCGCGATACATCAAATTCCACATCGGTGAGATACGCCGGGTTGTGACCCAGGCGCTTGAAATCCTCTATGCGGTCGTCGCGCCGCATATACCAGTGTATGCGCTCGCAATTATTGAGCAGAAGCTTGGCCAGCGCTGTGGCCCAGCTGCCTCCTCCCATCACGGCTATTGAGCGGGGAAAACTCATTTTTCTGATCGATTTTATATCAGTATTACTCGGCTTTGGGATACAGCTTCACGGCCTCGGCCACCCATTCGGCTACCTGCTCCTGCGAAGGATTCTTCAGCTCAAGCTTGAATTTCTTGTTGATGCCGCAGAGGTCCTGAAACAGTTTGCCGGCCGAGGTCACGGCGGCGAGCTGCTCCACGGTGTTCATGCCGGCCTTGTAGAGCGGAGCCACCCACTCGGCGGGAACGCCCAGAGCGGTAAAGGCTTCCTCCTTGTCGCGGCGTGTCACCTTCTCGGGTCGCATCTGGGGGAAGAAAAGCACTTCCTGAATGGTGGGCTGCCCGGTCATGAGCATCACCAGGCGGTCCATACCTATACCCATACCCGATGTGGGAGGCATGCCGTATTCGAGCGCGCGGATGAAGTCGTGGTCGATGATCATGGCCTCGTCGTCGCCCTTCTCGCTCAGTCTCATCTGCTCCACGAAGCGCTCATACTGGTCAATCGGGTCATTGAGCTCGGAGTAAGCGTTGGCAAGCTCCTTGCCGTTTACCATAAGCTCGAATCGCTCGGTGAGCTCCGGATTCTCGCGGTGGCGCTTGGTGAGCGGCGACATCTCTATAGGATAGTCGGTGATAAAGGTAGGCTGGATATACTTGCCTTCGCATTTCTCGCCGAAAATCTCGTCGATGAGCTTGCCCTTGCCCATGGTCTCGTCGACCTCTATGCCGAGGTCGCGGGCGGTGGCGCGCAGCTGCTCCTCATCCATGCCCGACACATCGATACCCGTGTGATCCTTGATAGCCTGAAGGATGGGCACTCGCTTGAAGGGAGCCTTGAAGCTGATGACATTGTCGCCCACCTTCACTTCGGTAGTGCCGTTGACATCCATGCATATCTTCTCGAGCATGCGCTCGGTGAATTTCATCATCCAGTTATAATCCTTGTAGGCCACATAAATTTCCATGCAGGTAAATTCGGGGTTATGGGTGCGGTCCATACCCTCGTTGCGGAAATTCTTGCCTATCTCATACACGCCTTCAAATCCACCCACAATCAGTCGCTTCAGATAAAGCTCAGTGGCGATACGCATGTACAGGTCGATGTCGAGCGAATTGTGATGGGTGATAAACGGGCGGGCCGACGCGCCTCCGGCTATCGACTGGAGGATGGGAGTCTCCACCTCGATGTAACCGGCCTCGTTGAAGAACTGGCGCATGGAGTTGTATACCTTGGTGCGCTTGAGGAAAATATCTTTCACGCCGTCGTTGACCACCAGGTCCACATAACGGCGACGGTAGCGGAGCTCGGGATCGTCGAAGGCATCGTAGGTCACGCCGTCCTTCACCTTCACCACAGGCAGCGGACGCAGTGACTTGGAAAGCACCGTAAGCTCGCGGGCATGGATGGTGATCTCTCCCATCTGAGTGCGGAACACGAATCCCTTCACACCCACGAAGTCACCTATGTCGAGCAACTTCTTGAATACCACGTTGTAAAGATCCTTATCTTCGCCGGGGCAAAGATCATCTCGGCTTATATACACCTGAATGCGGCCGCGCGAGTCCTGAAGTTCGAGGAATGAAGCCTTACCCATGATGCGGCGTCCCATGATACGTCCGGCCACCGACACCTCGCGCTGCGGAGCATCGTCGCTGAAATTTTCAATGATTTCGTCGCTGTAGCCCGTCACCTCATATTCGGCTGCGGGATAAGGTTCAATGCCGCGCTTGCGCATCTCGTCAAGGCTGCCGCGGCGCACAATTTCCTGTTCGCTCAGGTCAAGTATATTCATGTCTTTATCAGTATGTTTACTTATTAATATATTCCCGGTGGCATGGCACGTAGGATCACGGCACACCACACGCATCTGCAAAGGTAATCAATCGCCGCCAATTCTTCAAACTTTATGTGTAAAACTACGTTAATCACTCATTTTTGCGCTTCTACCCTCCCATCTCTACAAAAAATCCCGGCCGCGATGGTCGGGATTGTGGGGGATGAGGTGGGGTGGGGCGTATTACCAGATCACCACGCGCTCTGATTCGGGGCGATACATGGGGTCGCCTTCCTTGATGGAGAATGCCTCGAAGAAGGGGGCGATGTTGCGCAGGGTCACGTTGACACGGTTGCGGCCGAGCGAGTGTACGTCGCCGGTAGTGAGCGAGCGGATTTCAGCCTCGCGGATATTGTTGGCCCAGAGGTTGGCGTAGTTCATGTAGAATACCTGAGCGGGAGTATAGCCGTCGATTTTGGCTTCCTCGGAGTTGACGTCGACGCCTTTCTTCTTCTGCGAGTTGAGGAATGCTGTCATTGCCACGCGGAGGCCGCCCTGGTCGGCGATGTTCTCGCCGAGAGTGTACTGGCCGTTGGCGTGGAGGCCGGGGAGCACTTCCACTTCGTCAAACTGGGCGATGAGACCCTTGGTCTTTTCCTCAAAAGCCTTGGCATCCTCGGCAGTCCACCAGTCGGTCATGTTGCCCTGAGCGTCGAAGTTACGGCCCTGGTCGTCAAATCCGTGAGTCATCTCGTGGCCGATCACCACGCCGATACCGCCGTAGTTTTCTGCATCGCTGGCTTCAGGATCAAAGAAAGGAGCCTGAAGGATAGCGGCGGGGAATACGATCTCGTTGGCCATGGGGTTGTAGTAGGCGTTGACGGTCTGAGGAGTCATGCCCCACTCGGTCTTGTCGACGGGCTTGCCCCACTTGGAGTAGAGGTCGCGCTGGTGCCACATCGATACGTTGTGCATATTCTCGTAGTAACTCAGAGCGGGATCTATTTCCATCGAGGAGTAGTCTTTCCACTTGTCGGGGTAGCCGATCTTTACGGTAAAGGCGTTGAGCTTGTTGAGAGCCTGAGCCTTGGTAGAGTCAGTCATCCATTCGAGATTGGTGATGTGCTCGCCGAGAGCCTCGCGGAGATTCTCTACAAGGCCGAGCATATATTGCTTGGACGATTCGGGGAAATATTTCTCGACATAAAGCTGACCCACAGCCTCGCCGAGGGCGCTTTCGGTGGCGCCGAGAGCGCGTTTCCAGCGGGGACGCTGCTCCTGCACGCCGCTCATCACCTTGCTGAATTCAAATGAAGCGTCGGTAAACGCATCTGACAGCGTCGGCGCTGCCTGAGCCACGTATTTCCAGAGGTAATAATCCTTGAGTTCGCGGTCGCTGAGCTGAGCGAAGAGCTTGTTGGACTTCTCGAGACCATTGAGCTCGGTGACGATCACGGTGTCGGGCGACTCGATACCCATAGTCTCGATGAAGAAGCGATCCCAGGGAATGTTGGGATAGTCAGTCTTGAGGCGGGCGAAAGTACGGGGATTATTCATTGCCTTGATGTTGCGCGACTCCTCGCGGGTCATGGCCGACTCGGCTATCGAGGTCTCGATCTTCATCACGTTGTTCATGATGCGCTGAGCGTCGGCCTCGGCAAGACCGGCGTTCATCATCTGGGTGACGATGAGCTTCTTGTAAGCCTCGCGCACCTCAGTGTTGCGGGGATCGTTTTCGAGGTAGTAGTCGCGGTCGCCCAGTCCGAGGCTGCCGCCCGATACATACATGGCATACTCATTGGAGTTGTTGAGATTCTCCATAGGGCCGGCACCGAAGAGCGGGCTGGCATAATTGCCGTGCATCCACAGGAAGAGGTCGGTCATCTCCTCGTGGGGAGTATTCTCGATTTTCTGCAGGTGAGCCTGAATGGGAGCTGCGCCCTCGGCGTTGCGGCGGGCGGAGTCCATGGCCTGGCTGTAGATTGTCCACACCTTGTGGTCGACAGTGCCGGGCTGAGGGTTGCGGTCGCCCAGGTGGAGGATGAGCTGCTTCACGCGCTCTTCCGACGAGTCGTTGAGGATATTGAACTGGCCGTAGCGGGCATGCTCGGCGGTGAGAGGATGTGCCTTTTCCCATCCGGAATTGACGAAGGTGTAGAAATCTTCTCCGGCGGTGACGGTAGTGTCAAAATAGGCCTGATTCAGACTTTTCATGTGTTCGGAGCGCGAGCCCTGGCAACCTGTGGCTGCCACGACGGCAGTGGCTGCGAAAGCTAATGCAATGTGTAACGATTTCATTGAATATGGGTTAATATGATAATATTCAGTATAATTCTGATGCAAAGTTACGACAAATTTCCCGAATATTCCCTCTGTCAGCCTCATTTTAGGCCGGGCACATATATTTTTAAGCCGCGATATGGTAAAAAATGGTTAAGCCGGCGTTATATATCGCCCACGGATACACATTATTTTATTATCTTTGCAAGTCGAATATTGCTACATTAACCGTCAATTACCAACAGCCATGTTCATTATAAGCAAAAAGAATCTTCAATCGCTGACAGCGGCGCTTTGTGCCGCCATTGTGCTCCTTGCCGCTCCTTCCTGCGACAAAGACGACAGCTACAACGATGAATTTGAAGTAATATCCTCAGGCTCGTCGGCCGATGAAGCCGAAGTGGAGGAAGTGACCCTTCCCACGGCCATAATAGGCGACGCGGGAGTGGCCGACGAGGATCTGAAAAAGTGCTTCACCAATATAGTCGATCCTCAGGCCGCCAAAATCATTCTTATCGACAGCCGCTCGATAGGCGAATATGAGAGCCTGCTTTCCGAGGCTTATGCCAAAGGGGTATTGATCGCTGTGCTCAACGCCGACGGCAAGGTGGTGGCGGACTGGAGCGAACGCAACGACATATTTTATGCCGGCCCCGAGGAAGACGAGACATGCGCCATCTACGGATTCAACAACCGCGGCACATATTATTCGATCAACGACAGCAGCACCGACAACGGCATAATCGAGGACGACGATGTGCCCCTGTTTCATTTCTGCGGCTGGGTCAACAACGTCGCCGGCAACCGATTCAAGGGTACTGACCTTCGCACAAAGGATATCAAGAAGCGATTCTCGCCTCAGAGCGTGACCCACACTTTCAAGGTGGTGCTCGACGAGAAAGCTGTCACCGACGCCCGCTTGGCCGAAGCCGGACAGCTCGCACTGACCACTACCGCCAACGTCAGCCTTGACATTTACCCGCTCCACGTGTTTGACGGCAATGCCTCGGGCGACTATTATTTCATCGAAGCCGAAATGGTGCTTCATAACGCTCCGCTCGACAACGGAACATGGCTGCGCCGTCGCGGCAACGAGGAGACACAAATATCGGGCATGTTCCTCAACCGATTCGACATGTCGGCAGGCATGATGCGTAAATCGGCGGGCACGTTTGTCGAGGATGCATCCCACAGATTCGCTGCCGGTACAGCTCCCGCTCCCGCCTCGGCAGCCGACGCCGCGGCCTACAACCCCGGCTCCGAGTGGACAATCGACGCCACAGTCTCGGGCGGCATCCCCGACAGCAAGGACAATCACAAGCTCACGGTATTCAACAACTGGATATGGAGCAATTCTTCCGAAGCCGCCTTGCCCGGAATTGAAATAAAGAATAATTCCACGACAGCCGATGTGGCTTATTCGCTCGTGGTCAATGCTTTGTCGGGCGAAGCCGACAATATCACCATGGCACCCGTGCCTGAAATGGCTAAGGGCGACATCACATTCAAGTGCTCATGGATATGGTATGCCGGCAATGTGGATGAAAACCTCTACATGCAGGTCGACATCAACCCTGTATATCAGGCTTACCAGTGGGTTACCGGCGGAAAAATGACGATAGCCGAATTTGAAAAAGCCGTGCCCGGAAGCAAAACCACATTCCGCTTCCCGCTCACTCCGCCAAATCGCGTGGCAACGAGCAGCGCGGTATTGAGAAACTCGGCTGATGCGTCGTATTACGTCAGCGACATAAAGATGTGGTGCAACAAAGCCACCGATGCCGCGCCCGACTACGTGGTGCCACAGACCATCAGCACACCCTCCGCCACAGGCGGCAGCGGCGTGAGCGCCGTGATGCTCATCCTACCCGCCGGAGACTACACTATCGAAGGCACACGATACTCGGTAGAGAATGGCGTAAACGTCAACGAGCAAGTGATCACCAATCGCCAACCCATCATCCTCACCCCCGCCGGCAACACGACCATCGACCTCGGCTCCGCCCTGTTTACGGTAAAGTAACCCCCGCCCCACATATATCAGTGCCGGAGACACATCATTGTCCTTCCCCCGCATCTTCAGTGCGGGGTTTCTGACAATATCGTGCCTCCGGCACGGCTTTGTCAGGTATGCCGAATAAAAATCGGGTGGTTGTGTTTCATACTCCGGGCGGGGGATTTTGTACATTATGGGGCGGGGAGTGAG
>JAIDSW010000201.1:0-16443 GCA_029061025.1 Duncaniella sp.
ATGTCCCATAATATGTCGTTTTTATTGTAGAACAATCTATCAATATAAAATGGTTGGTCTTCCGACCACTATAACCCTCCGGGGCATCCGGGCTGTCGCCCGAGGGGTTGCTGTCCCATATCCGTGCTGCCGCCCGAGGTGGTGAGGTGGCTATGTCCCACCCCTCCGGGGTGGAGGTGTGTGGTGGTGGCATTGTCCCCGGGTGGCAAGCACCCGGGGTTAGTGAGCTGTAGCCCCTCCGGGGCACCCGGGCTAACGCCCGAGAGGTGATCTCCCACCTACTGGCTGTCGCCCGAGGGGGTGATGTCCCATATCCGGGCTTACGCCCGTGGAGGTCGGCGGCTGTTGATCTTCGGGGCGGTAACGCCCCGCATGCCCCGGTGGGGCAGCCATCTTATTAACCCCGGGTACTCGTCACCCGGGGATCCAACCGCGGCGCGGTTGGACAATGTCTCACTTATATTCGCGGCCGCGGAGGAAGGTGCGGGCGATGAGGGGGGCGGTGTAGGCGTAGGGGAAGAAGGCGAGCGAGTGGATGGGACGTGTGATGAAGAATGAAGCGAGTTTGCCGCGGGCTATGGAGCCGGTCTCGGCTTCGGTGCCAATTGCGTAGGCGCCGTTGAGGGTGACGGCGTTGAAGGCTTCCTCGGGGGTGAGCTTCATCTTTATGCAGCCGAGCGACATCACCATTTTCATGCTGCCCGAGGGGGATGAGCCGGGGTTGTAGTCACTTGCGAGGGCGAGGGGCAGGCCGGCGTCGATGACCTGGCGGGCGGGGCCGTAGGGCATGCCGAGGAAGAATGACGCGCCGGGGAGCATGGTGGGGATGGTGGCGGAGCCGTAGAGGGCTTCGATTTCCTGCGAGCCGATGCGCTCAAGGTGGTCGACCGACAGGGCGCCTTTGGCCACGCCAACCTGCACGCCGCCGGAGCGGGCGAGCTCGTTGGCATGGATTTTGGGCCGGAGGCCGTAGCGGGCGGCGGCATCGAGGATGCGCTCGGTGTCGCGCACGGTGAAGAAGCCTTTGTCGCAGAACACGTCGACGTATTGCGCCACGCCCTGAGCTGCCACGGCGGGGAGCATGTCGGTGATGATGTGGTCGACATACTCATCCTGCCGGCCATAATACTCGCGGGCCACGGCGTGGGCGCCGAGAAATGTGGCGCGCACCACCAGCGGGGTCGACTCGGCTATGCGGGCTATGACGCGGAGCATCTTGAGCTCGGAATCGGTGGAGAGTCCGTAGCCGCTCTTGATTTCCACCGCGCCGGTGCCCATGGCGATAATCTCGTCGACGCGGCTCATGGCCTGACGGTAGAGCTCGTCTTCGGGCGTGGCCGCGAGGAGGTCGGCCGAATTGAGTATACCTCCGCCGCGCTCGGCGATTTCCTCGTAGGAGAGTCCGGCGATCTTGTCGACAAACTCACCTTCGCGGCTGCCGGCATACACGATGTGGGTGTGGGAGTCGCAAAACGACGGGAACAACATGCCGCCCTGAGCGTCGACCACTTCCTCACCCGCCGCGGGCTCGGGCATCTCGGCCATCGGGCCGAAATCGGCTATGGTCTCGCCGTCGGTGCGCAGCCAGGCGTCGTCGATGCTTGCCACCGAGGCCATCTCCACCCCCTCAAGGCGCTGCTTGGCGGGGGAGGTGATGCCGAGTATAGAGGCTATATTCTTGATAATCATGGCGCGTTCAGGCTTTGGAAATAAATTCCACCGACTTGGCGATGAGGGGATACATCACGGTGTCGTTGTCGACAAACGGTACCGCCTCGCGGAACGCCGCATGGAATTCCTCAAGCACGGGGGAGGTGTGGAGCGGGCGGCGGAACTCAAGCGCCTGCGCGGCATTGAGCATCTCGATGGCCAGTACGCGGGTGGTGTTGCCCACCACGCGGTAGAGCTTAGTGGCCGAGTTGGAGCCCATCGACACATGGTCCTCCTGACCCTGCGACGATGGAATAGAGTCGCAGCTGTTGGGCCAGCAGAAGCCTTTGGACTGGCTTACGATCGACGCGGCGGTGTATTGCGGAATCATGAAGCCGCTGTTGACACCCGGATTGGCCACGAGGAACGAGGGCAGGCCGCGTTGTCCCGATATGAGCTTGTAGATGCGGCGCTCGGAGATATTCGACAGCTCGGTCAGCGCCACGGCAAGGAAGTCCATGGGCTGGGCGATGGGTTCGCCATGGAAGTTGCCTGCCGACACGATAATGTCGTCGTCGGGGAAGATGGTGGGATTGTCGGTGGGCGCGTTGATCTCATCCTCGATCACGCCGCCCACATAGGCGAGAGTATCTTTAAATGCACCGTGAACCTGCGGCACGCAGCGGAACGAGTAAGGATCCTGCACATGCTTCTTGGGGCTCACGATGATTTCGCTGCCTTCGAGATAACCGCGCACGGCGGCTGCGGTCTCGATCTGGCCGCGGTGGTGGCGCACCTCGTTGACCTGCGGGCCAAACGGGTCGATTCGGCCGTCGAAGGCGTCGAGCGAGAGCGATGCGATCTTGTCGGCCATCGCGCCCAGATGTCGGCTGCGGAGCACTGACCACGTGGCGTAGGCGCTCATGAACTGGGTGCCGTTGAGCAGTGCCAGTCCCTCTTTTGACATGAGCTCCACAGGCTCCAGCCCTATCTCGGGAAGCACTTCGGCCGAAGGTCTCACCTCGCCCTTGTATTCCACCTCACCCTTGCCTATGAGCGGGAGCGAGAGGTGGGCGAGGGGGGCAAGGTCGCCCGAGGCGCCGAGCGAGCCCTGGGTGTAGACTACAGGGAGGGCGTCGGCATTGAATAGCTTTATAAGACCCTCCACGGTGGCGAGCTGCACGCCCGAGTTGCCGTAGGAGAGCGACTGAATCTTGAGCAGGAGCATCAGGCGCACGATTTCGGCAGGCACGCGCTCGCCGGTGCCGCAGGCATGCGACATCACCAGGTTGACCTGAAGCTGCGAGAGCTGGTCGTGGCCTATGGATATGTTGCACAGCGAGCCGAAGCCGGTGGTGATACCGTAGATGGGCTCGGTCTGCGTGGCCATCTTGTTGTCGAGATAAGTGCGGCAGCGCTCTATCAGGGCGCGCGATTCATCACTGAGGGCGAGCTTGTAGCCGCCGTCGATTATTTGGCCCACCCGATCGATGGTCAAGCGGGCGGGCGAGATATGGTGGGTCTTCATAATGATTTGAAAGTTTCGTCGATAAGTGAGTCGGAAGCGATGTTGGGGAGGGTGACGGTGAGGCCGGGGGTGCGCTCCATTTCTCGGCGTATGGCGAAGATAGCGCCGTCGTTGCGGGCCCAGCTGCGGCGTGCGATACCGTTGTTGACGTCCCACAGGAGCATTTCGGTGATGTTGCGAGCAGCTTCGGGCGATCCGTCGATCACCATGCCGAAACCGCCGTTGATCACCTCGCCCCAGCCCACGCCGCCGCCGTTGTGGATCGAAACCCATGTGGCGCCGCGGAATGAGTCGCCTATCACGTTGTGCACCGCCATGTCGGCCGTGAACTGTGAGCCGTCATATATATTGGAGGTCTCGCGGTAGGGGGAGTCGGTGCCCGATACGTCGTGGTGGTCGCGGCCGAGCACCACGGGAGCCGAAATCTCGCCCGAGGCTATGGCCTCGTTGAATGCGAGGGCGATACGTGCGCGACCCTCGGCGTCGGCGTAGAGTATGCGCGCCTGCGAGCCCACGACAAGGTGGTTGCGCGAGGCCTCGCGTATCCAGTGGAGATTGTCGGCGAGCTGGCCGCGGATCTCCTCGGGTGCAGTCTTCAGCATATCCTCAAGCACGCGGGCTGCTATGCGGTCAGTGGCCTCAAGGTCGCTTTCGAGACCCGAAGTGCACACCCAGCGGAACGGGCCGAACCCGTAGTCGAAGAATTTCGGGCCCATGATGTCCTGCACGTAGGAGGGATAGCGGAATGTGCCGTCCTCTTTCATCACGTCGGCACCGGCGCGGGCGCTCTCAAGCAGGAAGGCGTTGCCGTAGTCGAAGAAATACATGCCTCGGTCAGCCAGCTTGTTGATGGCCGCTACCTGACGGCGGAGCGACACCTGCACGCGGCGGCGGAATTCCTCGGGGTCGTCGGCCATCATGGCTTTCGATTCTTCAAGGGTGAGGCCGGCGGGATAGTAACCTCCTGCCCAGGGATTGTGGAGCGAGGTCTGGTCGCTGCCGAGGTCAACCTTGAGGTCGGGCTCGGCGGCAAGGCGTTCCCATAGGTCGACCACATTGCCCTGATAGGCCAGCGAGATGGCCTCGCGGGCATCCATGGCGCGGCGGGCGCGCTCGACGAGGGCGTCGAGATCGGTATACACCTCATCGACCCATCCCTGACGGTAGCGCTTCTCCACGGCGAGGGGATTGATTTCAGCTATGATGCTCACCACGCCCGAAATCACTCCGGCTTTGGGCTGGGCGCCCGACATGCCGCCGAGTCCGGCCGACACGAAGAGCATGCCGCCTATCGAGTCGCGGCCCGGCTCCATGCGGGAGCGGGCGGCGTTGAGCACGGTGATGGTGGTGCCGTGGACTATACCCTGCGGACCGATATACATATATGAGCCGGCGGTCATCTGGCCGTATTGCGACACGCCCATGGCGTTGAACCGCTCCCAGTCGTCGGGCTTGGAGTAGTTGGGTATCACCATGCCGTTGGTGACTATCACGCGGGGAGCGCGCTTGTGTGACGGGAAAAGTCCGAGCGGATGGCCGGAGTACATCACGAGTGTCTGCTCGTCGGTCATCTCGCTCAGGTAGCGCATGGTGAGCAGATATTGTGCCCAGTTCTGGAACACGGCTCCGTTGCCGCCGTAGGTGATGAGCTCGTGGGGATGCTGAGCCACGGCGGGGTCGAGATTGTTCTGTATCATCATCATGATGGCGGCCGCCTGACGGGAGCGGGCGGGGTACTCGTCGATGGGGCGGGCGTGCATCTCGTAGTCAGGGCGGAAGCGGTACATGTAGATGCGGCCATAGTCGCGCAGCTCGCGGGCAAATTCGGGAGCGAGCTCGGCGTGGAGATGCTCGGGGAAGTAGCGCAGGGCATTTTTCAGCGCCAGGCGCTCCTGAGCGGGAGTCAGTATCTTCTTGCGGCGGGGCGCATGGTTGACGGTGGTGTCGTAGGGACGGGGTGCGGGGAGCACGTCGGGGATACCGGCGGCTACGGCCTCGCGGAATGATTTATGGGTGTTCATGATTTCATGATATTTGATTCGACTGATTTGAGTACGGCTGAGGCGGCCTCGCGTGCGCGGGTCTCGATTTCGTCGGCCTGAGCCTTGATTTCGGCAGCGCGCGACTTGTCGGCCAGCGAGGCGATGTTGATGAGCACGTTGAGACGTGCGCCCCCTATCGCAGCCAGAGCGGCGAGCGCACCCACTCCGGCGTCGCTTGCCGATGCGGGATTACCCTCGTCGGCCACATATTGGAGCAGGGGGAATGTGTCGAGCGTGGTGGTCATGGTGGTCAGGGGTACCATGGCGGCGTAGAGTGTGGCGGCCTCGATGGCCTCGGCGCGGGCTGCACGTTCCTGCTCGCTGCCGCGGGGCATGGAGAATGCGGCCATCACGCGGTCAAAGGCGGCTGTATCCTCGTCGACCAGCGCAAGCAGGCGGTTGAGCAGCGCCTGGCCCTGCTCGGCCTTGTCGGAAAATTCGCGCCAGCGGTCGTCCCATCCTGCCTTGTGGGCCGAGAGATTGGCTACCATGGTGCCGAGCGATGCTGCCAGAGCTCCCATGTAGGCCGATACCGAGCCTCCGCCGGGAGCGGGCGACTCGCTTGCCGTCTCGCGGGCAAAACCGGTGAGCGTCATGTCCACGAGCTTTTTCTTGCCGTCTTTGTCGGCTATCATGTCCTCGATGACTTTTTCGGCGGGGTCAAATGGCTTCAGCTCGTCGAGCCCCATGCTCTTGATGGCGATGCGTATAATCTCGTCGTCGGGTATGCCGGTGGAGCGCTGCTGCTTGTGGAGGAAATATTTGCCGGCCTCGATGAGGGTGCGACGGGGTATCAGTCCCACTATCTCGGTGCCCGTCACGCGGATGCCGCGGGCGGCGGCGGCGCGGGTCACCTCGTCAAATGCCACATGGAGCGGCGTGGTGTTGATGTCGGTGATGTTCATTGACACCTGCGCGATGCCATATTCGTCGATATACCAGCCTATCGCCTTGGTGCCCTTGAGTGTGCCGGGTATCATCACGGGATTTCCGGCCTCGTCCTTGAGCGGCTTGCCGGTGAGGCGGCCACCCTCGCGGGCGGGGCGACCCTTCTCGCGCACGTCAAATGCTATTGCGTTGGCGCGGCGGGTGGAGGTGGTGTTGAGGTTGAAATTCACGGCTATGAGGAAGTCGCGGGCGCCCACGGCTGTAGCACCCGTGCGTGCCGAGCGCTCGGTCATGGGGCCTTTGCCGAAGTCGGGGCCTTCCACGGGATCGGCAAGGCGGTCGGCCAATCCTTCATATTCGCCCTTGCGCACCACGGCGAGATTCTTGCGCGCCGGTGTCGAAGCGGCTGCCTCGTAGCAGTAGGTGGGGATGTCGAGCTCGGTGGCGATGCGCTCGGCCAGCTTGCGGGCGAGCTCGGCGCACTCCTCGAGCGTGATGCCCGACACGGGAATGAGCGGCAGCACGTCGGTAGCGCCCATGCGCGGGTGGGCGCCGTGGTGGTGGCGCATGTCGATAAGCTCGGCGGCGCGCTTCACGCCGCGGAAAGCGGCTTCGGTCACGGCCTCGGGCTCACCCACGAAGGTCACTACTGTGCGGTTGGTGGCTTCACCCGGGTCAACGTCGAGCAGGCGTATTCCTTCCACGCTCTCGATAGCGTCGGTGATAGACTTGATGATTTCCTTGTCGCGTCCCTCGCTGAAATTGGGCACGCATTCGATTATCTTTTTCACTTGATCGATGGTTATTTGGTTGTAGGGACGCGATTAATCGCGTCCGCGGTGAAAATATGCAATATAAAAATGTAATTATTCAGTGTGGTGTCATTCGCGGTGGACGCGATTAATCGCGTCCCTACTGATTTGCTCTTTTATGTAGGGTGTGGGCATGATTGAATATGCGCGCTCGAAGTAGGGCAGGGCGGCGGCTTTGTCGCCTTGCGATTCGGCATAGAAGCCCAGAGCCAGCAGGGCGTCGACATTGTCGGGCGCCACTTCCACTATGCGGCGGTATATGTCCATAGCGGCGGTGAAGTCGCCCTGAAGCATGTAGCCCCGAGCCTTGTCGTGAAGGAAAGTCACATTGTCGGGCAGCCCGGAGAGCATGCGGTCAGCATATTCCACCATTCCGGGACCGTCGCAGCGATAGGTGTAATATTTGAGCAGATAGCCGTCGATGGAGCGGCGCAGCCACTGCTCGCGGCGGGCTATCATCAGCAGGAAGTCCTCGTAGACGTCGCAGCGCGCCAGAGCGAATGATTCGGTCTCGACGGCTGAAAACACCTTCTCAAACTGCTGCCGGTTGCTGACGGCGTTGCGAAACAGCCGCAGCTGCTCGGTGGAGTCGTTTCTCAACCCGGCCACGGCTATGGCCTTGCCGGTGACCGACGCATCGGCCGGTCTCTCGGCCACCATGAGCTGGAGCATGGCCTGGGCCGACGCCCACTCTTTGTAGTGGATGAAGCGGTCAGCCTTCACTTCAAGCTGGTCAAACGTTGGTGTTTCACCATGGGCAGCCGCCACTGTGGCCGCGGCTGCGATCGCGAGTGCAAGTATTCTTTTCAGCATCGTCTACTGTAGTTTAATATGTTTTCAACAAGATAGAGCGACTTGATGTCGGAGCGGAGCACCTCCATGTCGTCGTAGGCCGGATTGGCGCTGTGGAGTATCACCATCGACTTGTCGGGGTGTTTCCTCACAAACTTCACCATGCGGTATTCCTCAAGCCCCACCACATAGATCTGTCCCCAGAAAATATTGCGCATGTCGTTGATGGGGCGTATCGCCACATAGCCGCCGTCGCATATCGTGGGCGACATCGAGTCGCCGCTTACGGGCACGATTATCTGCTTGTGTTTCAAGCCCGGAAGCGATACCGCGCCTATGGGCCGCTGCTCGCTGAAGATAGCCTCCAGATTGTGGCATCCGGCGGTCACGTCGATGTCATATACGGGAGTGCCGTCGTCGGTCGTGGTCGAGGGCACAAGGGGATTGTCAATCAGGATTTCCTCAGCCATGAGAGGCTTGGCGTAAGGAGTTTCGACGCCGTCGCGCAGCCATGCCTTTGACACCCCCGCATCTATCACGATGCGGTTGATGAGGCTCTCCGACACGGGCGCCTTGCCGGTGAGCACCTTCGACAGATTGCTCGGGTCGATGCCTATGAGTCGGGCAAAACGCGCCTGCGACATATTGTTGATGCGCATGATGTAGTGGATGCGGTCGATGACCGTATCGGTCTTGAATTCGGGTAAATCCACTACGGGACGTGGTATGTATTCGTTTGGCATTAGTAATAAGATAGTAAATATACTATGCAAAAATACAACGAAACTCCCGTAAATCCAAGAAAAATACGAGGAAAATTTCCATAAATATTGCCCCGGGATTTTATATTCCCGTGACAGAAAAATTCGTAAAGAGATATACAGATTCAAATTCATAATAAGTGCCGGAGGCACGTTATTGTGGTAAACCCCGCATCTTCAGTGCGGGGCAGGAAAGTAGTGCAAGCATTGCGTCCAGGCAGGACGCCTTGTTGGAGGGAATAGTAATCAACTGAATCTTTGCTGACGACACGATGCGTCCCGCCTGGACGCGAGTGAGTAGTGGATGCCTCGCCCCGCACTGAAGATGCGGGGTTAACCACAAGAATGTGCCTCCGGCACTGATTACCATGCATATAGTCGGTTGAGTGATGCCTAATTTTTTATAGGATGTATTACGTCTTTCTTGATCTGAAATCATAAAAATATCATTTTTCGCTCTTTACGTCGTTAAAAACTCCTAAGATTGGGTCAGTAACCCGGGGAGGGTTGGGAAATTTTTTGTATCTTTGTGGTTATGATGAGATTTTTGTCGATATTGCTTGCGGTGGCGGTGATGGCGAGTTGCTCGCGCAAGGCGCCCCGCGAGGTGTGTCCTGACCGCGAGGTGTATCCGGTGGCGGGTATCGACATCAGCGCCCACAACGGGGTGATTGATTTCGACGCGCTGAAGGCCGACGGGTATGATTTCGTGATCATCAAGGCTACCGAGGGCGCTACCTTCAAGGACAAGGCTTTTCTCGATAATTATGCCCGGGCCACCGAGGCCGGGCTGCAGGTGGGAGCTTACCACTTTTTTCGCTTCGAGACGAGCGGATACATGCAGGGACTGAATTTCGTCAATTCGCTCAACGGCCGCGAGTTGCATCTGCCGGTGGCTATCGATATCGAGGAGTGGACCAATTCGGCCGCACAGCCCACCAAGCACGTGCTCGATCGCCTCAACGAGATGATCGAGCATCTGGAGAAGCACGGCTACCGGGTGATGCTGTACACCAATAAAAACGGCTTCGAGCGCTTCGTGCGCGGTAATTTCCCCGGCTATCCGGTGTGGCTGTGCTCGCTGTCAGAGCCGCCGGCCGAGTCAGTGCGCTGGACCATGTGGCAGTATACCCACCGCGGCGAGGTGGCGGGCACCGATCACCCCGTCGACATCAACGCTTTCAACGGCTCGCGCGAGGATTGGGACAAGTGGCTCGGCATCGCGCAATAATCGGGCCTAAACTGCGTTATATATTTGTATTAATACGTCAATCCATCAATGAACCTCTCATATTCACTCCTTACACATATTGTGCGACTCGCCGTGGTAATAGCCCTGATGCTTGCTCCGGCGCGTTCCGCCGCTTTTTCTGCCGACACCTATGCTCCCGCTTCGGCTCTGGCCGAGGGACGATGGGTGAAGATCTCCGTGCCGCAGACCGGACTCTACTGTATCACTGCCGCTGACCTGCGCTCGTGGGGTTTCAGCGACCCCTCGCGGGTGAGAATCCACGGCTACGGCGGTCAGCGAATATCCGATCACATGACGCAGCAGTCGTATATCGACGATGTGCCTATGGTGCAGAGCGTTGTGACGCCCCGCGGCTTGGTGTTTTATGCTATGGGTCCCGAGACGTGGACCTACGACGAAGGCACGTGGAGCCACTCGCTCAATCCGTTTGCCACAGCCGGGTACTATTTCGTGACCGAGAGCGAAGCTCCGGCGCGCTCTATCGAGGCCGAGGGACGGGAACTGACGGGCGACCGCGAGTATGCCGTGTCGTTTACCGAGCATCTCTATCACGAGGCCGACAAGATTTCCCCCGCCACGCTGGGCCTTCTGCTCGTGGGCGAGGATTTCCGCTATACCGCTTCACAATCGTTCAGATTCGAGACCCGCGGTGCCGTAGTGCCGTCGGAGGCTGTGGCGAGGGTGAATTTCCTTGCGGCTTCCACGGGACAGTCGGCAGTATCGCTCTCCGCCGGCAGCAATGCTATAGAGCTTCAGGGCGCCAATACATTCACTCCCACGGCCGAAGGTGCTGTGGGGCTGAGCGAGGGCCGCTTCAACGTCACGGCCGACAATACGGTGCTCGGCGTGAATTTCCGTGGCGGCGGCGTGGTGTCGATGGCTTATCTCGATTACCTCGAACTGCTTTATGAGCGCCTTATAGCTCTCGATGGCGGCCGGTTGAGCTTCTCGACCTCGTCGCCTGCGGTGGAGCTCAACACGGTGGATCATAATGACGTGACGGTGTGGGATGTGACTGATCCGCTCAATATCATGAGCATGTCGACCGTAGCGGCTCAGGGTGGCAAGCTCCGCTGGCTCACACCCTACTCGGGCATGAGATCATATTGCGCATGGAGCGCTTCGGCCGTGCTCCCGTCGCCCAAGTATGCGGGCACGGTGGACAACCAGAATCTGCACGCCCGCAAGGCTCCCGATATGGTCATAGTGACCACCGCCGACAATCTCTCTCAGGCCAACCGCGTGGCCGCGCTCCACGATGATCTTGATGTGCTCGTGGTGACTCAGGATCAGGTGTATAACGAATTTTCATCGGGTGCAGCCGATCCGTCGGGCATACGCAAGATGGCCAAGATGTTCTACGACCGCTCGCTGTCGGCTGCCGACGGCGAAGATGGCGATTTCCGCTATCTGCTCCTTTTCGGCCGCCCGACCTACGATAACCGCCGCCTGACCGGCGACATGGCGCAGGCGCCTTATGAAACTATCCCCGCCTGGACCACCGATACGGGTCTTAATGAGAATGTGGCGTATTGCACCGACGATTTCTTCGCCATGCTCGAGGATAACTCGGGACTCCGCTGGGGCAACGAGGTGCTTAAGGTGGCCGTGGGACGTATTCCCGCCACTTCGGCCGAGGATGCGCGCGTATTTGTCGACCGCCTTGCCGATTACATCACCACCCCTGCCGGAGGTGAATGGGCGCAGCGCGTGGTGCTGACCGCCGATGACGGCGACAGCTCCGTCCACCTGCTCCAGACCGAAAAGATGTATGACGGCTTCCTGTCATCGTCGCGCGGCGCCGACATCAACTATAAGAAGGTGTATTTCGGGGCTTACACGCTGTCAAATGGTGTGTATGCCGAGGCCGTGTCGACTTTCCGTCGCGAGATAGAGGACGGCGTGCTGCTGTGGAGCTTCGTGGGACATGCCACTATCGACAATCTCACCGGCGAAGGCCTCCTTCCTCCCGGTGAGGTATACAAGCTGTATCTGCGCAAGCCGCTGATATTCTACGGCGCCACCTGCTCGTTCGGCCGATGGGACGGTAACCGCATGTCGGGCATCGAGGCTCTGTGTCTGCGCGAGAGCGGCGGCGCTGTGGCCGCGATTTCAGCCGTGCGCCCCGTGTATATCGCTCTTAATGAGCTTATGTCTACGGCATTTTCCAAGCAGCTTTTCCAGGCCGATGCCTCGGGCCGATTCCCCACCGTGGGCGAGGCCATGATGATAGCCAAGAACAATGTGGGCTCTGATACCAACAAGCGCCGCTACGTGATGCTCGGCGACCCCGCCATGCGTCCGGCCACGCCGCAGAATCGTGTGGAGGTGCTCGCTGTCAACGGCGTCACGGCCGTCAATCCCGAGGAGCCCCCCGTGATTTCGGCACTTCAGAAGGTGTCGATCAAGGGGCAGGTGACCGATTATGCCGGCAACAGGCTCGATGATTTCAACGGTTCGCTCGCCTACACGATCTTCGATGCCGAATACTCCACGCTCTCCAATGAGAAGGATGAGTTTGACCGCGAGGTGTCGTTTGAGCAGCAGGGCAACCGCGTGGCAGCCGGACGTGCTGCCGTGACGGGCGGCGAGTTTGAAATCACGCTCACCATGCCCTCTGAGATCGCCGACAATTATCGCCCCGGAGCTATGTCGCTCTACGCGCTGTCGGCCGACAAGACAACCGACGCTGCCGATACATTCCGCAATTTCTATATCTACGGCTACGACGATCAGGCTACCGCCGACATCACCGCCCCGCAGATAGAGTATATGTACATGAACCACGATTCCTTCGAGGATGGCAACACGGTCAACTCCGCTCCCATGCTCATAGCGCGAGTGAGCGACGATACGGGAATCAATCTCTCCACTGCCGGCGTTGGCCATCAGATGAGCGTGCGCATCGACGGCAAGGATTCCTACAGCGACGTGGCTGCCTCGTTCAGCCCCGACGACGACGGCTCGCCCGCCGGTGTGGTGTCATACCGCCTGCCCGAACTGATGCCGGGCGAGCACAAGCTGGAATTCAAGGTGTGGGACGTAAATGGTAATTCGGCCTCTAAATATCTCACATTCAATGTCGACGGCACGGTAGCTCCCTCGATATTCGATGTGTGGACCGACGCAAGTCCCGCCCGCACCGAAGCTAACTTCTACGTGACACATGACCGTCCCGACGAGATACTTAATGTTACGCTGGAAGTGTTTGACTTCAACGGCACTCTGCAGTGGAGCACCACATCCACCGGTCGCGCCGAGATGTTCTCATCCTCGCCCGTGAAGTGGAATCTGGTCAACAACAGCGGCCAGCGCGTAGGTCGCGGCATCTACATCTACCGCGCCCGCATCGCCACCGCCGACAATCCCTCGCTCGTCTCCACCTCCCGCAGCCGCCGCCTCGCCGTCGCCAGCCGGTAAAGTCGTAGGGACGCGATTCTTTGTGAAACAAAGCGGCCAGCCGATAACTTCGCGTCCACCCCGAAAGGTTTATGGCAAAATGTCAACATGAAAAGTAGGGACGCGATTAATCGCGTCCGCCGCGAATGGTTTATAGCAATAATGTAACCCTCTCGCTGCGAATGGTTTATGGCAATAATGTAATCCACCCGCTGCAAATGTTGATTATCGCAACATTTCGGCCATAATTACCATAATTTTGCAGAGCATTATACGAAAAAGCAATCTGATTCCCAATTCACAATATTATTGTCAATATAATTCATGATTTTTTCGTATGCAATCTGATTCCTTATGATATGATCATGGAATCGAGACTGCCAGACCGGGGTATTGGTTACACCAAGCATGCGTGCTTCCCGGGTAACCCCGGCTTTAAATGAGCCAACAATAACAGCTATCCTGCTATTGTGGTGGAAATCAATCACTCCCTCGTCGTGACATGGCGGTTGTAGACAGCCTTTGTTACCTTCTCGCCAATCGCAGGGCCTCCTCCCGGTTGACAGTATGAAATGTACGTGATTAGGCATGACTACATAATTGAAAATCTCAGCGTTGTCGTGTCTTTCATTGATGCTTTCGATGTGCTTTGCAACGAGTTTACCTAATGAAGATGGATAAAATTCTCTGTTTTTGATTTTTCCGAATATGTGTGCTTGCCCGTTGCTGCAGATAGTAATAAAGAATACGCCTTCATTATAATCATGCCATTCTGCTCTGAATCTATGACGATCGCTCATAAATACTTATTGCTTTAAGCCATTCGCGGCGGGAGGATTACATTTTTGTCATAAACCATTCGCGGCGAGAGGATTACATTATTGCTATAAACCATTCGCGGCGGACGCGATTAATCGCGTCCCTACTTTTCATGTTGACATTTTGACTTAAACCATTCGCGGCGAGAGGATTACATTATTGCTATAAACCATTCGCGGCGGACGCGATATTATCGGCTTGCCGCTTTGTTTCACAAAGAATCGCGTCCCTACTGATGGCGTTAATCATAAGCGGTTTACCAGCCGCCGGAGGCGCCGCCGCCACCGGTGCTGCCGCCTCCGAAACTTCCGCCTGAAAATCCGCCTCCGAAGCCTCCGCCTCCCCGGCCACCGAGCATGCTGCCAAGTATTGCGCCCATGGCTGCGGCATTGGCCGCATCGTCATGACGGCGCGGCAGGCGGCGGTGACGCTGATTGGTGTATCCGCATGCGCGGCAGGCGTAAGTGTCGGTGATTTCACCCTCGGAGCGGGTGGTGGGGATGCGCGTGGTGCGCGAGTCGACGAGGCTGAGGGCGCGGGCATGGCAGCGCGGACATTCGCTGTAGGCCGCCTTGGTGTTGACATAGGGTATCACCTCGGTATTGTTGCACTGGGGGCAGAGCCACACGTCATAGTCGATCGAGTTAAGCCGCTCCTCGGCGTCTTCCGAAGGGGTGAGATAGCGGTTGTCGGTCTCCTCGTCGAGTAGATCCATGCGGTGGCCGCAGTTGTCGCACATGTGCTTGTGATAGCGGATGCGGCGCTTTCTCAGGTTGAGAACGAGCAGAGCGGGGAGGCCGAAGCCGAGGGTGATGAATGCTATCACCGCCACGGTGTCGCGTATGCGGTCGAGAGCCTGGTAGCGCTCCGACTCCGTGCGCCCGCGGGTGGCGAATATTGTGAAAAGTACCCACAGAAACGAGGCTATGCCTATGATTATGGCGAAGTTGAAGTAGTAGCCGAAGAGGTCACCGAGCGAGAGATCGTCATCGGCTACGGCATGGCGCGAGTCGCGTGGGAGCGATGACCGCAGCTCGTCGGCAACAGCGGGGTCGCTCAGGCGCTCCGAAAGGGCTGCCACACCGGCAAGAGTGCCGGCGTCATAGTCGCCCCGGGCGAAATACGGTGCCATATCATTGCGGATGATGCGGCCTGCGATAATGTCGGGCACTGCTCCCTCGGTGCCGTAGCCGGTGCGTATCACCGCGCGGCGGTCGCCTGTGGAGATGAGCAGCAGTATGCCGTTGTCCTTGTCGCTGTGTCCTATCTGCCACTTCTCGAAAAGCTTCGTGGCAAAGAGATCGGGATCCATCGACGGGTCGATTTCATCTACTATCACCACTGCAAGCTCGGTCGTGGTCGAGTTCCACAGGCGGTCGATGGCTTGGTCGAGGCGGCTGACGGTCTCGGGCGAAAGCGCTCCGGCCTGATCGGTGACATATCGGCGGGCGTCGGCGGCATGGACGTTGCGCACCTCGTCGACGGTCACGCCGCGGGCGGCAAGCGTGATGATGGAAAGGAGCAGAATCAGGATATGGCGTTTCATGTCAGTTGTTTATCTTTAGGCTCATGCCGTTGAGCTGACGGTAGAGATCGAGAGCATACACATCGGTCATGCCTGAAATATAGTCGACGGCGGCCAGCAGTTTGCCATAGAGCGAGGTGTGGGTTTTCTCATACTGCTTGGGAATCTTGGCCAGCAGCAGGCGCGAGTAGTTGAGGTCAGGGTGGAGCACGGCATCGATCACCTTCTCCATCAGAAACGATATGATGCGGTTACCGGCAAGCTCGATGTCGACCACATCGGGGGCACAATAAATGCGGTCCCACGACAGACGCTCGCAAGCCTTGTAGGCCTGTCGCTCCGTCTCGGGGATATGATTGAGCAGCGGGCCCTGAAACTCGCCGCGGAGTATTGCTTCCTCGTTTTCCACGAATGCCTCGGCGCAACGCTCCACGAGCACTCCTATGATGGATGCGCGCAGATAGGCGATTTTCTCGTTGGGGTCATCCACCCGGCCTATCGATTCCATTTTGCGGCGGCGGTGGTCGTCGTCAAAAAATTGCAGGAAAAGGCTGATGACTGACTCGGTGGACAGGAGTCCTAACTTGTGGGCATCCTCGATGTCCATGATTTCGTAGCATATATCGTCGGCCGCCTCCACTATATAGACCAGCGGATGGCGGGCATAGGCGGGCGGCTCGTCGGGTGCCGAGAGGCGCAGCAGGCCGGAGTGGGCGGCCACACGCTCAAAGTCGGCGGTCTCGGATGTGAAGAATCCGAATTTGGGATGGCTATGGTTGGCCAGCAGCGATGCGTAGGGATATTTCACTATCGACGCCAGCGTGGAGTAGGTGAGGGCGAATCCACCGGGACGGCGACCCAAAAAGCGGTGGGTGAGCAGGCGGAATGCGTTGGCATTACCCTCGAAATGAGTAAGATCGGCCCACTGGCCGGGGGTGAGGCTCTCGCGCAACGAGCTGCCGGGGCCTTCGCTGA
>JAIDSW010000201.1:16453-44671 GCA_029061025.1 Duncaniella sp.
GAAAAATGACGAAATGGCTTTTTCACCCGAGTGGCCGAAAGGAGGGTTGCCCATATCGTGGGCCAGACAGGCGGCAGCCACTATCTCGCCGGCGGCGTCGAGTTTTCCTACCCACGGCTCGGAGGCATATTTGCGCTTGAGCGCGGCAGCAGCCTCGCGGGCTATTGAGCGGCCTACACAGGCCACTTCCATGCTGTGGGTGAGGCGATTGTGGACGAAGATGCTTCCCGGCAGCGGGAACACCTGGGTCTTGTTTTGCAGGCGGCGGAACGGGGGCGAGAACACTATGCGGTCATAGTCGCGCTGAAACTCCGAGCGAGTCTCGCTCTCGGTCACGTCGAGATGCTCCTGTCCGAAGCGCAGGGGCGTGATTAGTGAGTCCCACCTCATCATCTTTTTTGATTAATGATTTATGATTAATGATTAATAATTTATCCTGAAGAAATTTTGTCTACGGGTGATTATCGCAAAAAGAGGGGCTGGATAATCCATAATTTTGCATTCTCAATTCTCAATTCTTCCCGGCAATGTAGACGGTGCAGACACCGAAGGTGAGGGGGCGGAAGGTGCAGTCGGTAAATCCGGCGCGCTCCATGAGTGCCGTCATTTCGGCGCCCTGCGGGACGGCGGCGATGCTTTCGGGAAGATAGGTATAGGCGCGGCGGTCAGAGGACACGGCGCGGCCTAAAGTGGGAATGATGTGGCGCGTGTAAAGATTGTAGAAGGGGCGCACCACCTTTGAGGTAGGGGTGGAAAGCTCGATGATACACAGCGATCCTCCGGGCCGGAGCACGCGATACATCTCCCGGTAGCCTGCCAGCAGGTGCTCAAAGTTTCGCACACCGAAAGCACACGTCACAAGGTCAAAAGTCTCGTCGGGAAACGGCAGCTGCATGCAGTCGGCCTGACTGAGCCTGACGGTGTCGGTAAGATCCTCTTCCTCGACCTTGCGGCGACCCTTGGCGAGCATTTTCTCCGACAGATCCACGCCCGTCACGTCGATCGGGTCAAGGCGGTGAGCCATGAGGATGGCAAGGTCGGCCGTGCCGGTGGCTATGTCGAGAATATGGTCGTAGGTGCGGTTGTCGAGCATCCCTATTGCGATGCTTCGCCAGCGACGGTCAATGCCGAGCGTCATTGCCCGGTTCATGAAATCGTAGGCCGGCGCGATGGAGTCGAACATGTCTTTCACCTGCTCGCCCTTCTCACGCCGGTCATCGTAAGGATTGATATTTTCGCAGTTCACGCGGGAAATTTATCAGGGATTAAGAGTGTTGAGGCAATCGAGCACGTTTTTCTCGATGCGGTCGAGCAGATGGCTCTCGTCGGCCTTCACGAAAGGCTTGCCGGTAATGTGCTCGTAAAGCTCGATGTAGCGGTCAGATACACTCTGCACGAATTCGTCGGTCATCTCGGGCACTTTCTGTCCGGCTTTGCCCATGAAGTCGTGTTCCATGAGCCACTGGCGCACGAATTCCTTGGAGAGCTGGCGCTGGGGCTCGCCGTTGCTAAAGCGTTCCTCGTAGCCGTCGGCATAGATGTAGCGCGACGAGTCGGGGGTGTGGATTTCGTCCATCAGCACGATCTTGCCGTCGAGCAGGCCGAATTCATACTTGGTGTCGATGAGTATCAGACCCTTTTCGGCGGCCATTTCGGTACCTTTGCGGAAAAGAGCCAACGCATAGCGGGCCATGGTGTCAAACTGCTCCTCGGTGACAAGACCCTGAGCGATGGCCTCGGCGCGGGATATGTTGAGATCGTGACCTTCGTCGGCCTTGGTGGTGGGGGTGATGATGGGTTGGTCAAACTTCTGCCACTCCTTCAGGCCCTCGGGCAGAGCGATGCCGCATATGCTGTGGTTGCCGGCCTGATAGTCGCGCCAAGCGCTGCCGGCGATGTAACCGCGCACGATCACTTCGAGTTTCACGGGCTCGCAGCGGTAACCCACGGTGACCATGGGATCGGGCACGGCGAGTTTCCAGTTGGGTACTTCGTCGGCGGTAGCGTCGAGGAATGTGGCGGCTATCTGGTTGAGAGCCTGACCCTTGTAGGGAATACCTTTGGGAAGAATCACGTCGAAAGCCGATATGCGGTCAGTGGCTACCATCACGAGCAGATTGTCGTTGATAGTATACACATCGCGCACTTTGCCGTGATATACAGCGGTCTGACCGGGAAATTTGAAGTCTGTGGAGGTTAAAGCCTTTTCCATATTATTTCAGTTAGAAGGATATTTTGATACAAATATACTAAAAATCTCGTGATTAATCATTAATCAGAAAGAATCATTAATCATTAATCATCAAGGGGGCGATGGGCATAGGCATGGAGGCAGCCTACAAACAGGGCACCGCCTATGATATTGCCCACGGTGGCCCACAGGAGGTTAAGCCACATGTCGGGAGCCGGGATTTCAGCCCCGAGCATTATCGCCGTGGGAAGGAAAAACATGTTGGCGACGCAGTGCTCGTAGCCCAGTATCACAAACGCGGCAACGGGTATCCAGCATCCCAGCACCTTGCCGCCGAGCGTGTCGGCCGACATGGCCAGCCACACGGCGAGGCACACGAGCCAGTTGGCACCGATACCACGGAGCAGGGTGGTGAGCCACGGAAGCGAAGCCTTGGTCTGCGCCATGGAGATTAGCGATTCGCGGAAGGGTGAGGCGTCGAGCGTGCCGGTGGCCTTTATGAGCAGGAAGCCGAAAAGCAGAGCGCCGAGGAAGTTGCCTGACCACACGGCTACCCAATTGAGAGCCACATCCTTGCCCGAGACCTTGCCGCGCATGAAGGCGGGCATCATCATGGCATTGTTGCCGGTGAAAAGCTCGGCGCCGAGTATCACGGTGAGCACCAGGCCGATAGGGAATGTGAGGCCGCTCAGCAACTTCTGAAGCGATGGCATAGCCCTGACATCGGCGAAACCCCAGCCGGCCATCACCGAAAGGGCGCCGCCGAGGGCAATGAAAGCCCCCGCCATCATGGCGAGGGTGAGAAGCAGCATGGGGCGGCGCGCAAGCGAAGCCTTGCGGGTGGCGGCGCTGATCGACATTTCGAGTATTTCCTGTGGTGAACGCAGTGGCATGAATAGTAAGCAGTTATTCTTCGGTTATGGAATAGTTGATGAAATCGTTGAACGGCTTGAAGATGCGGAAAGTGTCGGCTGCCCGCTCCACCCACGAGGGAGTGCTGAAATCCTTCTCGGTCATGGGCATGTACTTGCCAAACTCCTTCATGCGAAGCAGGTGGGCATAAGGATGATTGCGGTCATAGCCCTTGGGAACGGTCTTGAGGCTGTCGCCCACGATTTCCGTGCCGGCCACGGCCACGAGCTCGGGATTGTTGATGATTTCCTCAAACTCCTCGATATTGTCGACAATGGCCTTGCGCACCTTCTTGAGCATGGCGCTGTCGGGCATCCACAGGCCGCCGTAGCAGCCGTTTTCCACCATCGAGCCGTTGACTCCGGCGTGGAGGTAGTCGGCGGCGAGGCATGTGCGCTTGCCGTAGGGCGAAAGCAGAGCGGCGAAATGGAGCTTGAAAGGAGTCTTGTCCTGCGAGAAACGGGTGTCGCGGTAGATACGGTACACCACGTCCTTGCCGCTCTGCGAAGCCATGTCGGGCTCGTAGGCGGCCATCAGGGCGATGAGGCGATCCATGTCCTCGATCCACCGGGAGCGCAGATCGTCGTACTCGGCTTTATGCTCGTGAAACCACTCGCGGTTATTGTTGCGCCCCAGTTCCCGCAGGAAGCTGAACAAGCGCGGCATATAATATTGAGCCATAACGGTTTATCGGATTTCTTCCCACTCGGCATCGGAAATCTGCGATTCCTCGATCACGGTGCGGGTTTCGGTTGACTGATAATGGTAGTTGCCTTCGAGGTCCTCAAATTCCACATACTCGCCCATGTCGCGGGTGAACACCTTGCGGCGCACCGGAGCCGAGGGCTGCTGCTGAGCACCTGCGGCGGGGTTGCCTTGGTTGAAGAAAGAGAACATCGAGAAAAACGGGTCGCCCTGCTGCTGCCGGCGGTTGAAGTCGCGCTGCATGCGCTCGGCCATCATGCGTGCGGCCTTTTCCTGCAGCTTGCGCGAAATCCATGGCCACGACAGCCTGAGTACTATGAACAGAACGATTAGAAACAGTATAAATCCCATGAAAAAGAGAGCAAAAGAAGGGTTAAAACGAAAATCAGTCCTCCACTGCCTTACGCTCGGGCACGAGCGACAGCACGAGGTAGAACAGTATGGTCCACGCCAGTCCGGCCACGCCTTCACACACTACGAAGATAATCGTGGCGATGATGAGCACGTAGCGACGGAGATTCTCGCGGAGGGCGAAATTCTTGAATTTCAGCGAGAACATGGGGATGTTGCTGACCATGAGCAGACCGGTGGCGGCGATGAGCACCAGCATGACCCACACGGGAGGGAACACGTGGCTGTCGACCCACGCGAGGGCGCCTACCCAGAAAATGGCATTAGCCGGGATGGGGAGGCCGAGAAACGAGGTGGTCTGCCTGTCGTCGATATTGAACTTGGCCAGGCGGAGGGCACCCATGGCGGGGATGAAGAGGGCGGCGAAGCTCCATGCACCGCAGCCGTAGACCTGCATGGAATTGAATACGAGCATGGCGGGAGCGAGGCCGAAGCTCACCAGGTCGCTGAGCGAGTCAAGTTCCTTGCCTAAAGCTGAATAAGCGCGGAGCAGACGGGCGGCAGCGCCATCGCAGAAGTCAAACACGGCGGCAGCTCCTATGAATATGAACGCGAGCGCCAGAGCCGGCATGCCGCAGAAAGTTTCTGACAGATGAAATGACAAAATCACCGCCATAGCTCCCGAAAGGAGGTTAAGGCAGGTGATAGTGTTGGGTATATTGGCTATGATTTTCTTAAACATGGCTGGAATCTTTCAGGCGAGCCACCTCGGTAACTCCACCGGTGGTGGTATCGCCTATTTTGACAAGGATTTCGGTGTCGAGCGGGAGGTAGAGGTCGACGCGGGAGCCGAACTTGATGAATCCCATCTGCTCGTCGATGGTGGCGCGGTCGCCGGGCTCGGCGTAGGTGACGATGCGTCGCGCTACCGCTCCGGCTATCTGGCGGGCGAGAATCTCGCGGCCGTCGTCGGTGCGTATCACTATGGTGGAGCGCTCATTCTCAATGCTTGCCTTGGGGAGATTGGCTGCCATGAAGCGGCCGCTGTGATGGCGGACCAGAAGCACTTCGCCGTCGACGGGATACCAGTTGGCATGCACGTTGAAAACACTCATGAACACTGAGAGCTGTATACATTTGCATTTAAGCACCTCGGGCTCAAATACTTCCTCAAGCGCCACGACCGTGCCGTCGACCGATGACACGACCACGTTGCGGCGGTCACCGACAAACTTGCGGTGGGGCGAGCGGAAAAAATTCATCACGAGCAGGTAGAACACCGCCGAGATGACCGTAAACACGATGGGAATAGCCACGGGGCGAATGAACATCCACGCCGAAAGGTTGATGACGACAAGAATCATCATCAAGATAATGAGGATGTTACGACCCTCACTGTGGATTTTCATTTTCATTACTGAGTTCACGGCAATAGTAATTTATGCGGATTATCATGCAAAGATAGTAATTGTGAAAGGAATTTCAAAGGATTTGGGGGATTTTTTGGTTTTAGGTTTTAGGGATTAGGTTTTAGGGATTAGGTTTTAGGGATTAGGGAGACTAAGCTTACACCCGAAGACAAAAGGCACGGCCACATCAACCCTTAAACCTAAAACCTCGCCCCTAAACCCTAAAACCTAAACCCTAAAACCTAATCCCTTCCCCCTAAAACCTAATCCGTCAACGGTGATTATCGCGGCGGCAGGGGGTGGGGTTATTGTAATTTTGCGAAAAATATAGATTATGGAATATAATGCACACACAGCAGCTGAAAATGCCCGCCGGATGGCGGCGCTCCACACACCTTACCGCCCCCTTACGGGCGAGGGGTGCGGGGGCGAGCGCACGGCTGTGAGCCGCGGCGGGAAGCTGCTTTTTCTTCCCGTCGCGGTGACCGATGATGCGGGCTATGACCCCTCAATGAGTGATCAGGCGCTGGATATGCTGCGCTTCAAGCATGACTTCGAGTACTGGGCGGCACGATGCACGCGCATCCACGACAAGTACACGCGGCGCAATGTGCCTTTCGTGCTCAACCGCCCTCAGCGGCGAGTGGTGGCGGCGCTTGAAGAGATGCGCCTGCGCAACGAGCCGCTGCGACTTATTGTACTTAAAGCCCGCCAGTGGGGATGCTCCACGCTGGTGGCCGCATATATGCTGTGGATACAGATGATTCACCGCCGCAACTGGAACTCGGTGATATGCGCCCACACCCGCGACACGTCGCTGTCGGTAAGACTTACGACCGAAATGCTCCTTGCCTCCTATCCCGAGGAATACCTGGGTGACGATGAGCGCGCGGCACTCAAGCCGCTTGCGGGCATGAGCGGGACGAGGCAGATACCCGGACGCGGTGCGGCGGTGACGGTGACGTCGAGCTACGGTACCAACTCGGTGCGCGGTCTCGACGTGACGATGGCTCATCTTACCGAGGTGGCTTTCTGGCGGCAGGGACGCGCCACGGGGCCGGAGGATACGATGCGTGCCGTCACAAGCGGTATCACCACCGAGCCCTACACCATGATAGTGCTTGAGTCGACCGCCCACGGCGAAAACAATTATTTCCACAACGAGTGGAAGCGCACCGTGGAGGGGAAGAGCGACAAGGCGTGGGTGTTCGTGCCGTGGTATGAGAACGAGGCCTACGTGCGCGAGGTGATCGATCCCGAGGCATTCGCGGCCGCGATGGACGGATATGAGGAGTGGCTGTGGAACGAGCGCGGTTGCTCCCTGGAGCAGATATGCTGGTACAGGGCACGCCGCCGCGAGTATGGCGATCGTCGCCACATGCAGAGCGAGTTTCCCTCGACCCCCGAGGAAGCATTTACCGAAGCGTTCAACGGCGTGTTCTCCACCGCCGACGTGGATAATCTGCGTCTCGACTGCCGCGATCCCGAGACTAAGGGCGAAGTGGTGATGAAGGGTCGCTCGGCGGTGGTGAAGGAGAGCGCCGAGGGCGAAACGCTCATATGGGCTCACCCCCGCCCCGATACGCGACCTAACGATTATATATGTACCGTGGACATAGGCGGTCGTACCGATGAGGCCGACTACTCGGTAATAACCGTGATGGACCGCCATTTCGACCACCGCGGCCTGCGTCACCCCGAGGTGGTGGCCTCGTGGCGCGGACATATCGACATGGACATCCTTGCCACAAAGGCGGTGGCCATGGCGCGATATTACAGCAACGCGCTGCTGGTGATAGAAAGCAACTCGCTCGAGAGCGACGCCGCCGAAGCCGGCCCGTATATACTCAAGACCATAGGGCGGAGCTATCAGAACATGTATCGCCGCGTGGCGCGCGACACGCTGGGGACTGCCGACAACCGCCCCGGATTCCACACCAACCGCCGCACGAAGGGAGCGATGATTTCCAACCTCGTGGCGAGGGTGCGCGACGGCGAGTATACCGAGCGCGACCAGCGCGTGATACCCGAGTATCTCAACTATCAGCGTCTACCCGGCACGGGCTACGGCGCCAAGGAAGGTTGTCACGATGATATGCTCATGACCCGCGCCATGGCTCTGTTTGTGGATCTCGACGCGCCGCAGCCCACCCGCGCCACCGTAAGCGAGCTGCTGAAATTGCAGATAAGATAAATTTCACTATCTTTGCATCACCATGAAAAAGACGACATTATTTATGATACTTGCCGCATGCGTAACAACGGCATCGGCACAACGAAATGTTACCACACTGCGCCACGGATGGCAGTTCTCCCGCGACGGCGGAAAGACAGTGACGGTAAGCGTGCCCCACGACGCGGCCATCTCGGGTCCGTTTGACCGCTCGATCGACCTGCAGAAGGTGGCCGTGGAGCAAAACGGCGAAAAGACCGAGACATGGAAAACGGGGCGCACCGGCGGTCTGCCGTTCATAGGGAAATTCACATATACTACCGATATTGAAATCGCCGACACGGCAGGCCGCTCGTTCACCCTCGAAATCGACGGGGCGATGAGCAATCCGGCCGTGTATGTCAACGGCAGCCTTGCCGGCACTTGGGGCTCGGGTTACAACTCGTTTTACCTCAGCATTGACAGCCTTATAACGCCCGGCACCAACACCCTGCGCATCTTCACGGAGAATCCCGAGAGATCGTCGCGCTGGTATCCCGGAGCGGGTCTCTACCGCCACGTGCGCCTCGTGGAGACCGACCGTGTGCATATCCCCACGTGGGGTACTCATGTCACCACCCCTTACGTGGATGCCGACATGGCTTCGGTGAAGATAGCCACGAGTATTGCCGGGGCGGCTGATCGGGATAAAATTGAGATCGTAACCACGATATATGACCCCGAGGGGCAAGCCGTGGCGCGCGACTCGGTGACACATGTGAATTACGGACGCCCTGCGGCGCAGAATTTCCTCATAACCGCCCCGCGGCTGTGGGATATTGACACCCTCGCACTCTACACCGCCCGCACCGAGCTGTGGCGGGAAGGGCGGATGACTGACTCGTATGACACCCGATTCGGAATACGCCGCATTGATTTCCTACCCGAAAAGGGATTTTTCCTTAACGGAAAGCCTGTGAAATTCCGCGGCGTGTGCAACCACCACGACCTCGGCCCCCTGGGCGCAGCTGTCAACCGCTCGGCACTCCGCCATCAGCTCACCCTGCTCAAAGACATGGGAGTCAATGCTATACGCACGTCGCACAACATGCCCGCGCCCGAACTCGTGGAGCTATGCGACGAGATGGGACTGATGCTCATGGTCGAGGCCTTCGACGACTGGAGCTACCGCCCCAAGAGCGAGAACGGCTACGGAAAGATCTTTGACCGGTGGGCCGAAAGAGATATTACCAATATGGTGACTCACTACCGCAATAATCCGTCGGTGGTGTTGTGGAGCACAGGCAATGAAGTGCCCTCGCAATGGGACAAGAAAAACGGCGCCAAAATGTCGGGCCGACTCCTTGACCTGGTGCACAGCCTCGACGGCACACGCCCCGTGACCAACGGCATGGATCAGATAAAGGGAGCGCTCACCACGGGATTTGCCGAGGTGCTCGACGTGCCCGGGTTCAACTATAAGCCGGGTCACTACGATGACGCCTACCGCCGTCTGCCTCAGAAGATGATACTCGGGAGCGAGACGGCCTCAACCGTATCGTCGCGCGGAGTGTACAAATTTCCCGTGGAGCTGAAGAAGATGGCAACGTATGCCGACAATCAGTCGTCGAGCTACGACACCGAAGCCTGCTCGTGGTCAAATATTCCCGATATAGACTTCGCGGCCGACGATGACAAGGAGTTTGTCATGGGACAGTTTGTGTGGACGGGATTCGACTACCTCGGCGAGCCGACACCCTACGACACCGACGCATGGCCGTCGCACAGCAGCTATTTCGGCATCATCGACCTCGCCTCGCTTCCCAAAGACCGCTACTATCTCTATCGCTCGAAATGGAACGAACGCGATACCACGCTTCATATCCTGCCCCACTGGGAGTGGCCTGAAAGAGAGGGCGAAGTGACGCCGGTGTTCGTGTACACATCACTTCCCAAGGCCGAACTATTCGTCAACGGCCGGAGCGTGGGCGTGAGGGTGAAAAATGACTCCACGGTGATGCACCGCTATCGCCTGATGTGGAACGACGTGGTTTACACTCCCGGAGAAATCAAAGTGGTGGCGATGGATGCCGAGGGTAATCCCGTGGCCGAAGCCCGCAGGGTTACGCCCGGTAAGGCCGAAAGGCTTGTGCTCACTCCGTCGCGCACCGAGATTGATGCCAACGGCGACGAGCTTGTGTATCTTACCGTTACGATTGAGGACAAGGATGGTAATCCCCTGTCGAGAGATGACCGCGAGGTGAAATTTGAAGTCACCGGAGCGGGCAGCTTCGAGGCCACGGCCAACGGCGACGCGACATGCCTGATGCCGTTTGGCGAGCCGAGGATGAAACTCTTCTCGGGCGCGGCAACGGTGATAGCACGCGGCGGCACAGCGCCGGGCGAGATGACCGTGAAAGCTACCGCCCGCGGTGTGAAACCCGCGGTGGCAAAGATAATGGTGAAATAGGGGAGAATCGCGGGATAATAACCTGAATTATTCAAGTATTCGATGCGGAAGCGAAAATTCGCGTCCCTACGCGAGGGTGGCGATGCGGGCGGTGTCGCCTACGAGCCAGAGGGTGTCGCCGGGCTCGAATGTGAACTGAGGCGAGGGTGAGATGTACTCGCCGTCGCGGAATATCGACACGATGAGCGATGAGTAATTATTGCGGAAATTGCTGTCGGCCACCGTCTTGCCTGCTACGGGAGAGGACTCCGAAAGGCGCACCGAGGTGAATTTCACGTCGACGGGCGCCGTGGCGTCGCTGTCCTGATTGTCGAGCTCTACCACGGGGAGGAGCGCCTGAATCTGCTCGTCGGTGCCTATCACACCGAGCACGTCGCCCGGGAATATGCGGGCGTCGCCCGAGGGCACGGGATCGACTGCCACACCACGCTGTATACTTGCCACCGAGACGCCAAACTGCGATCGGAGCGGTGAATTTTTAAGCTGCTCACCCACGAAAGGACAGTCGGGACCCACGGTCATGTAGGCCAGGTGGAGATTGGCTATGATATTGTTGTTGCGACCCGAGCGGCGCAGCTCGCGCTCGTTGAGATTGTCGAGAAATTTCGACTCGATGTGGTTGAGGCGGCGCTGCACGCGCTTGGAGTAGGACATGAGGAGCACGAGGAAGAGCGCCAGACCGATAGTCCATCCCACGGTCATGGAGAATATCGCCGAGAGCAGATATATAATTATAGCCATGGCGAGGATGAGGCGGAAGAGCGAGAGGATGATCAGAGGCACGTCGAAGCGCGCGTTGGCTGCCACGAGTCGCTCGCGCTCGGTCTTTTTCGATGCCGGATAGATGAGGGCGAGCAGGAATGGAGCCATGGCGGCAAGCGCCATTACTGTGGTGAGGAAGCGTCCCCAGCCGGGCATGATCTGAGTCATGAACGGCAGGAGAATGTTGGTGGCAATCGCCGTGATGGCAATGAGTATCGAGGTGTAGAGCACCACACGCCACAGATAGCGCTTGAGCAGTGATCTCCACAGGGCAACGGATGCGCTTGTCTCGGCGGTGCAGTTGGACGAGTAGCGGTCGATGAGGAAATGGAGTCGCGAGGGGAGGATGCGCTCGATGAAGCGGTAGACCGGGTCGGCCATGCGTATGAAATAAGGAGTGGTGAACGTGGTGATCACCGACACGGCCACCACGATGGGGTAGATGGTGGGCTCAAGCACGCCGAGCGACATGCCGAGCGAGGCGATGATGAAGGCAAATTCACCTATCTGCGTGAGCGAGAAGCCGCTCTGTATAGCCACTTTGAGAGTCTGACCGGTGAGGAGCATGCCGAAAGTGCCGAAGAAAATCATGCCCACGATCACCACACCCGAGAGAATGAGGATGGGGGCGGCATATTCGACTATGATGTGGGGGTTGACCATCATGCCCACCGAGATGAAGAACACCGAGCCGAAAAGGTCCTTGACCGAGGTGGTGACGCGCTCGATGCGCTCGGCGAAGCTGGTGCCGGCGAGGATGGAGCCCATGACGAAAGCTCCGAGGGCGAGCGAGAAGCCGCAGGCGACGGAGAATACCGCCATGCCCAGACATAGACCCATAGAGACGATGAGCAGAGTCTCATTGTTGAGGAAACGGCGCTGGGAATTGAACAGCGAGGGGAGCAGGAACACTCCCACGAGAAACCATATGATAAGGAAGAAGGCCAGTTTGCCTACGGAGAAAAGCATCTCAGTGCCCTCGACGGAATTGTTAACGGCGATTGACGAGAGAATCACCATCATGAGCACGGCGAAAAGATCCTCGACGATGAGCACGGCAAACACGAGGGAGGCAAACTTGTGGTGCTGCAGGTTCATGTCGGTAAACGCCTTGATGATGATGGTGGTGGACGACATGGAGAGCATGCCGCCGAGGAAAAGGCAGTTGATGGTGGTGAAGCCGAGGAAGTGACCCACGGCAAAGCCCGCACACATCATGCCCGAGACTATAAAGAGGGCAGTGACCACGGCCGAGCCGCCGGCATTGAGCAGCTTCTTGAACGAGAACTCCAGACCAAGCGAGAAGAGCAGCACGATGATACCTATCTGAGCCCAGAAGTCGATATTGGCCTCGGTGGTGACCGAGGGGAGGTATTCAAAATTAGGGCTGGCGAGGAATCCGGCCACTATGTAGCCGAGCACCACGGGCTGCTTCAACCACTTGAAAAGCAGAGTGGTGGCGGCAGCGAGGATGAGGATGAATGCGAGGTCGGAGATAAGACCGTTGACGTCAAAAGCACCCGCTTCGGCGGCTTCGTGAGCAGCGGCCGCGCCGTCGGGGGAGATGAGTGCAAGGATGGAAAGAAGCATACGTTATGGGGTCAGGAGAGGTCGGCTTGATTGGAAAGTGAGATTGATATGGTGGGGTTTACTTTGCTCAGGGCGTGGAACACGGCCATGAAATCGTAGCGGTCAGGGACTATTACAAGGAGATTCAGGCGTGTATAGTCAGCGTCGTATTCAAAGTCGACATACACGCGGGAGAGGTGGATGCCGTGGGTGCGGAGCACCTCCTTGTAACCGTCGATGGAGCGGATGATGCCGCTGACTCGCAGGCGGATGGTGCGGGCCTCGTGGCCGAGGCTTATGCGGTATTCGAGCATTTCGAGCACCGAGAGTATGGCCAGCACGAGGATGGTGGCGGCGATGGCTACCAGATACATGCCCACGCCTACGGCCATGCCTATGGTGGCTATGATCCATATGCCGGCGGCTGTGGTGAGACCGCGCACGGAGCCTTTCATCTGAATGATCGCTCCCGCGCCGAGGAAACCTATACCGGTGATGACCTGGGCGGCGATACGGCCTGGGTCGCCGTTTTTGAGGCCGAGGTATTCCTGGGGCACGTAGATTGACAGAATCATGGCCAGACAAGCGCCCATGGATATGAGGGCGAATGTGCGGAGGCCGGCAGCCTGCCCCTTACGCTTGCGCTCGAGGCCGATGGCGCTGCCGAGCATGAGAGCAAGGAGAAGACGGAATATGGCGCAGAGCGTGGTGAGCTCGCGGGCATTGATACAGTCAAGAAAGTCCTGCCACATCATTTCTTGAGGGTGAAGTGACGCGATACGAGGCGGTAGCCGTCGGTGAACAGTTCGACGGTGTAGTCGCCGGGGTTGAGGGTGGTGTTGACATCCCAGTAGATGGTGACGCCGGGAATCTCGTCGCCGGCATATTCGATGGTCTTGCGCGCGGTGGCGGGTATGGAGCGGCCCTCGAAGTCAAAGCTCATGCCTCCGCCCAGCAGCTGCCCTTCGGGGTTTACGATGCGGAGGTAGATGGTCTTGGAGCCTACGGGGGTGGAATTATTCTGCGGGATGGTGAAAGTGACCATGAGCTGCTTGGCCTTGGTGATGTTTTTCTCGGTCTTGCCGTTTTTCTTCAATCCGGTAATCGAGAGGCCGGTGACATTGAGTTTCTCGGCCAGGGTCATGCGCTCGGTGAGAGTCTCGTTGCGCTGCTCGACGTCGGCTACCTTCGACGACAGCTCGCGGTTGCGGGCGCGCACCTCGTCGTTTTCCTGACGGAGAGCGCCGTTTTCCTTGTTGAGCGAATCGATCTGGGCTATATAGTGGCGCAGCAGTCCTTTGAGAGTGCCGATTTCATTCTGGAGCTCCTGAATGCGGGCGCGGTTTTTGGTCTTCTCGTTGTTGAGTTCCTTGATGAGCTGCTCCACCTTGGCCTTTGCGGCGGTGTATTTGGCGAGAATGGTATCGTTGGCGATGCGGGTGGCCTGATCCTCATACTGGCGGAACTCGGCGTTGATGGCGTCGAACTCGTTGGTGAGCTGAAGCTGCTCGTTGGAGAGGCGGAGCTCCTCATTCTGCAGATTGGCCTCCTCGACCTGATTTTTGAGCGAAGAAACCTGAGTGACACTGAAAATCACTGCTCCGAGAAGCAGCAGGGCGAGAATGATTACGGCCCATATAAGGGGAGTGAATTTATTTTTCATCGTGACGGAATTTTTGCAAAGGTATCAATAAATGAGGGAAAGAAATGCGATAATGGTGCAAAGGTACGAAAAATTACTTATTAAGCCAGACAATTATACGGGTTACTGCAAATCAGGATTATTTTTCAGGTAGTTGAGAGCTATGTCAAGGTAAGTCATGTTAAACATAGCTTCCTTGCGACTGCTCCATTGGTGCAGTTCCCGGCGGAGTCGGTCAAGCACGAGGTTATGATCCATTACACGCCAGTCGCGAAGGTCAGCTGTTGACTGAAGAATGAAATCGACCGAGGAAAGCAGTTCCAATGAGTAATTGGAATAGTAGTTGCGTAGAAATTTCGTGGTGCGGTCACATATGCGTCGAGCTTTATCGTCGGGAAGATTTTTGATGAACTCAGCAGCTTCTTTTTCGGCGTCATCGTTGAGCCAAATGTAGTCGAAAGGACGGTTTTGCATGCCTCTCATACCTTTCAGATAGCTCCCGTTCATATGATAAAGTACGTGGGCAACCTTACCGCCAGAATACGGACCATAAACGTAAGGCCGGAAGTCAATCTTGAAAAACTCCCTACCCCCGAAACGCTGCATGAAATATACCAATTTCTCGGCGGCAAATACGGATGCAAATTCGCCGTATCTGTTCATGTCGGCCATCATGGTAATAAGCATGGCGCGGGCAGGTGTAAGTTTGACCCGCTCGGATTTCATGCGTTCGACAATAGTGTCAGACGGTTCGTATAAGTATATTTTACAATTCAGATCCGACAGATGATCTTCAATCATTTTCCTGACTCTAAGCCAGTCGAGCCCACCGTTGTGAGATCCGAGCGGAGGGATAGCGATAGATTCGATACCGCGATTTATGATTTCATTGCGAAGAGAAATCAGCCCTTTTTCGATATATGAGTATTCCGACGGGTATCGCCAATGCGTTTTGGTAGGGAAGTTAATAATTGTCTTATCACCATGAGTCATGGTGTTTTCGACGGTAATAAGCAATTTCCCGATTTCGAGTTCATTGCGTTTACATGCGTCACGGTAAATGCGGTAATTTTCCGGAAAAGCCTCCCGAAACTGCAGGGCAATTCCTTTACCCATTACGCCAACCGTGTTAACGGTATTGACCAATACTTGGGCATCACTCTCCAATAAGTCGCCTTTTATGTTGATTATCATGACGGTTGCTTTTAGAAGTAATATTGGGGAGCCACATGGATCATGTTGTCAGTGATTCCCAGTGATTTTAGAATGTTTTTGGCCTTGTCATTATAGACAATATATCCGCAGATCAGATGCAACGGAACATCATCGTTGATGAGCAATTCAGCTTCTTTGCGGCGCTTGATATCTATGTCATATTCATTGTTGTTCCACTTGGAAGCATAGACATCCTCGTATTTTATCAGATTGTTTATGTCATTAAGTGAATCTTTATCATAAAACTTGGTTAGGGCGCTCAGTGCGTGACCATTGGAAAAAATGCACTCAATGTTACTGCTGATAATGTCGTCGAGGCGAAGCACACAATAAACGATGTCCTCAAACGATGTCCTCGGGTTCTTGTCGCCTTACTCCATTGTAACCATGCTGGATTACATATAGCATAGGGGAACGCGGACCAAAATAAAACGGCACACACTCACTGATACGCACATTGTTGAATACCAATTCTTTCCTGATATCGATCACCTGCGAATCTCCAATACTGACAAATTCGGTAGATCGCATCGGAGAGGATGCGCGGACAATGCCGAATCGCAGTATATGGTGTATGTTATCAATGTGTGTGATACGGAATGCGTATCTGATAGTGCCTGCCATATGAACGTGTATTAACTACACCTGATCAGAGATTCAGGAGGGTGAGGGCTTTTTCGAGATCGGCGGGGGTATCGATGCCTATTGTGGGGGCTGTGGAGGGTGCGGTGGCAATGCGGTAGCCGGCCTGAAGCCAGCGGAGCTGCTCAAGCGATTCGGCGATTTCGAGCGGCGAGCGGGGGAGGGTGGTGATGTGCTGCAGGGTGGCGGACTTGTAGCCGTAGAGCCCTACGTGGGTAAGATAGCCGTGGCGGCGTGGCCATTCTTCACAAGGGACTCCGCGAAGGTAGGGGATGACGGAGCGGGAGAAGTAGAGGGCGCGGCCGGCGTCGTCGGTGACCACCTTTGGCTTGTTGGGGTCGGCGAGATCGGCATAGTCGCCGTCGGGGCTGAAGGGGCGCACGATGGTGGCGAGCTCGGTGGAGGGATCGGCGACGAATATGTCCATAATCGCGCGGAGCTGGCCGGGGTCGATGAAAGGCTCGTCGCCCTGGATGTTGATTACCACGTCGGCCGTAGAGTGGAGGTTGCGGTAGGCTTCGGCGCAGCGGTCGGTGCCGCTGCAGTGGTCGGCGGATGTCATTACCACGTTGCCGCCGAAAGAGCGGACGGCCGAAGCGATGCGCTCGTCGTCGGTGCACACGGCGAGGTCGGTGAATACCGAGGCCACGCGCTCGTAGACGCGCTGTATCATGGGCTTGCCGGCCATCATGGCCAGTGGCTTGCCGGGAAAACGGGTAGAGGCGTAGCGGGCGGGGATAAGAGCAAGGAATTTCATGATTTCAAGAGGATTAAAGTGAGCGGGTGACGTAGATCTGGGCATTTTCGTAGCGCACTATGTCGACTTTCTGTCCGGCGGGGATGAACGACATGGTGGCTACGGCATCAAGCGTCTCGCCGTCGACGAGCACTTTGCCGGCGGGGCGGAGGTCGGTGACCGCCACGCCCGTGTGGCCTACGAAGCGCTTGGGCGACATGTCGACACCTATGTAGCCGTCCTTGACCTGCTGGGTGAGAAGGAGCTCGGTGTGGCGACGGGCCCAGCGGGGGCCGTAGCTCGATGTGAGATACCAGATCAGGGCGATTGCCAGCACTACGCCCACACAGAATATTACGAGTGATGTGATCAGAGAGTCGGAATCGTAGAAGCCGAGCGAGAAGGTCATGTGCTCGATGAGGCCGATGATGATGGCGGCGCTTATGCAGAGGATGCCTGAAATTCCCGTGATGCCGAATCCCGGCACAACGAATATCTCAAGCAATATCAGTATCAATCCAACAATGAACAGCACCACGATCCAGCTGCTCGCTATGCCCACGATGTAGAGCGGGAGGAAGTAGAGCACGGCGGCTGTGATGGCCACCACGGAGGGGAAACCCATGCCGGCGGTCTGCATCTCCATGTATATGCCGCCTATTATGAGCATGATAAGTAGAGCCTGCACGCCGGGGGAGGTGAAGAAGCCTATCAGGCGGTCGACCCACGAGGGGGCGTAGGTGGTAGTGGTGTAGGATTTCACGCCCAGATTGTCGAGAACCTCATGGATGGAAGAAGCGCGGCCGTCGGCGTAGCCCCAGTGCATGGCCTCGTCGGTGGTGAAGGTGAGCACGCGGGTGGAGTCGATGAGACCCGGCACGCTCACGCGGGAGTCAACCATAGCCTCGGCTATAAGCGGGTCGCGGCGCCATGTCATCACGGAGTCGGCGTTGAGATACTTGCCGTGGTGCTCGGCGGTGGAGCGCATCATGGCGCGCATATAAGACTGGTACTTGTCGGGCATGGCAGTGCCGTCGGTGCCGCTGACTACGGTGACGGCACCCATCGTGGCGCCGGGACGCATGATGACCGTGTCGCATGCAAGGGCGATGAGCGCGCCGGCCGAAGCTGCATTGTTGTCGACGAACGCTACGACGGGGCGGGGATAATTGAGCAGGGCGGTGCGGATGGAGTCGGCGTGCACCACTGAGCCGCCGTAGGTGTTGAGGTGAACGAGAATCATGTCGGCGTCCATGTCGCGGGCGGCGTCGAGCGCATTGCGGGTATACAGCCAGGTGGTCGAGCCAATCTCGTCGTCGAGATTGAGCACGTATACGTGAGCCGGCCCTTCTGCCGCGGCGGGAAGGATAGCGGCAATCAGTCCTAAGAGAATTGAGAGGAAGCGTTTCATTTTTTTACGGCTATTATAGCTGGATGGAGTTATTTAATTATTTCCCATTTACCACCCTTGGCGGGGCCCGTATGGCGAATTATACCGGCTTGTACAAGAGCTGCGAGGCGGCGTCTTACGCTGCTCTCATGTATGTCAAGGATTTCGGCTAATTCGCTGCGGCTTACGGATGGATTGGATTTTATCAGGTCTACTATAAGCTTTTTCTGGTCGGTTTTCTGGTCGGTTTTCTGGTCGGTTTTCCGGTCGGTTTTCTTTATGCGTGAAACTTTCATGAAAATCTCCCGCGGAATATTCACTGAAAGCCCTCCTTGTTCTTCAATAAAGACGGGACGGCTGAGATTCATTCTGTCAAACTCATTGATAATCTTTTCGTATCCGCGACCCCATGATTCGATAAAACCTGCCTTATAAAAGACATTGGCTATCTTTGGGTTACGAGGTTGGGATGTGTGTTTGGAAAGCAGGGTTTCAACCGTAAAACTTTCAGGGAGAGAGCCTTCATTCCACAATCGGATGTGGTCGTCATATATGCTCATCTGATTCCAGGTACCGTATTGTACTTTATGGACGATGGAGTTGAAAATAATTTCGCGGAGAGCATCAGCAGGTATTTCAAGGGACTCTATGCGTTGTAACCCTTCATAATGAATCGGACGGATGAGGTACTTGTCGTTAAGGATCTGAAAAATCCTGTCGGTCATTCTTATAAGGTCGCCTTCCACTAAATCCTGAGCGAGAAGATCAGCATCATCCGCTCCAAACCGTCCGACCTTGAAACCTGATGTGACAAATTTTCTCTGTGGATTTTTGCCGAAAAGCAGTACGGCGGCATTTGACGGCATGCCGTCGGTAAGCAATCCGAGATTGGCGAGCACTTCTTCTTTCGTAGAATCAGCCGTCTCATATCCCATGCGTTTCGCATTGGTCGCTTTTTTCAGGAAATAAGCTATGGCCTCGTCGTCGAGATCATCTATTGTGACACCGTTGCAAGGAATATCTTCCCAGTTCACACCCATTTTTTTGAGAAGAAATTGATGTAACGCTACTCCACGGAGTTCCTGTTTTGTGGCACCGGAACGATAATAGTAGACGCCGTGTAGAGAGACAGGCATGCCGCAAGGATCAATAATAATTTCAATCACATCTTTGTTTTCCATCCTGATGTGGTTGATTTCGGGCATGATACCAATGGTGGATGTGATTTTATTGGGTATGTCTTCGAGAAGCCGGTGTAAGTCGGAAACTCCTACTACCGTCATGTCATCATCAATGCCCACATATATCCGCCCTCCTAATGCGTTGGCGAAGCCGCATACCCATTTAAGGTATTCGTCTTTCCAAAGTCGCTTATATTCGGTGTTCTGATTCTCTTGATTCATGATGGATTCCAGATCTTAATCGGGGCAGCCGCCACCGACGGCTTTGTAGACGCGGACGAGGGCGAGGTATTCGTCGCGGCGGGCGTTGGCGAATCCTACCTGGGAGTCGAAATACTGACGCTGGGCGTCGAGCACTTCAAGGTAGTGGAGCATGCCGCCGCGGTATTGCAGTCGCGACAGCTCGACATATTTCAGGGCGGCGGAGCGGAGCTCTTCCATCAGGTCGGCGGTCTTGCGGGCTTTATGGAAGGCGGTGACGGCATCCTGCACCTCGACAAAAGCGGCAAGAACACACTGCTCGTAGGCGAGCCGGGCCTGCTCGTATTCCTGAACGGCCTGCTGCCAGGCGCGTTTTTTCTTGCCGAAGTCAAATACGGTGCCACCGAGATTGCCTATGAAGTCGCCGTAGAGCGAGCGGAAGAAGCCGCCGAAAGTGTCATTTTCCCAGCCGCCGGTGAGCGATACCACGATGGAGGGGAAGCGATCGGCATATGAAATTCCTACGGCGTCCATCGCGGCCTTGAGCCGCAGCTCGGCGGCGAGGACGTCGGGACGTCGGCGGAGAATATCGGTGGGAACGCCTGTAAGAAGCGTGTCGGGCAGGCCTTCGTTGAGATACAGATGGGAGCGGCGTATCTCGCGCCCGGGAAACTCGCCCATCAGCAGGGTGAGGGCGTTGAGCTGGCTCTGGAGGTCATTTTCGAGCGAGGGGATAAGGGCGGCGGCGGAGTTGTATTCCACCTTGGCCTGCTGGTAGACGGTCTCGGAGGTTAGACCCCCTTCGTAGCGCAGACGTGCCTGTTCGAGCCCTTCGCGGCGGGTAACGAGAGTCTTTCTAACGATAGATATTTCCGTGTCGAGGGCCATGAGGTTGAAATAGGCCGTGGCGGCTTCGGCGATGAGCGACATCTGCAGGCCGCGGTAATCTTCGATCGAGGCCTTGTAAAGATGGCCGCTCTGTCGACGCTGCCAGGCCTGCTTGCCCCAGAGGTTGGCTTCCCACGCCACATCGGCCTTGAGCCCGAGTGTGTTGCCAACGGAGTGGGGCGAGCCCGAGTGATTTATGCGCTCCTGCTCGGCTGAGGCGTTGGCGGAAATATCCGGGGTGAGATTGAGCTTTTCGGAGTGGTATTGCAGGCGCAGCTGCTCCACGCGGGCGGCTGCGGCGAGGAAGTCGCGGTTGTGTTGCAGGGTGCGCTCGATGATGAAGCGGAGATTGCGGTCAGTGTAGAGTTCCCACCATTGCACGTCGGCATACGACAGCGAGTCGGCCACGGCGCCCTGATAAGCCTGAGGCAATTCGTCGGCTATGGTGGTGACGGTGAGGTCGCGTGTGCCGGAGCACGCCGCGAGCATCATCAGGCCTGATATTGACAGGAGGAAAGTGCGAAAGGTCATGGCTGGCACGATATTAACGGGAAGCGTTTACGGGACGCACGGCGGTGCCGGGTGCGAGATCATCGGTATTGTCGGCCACTACTATGTCGCCGGGAGCGAGGCCGGAGCGCACTATCACTTTAGGCCCGAATTCGATACCGGTGTCGATATAGCGCTCGGCGGTTACATTCTCGGCATCGAGCACGGTTACAAAGGCGCTGTCGTTGCGCATCTTCACGGCCGTGGTGGGCACGGCGATAGTGGGCATGCCCATGTCGAGGAATATCTTCACGCGGGCTTTCTCGCCGGGGAGAAGATTGTGGGCCGGGTTGGGCACGAGAGCGCTGGCCGCGAATGAGCCGGTCTCGGGGTCAATGGACGGAGAAGCGAAGTCGACCACACCGGTGTGGGGGTAGACGGTGCCGTCGGATAGCGACAGGGTGACGTAGGAGTGCCACGTGCGGGTGGTGTCGTTGTTGAGAATCTTAATGATGCGCGTCTTGCCTTTGATGTATTCGGGAGCCGAGATGGCAAATTCCACCCTCACGCTATCGGTTTTCTCGATGGTGGCAAGCAGCGACTTGCCCGAGGGGCCGACGTAGGTGCCTATGTCGGGAACTTTGCCTGAAATGTAGCCTGAGATGGGGGCTCGCACGGTGGTGTATCCGAGGGTGATTTCGGCTGTTGACAGATCAGCCTTGCATCCCTCCACTTCGGCCTTGGCGGCGGAATAGGCCACCTCGGCATTGTCGAGGTCGAGCTGCGAGGCGGCATTTTTCTCGTAGAGGGGGCGGATTCTCTCGAGGTCGCGACGAGCTTTGTCGGCTTCCACGCGGGCTTTGTCGAGATTGGCGCGGGCGCGGCTGACGTTGGCCTTATAGGTACCGGGGTCGATGGTGAAGAGCACCTGGCCTTTCGTGATGTGGCTTCCCTCGACAAATGACATATGCTCAAGATAGCCGTCGACGCGGGCGTTGATCTCCACGAAGCGATGGGCGCGGATGAGGCCGTCGTATTCGCCATAGACTATCACACTGTCGTCAGTGACCTGCATCACCTCCACTTCGGGTGTTGAATCGGTTACCGACATGGACTTGGAGCATGACGATGCGCCTGCCGCAAGCAGGACGACGGCGGCTGTCGCCGCAATGACTGATCTGAGAGGCAACGGGATATACATGATGAGCTGATATAGAGACTGCAAAGATAATGATTTTTTCGGGAATCACCCAATGACAGAACCGCCATGCGATTTTTTGGTCGCATGGCGGACTATGTGATCTATATGACGATTTTTTAGCGGCGGACTATGACCTTGGCCACATTACCTCCTACACGGACTATATAGAGCCCTGCGGGGAGGGTGATGGTGCGGCGCGGGCCGTGGTATACGGTCATGCCCTGCGGGGTGAATACCGTGGCGTCGGCATCGGTACCGACGATGGTGATGAACTCGCCGCCGGTGATGGATACGCCTTCATCGGGGGTGACGGATTCGATACCGCCGGTGTTGGCATCGAGGGTCACTGCTACGGGGAGCGAGGGGAGAGAGAGGCCTGAACCGTCGGTGGCGGTGACGGTGTAGCTGTAGGTGTGGACGGGATCAAGGCCCTTGACCTCATAGGCGGTAACGTTGCCTACGTTGAGAGCGTCGATTATAGTGGCTACGCTTGAAGGCTCGCCGCCTGAGATGGTGATGTCGTCGACGGCGATGGGATAGGTGCCGCCAGCCGAGCCTGTGTATTCAAGCTTTATGGCGCGGAAGCCTTTCTCGACGGGTAGAGTCACCACGCGACCGGTGGTGGATATGGCAACCTCGGAGAGCTTCTCCCATGCTTCGGAAGCGTTGAGACCCGAAACGGTGACTTTGTTTTCAGTCGAAGCCGCATTGGTGCCGCGCACCCAGAAGGAGAGCATCGTGATATCGCCGCCCTTGACTGCGGTGATAAGATTCTCGCCGAGCTTGTTGAAGCGGAGGGCGGGAGCCGACGCGCCGCAGTTGGAGGGGATTACATATTTACCCGATGCGGTGGTGGGGGCCATCCTTCGGGGAGCTGATTGTTGTCGTAGTTGGCAGTTTCGACAAAGGTGGTAGCCGGTGAAATCTCACTTACGGTGAGGAGATAGGCTGAAGCGCTTGCCATGGGCTCCCATGTGGCGGTAAACGACGAAGCGGTGATGCCGGTGGCGGGAGTGGCCTTGACGCGGGAGTCAGCGAAACCGGCCATGTCGGTGGTGAATTTCAGCTCGGCCGATTCGTCGCTGACGCAACTGTTGCCGATGGCCATTACGGTGACGTAGTAGTCAGACTCAGGCTCGAGATCAGTGAGATCGTAGGAGAGGGCTTCGCCCACATGCACGTGGTTGAGCATCGGGCGGGTATCGCCGTCGGCTATCACGGTGAGGAGATAACCTTTGGCACCTGCCACGGCCTGCCATGAGAGAGTGGCGGTGCGGGCGGCGACGTCGGTAGCCTTGACGCCCGTGGGAGCTGCGATGCGGGTGGTGCCGTTGTCGAACTTGAAGGTTACGATAGCGTTATTCTCGGCTATGTCGGTGAGAGTATGGGCAATGGGAGTGCCGTCGAGCTTGGCGAAAGCGGGGCTTGTGGACGAAGTGAAGCGATTCTTGCGAAGTGCTCCGGGCCAGGGATCGGAAGAGGCTGCAAAAGGCACGCCGAACGAAGTGCGCTCGCCGCCTGCCTCAAGCACGTCGACGCGCTGAGCCTTGGCATTGTTGACAGCATTGTTGTTCCAGTAATTCTTGTTGTAGGCGATACGCCAGATGAGCATGCCGTGGTAGGGAAGGAACTGATCCCAACCGTTTTTCTGGCGGTTTTCAAAGAGGAAAAACTCGTTGTTATCGTCAGTGTTTACTATAAATGCTACATTGGTGGCAAGATCGGGCACCATCACTTCCGAGGCTTCGGAAATCTCGATGGGATCGATCCAGCCGAGCGACAGACGCTCGAATGCGCTGTAGGCGGGAGGTGTGCGGCCATCGTTGAGGTAGCAGCCCTGATCGAGCACCGACCATTCCAGCGGAGTGTGGTAAGTGTCGCCGTTGGTGGTGTAGAGGTCAGGCAGACCCATCACGTGGCTGAACTCGTGGACGGTGGTACCGATACCGCCGGGGGTGTTGCTGATGTTAAGCTCGTTGGAGCAGGCGTAGTGGTCGAGTAGTTTGCCGTCGAGGTAAACGCGCTTGCCGCTGCCATTGAAGATCCAGAAAGCGTGGGGCCACACGGTGGAAGCCGCGCCGCCGTCGGCCTCGCCATAGCCGGCGTAGATTACGAATACATTGTCGATAAGGCCGTCGCCGTCGCAGTCATATTGCGAGAAGTCCACTTCGGGATCGAGAGCCTGACAGGCTTCGATAGCCATTTCCTCGGGCCGGAGGTCGCTGCCGTAATAATCGTTGCCGCCATAGTAGGCCATATTGTTGGCCAGGGTAATGGGTCGGTATACGTCGAAGCGGGGACGGAACTTATTGTTGGAGCTCTCGATGAAGTAGTCGCGAGCCGAGCCGGTACCGTTATCGTCGCTGAAGCCCTCTTCGTTGAGCATGCGGTGATAATAGTCCTGCGGATCGGCGACTTTGAACTTTACATCCTGATACTCCACGAGCACCACGAGCACGGGCTGCTCGCCCAAAGAGGGGAACGAGGATGTGAGCATGTTTTGAGGCACGCGGGAGGGAGACTTGAACATATCCCTGCCCGAGCGAGCCATGGAAGCACGCTCAATTAGGTCAGATGTCGATACGGTGGAAAGAAAACCGCGGGCTTCGGCTGAAAGCGAGGCTTCAGGGACGGCCATGAACTCGGTGGGGACGATGGCGCCTTTAGCGTCGACCGATGCGAAACGGAATGCACCGTCGTCGCCAGGAGTCACGAGGCGGTTGTCCTGAGTCATGGTGTAGTGAAAACGCTCGTCGCCAAAAGTGCGGACGGTGATTTCAGAGCCGTCGGGCTGGGTGACGGTGCGCCACACAGCTTTTGCCGGCACGGCATTGGCTACAGCCGCGGCAGCAAGAAGCGAACCGGCGAGAATATACTTTTTGACAGAGTTAAAAGTCATATCGGGTAAAAGATTTACAGAATTGGTTTCAAATATGGCGCAAAACCGGCCATTTTAATTGCAATATGCAAATTTAGCGAAAATTTTGATAGAAAATCGCGGTGGCAACCATTTTTCACCCGAATTAACTTTTGTTGATGCTATCGGGGCTATTCAAGGGATATCTTGTACCTGAGATTGCTGTAGAATCAGACCTTTCACCGCTTCCACAAAATCTACCGCCTGCGGGTAAAGTTGCTCGAAAAGTTCCTGATCACAGAATACGAAATCTTCGTAATCACCTGACTGACGGTTCTCAAACAACTGTTGGTAAATCCTACCATGACGTTGATGTAATTTCCCGGTGGTGATGAAGTTAAGCCCGAGCATGGCTTTTATGCCTTTGTGGGTAGATGCAGCGAGTCCATTGGCAAGCATGAGAGCGGACGCAGCATAGTAGCAAGCGTAATACAGACGATTGACGGCAGTATTGTAATATCTGCCGGCAGCATTATATTCAGCTTCGCCCAGAGTTTCAGAAGCCCGTGACAGCCGGTAGGCTACAAGATCCCTGATATTTCCGCTTGACATTTCATTCATAGCTCGATTCCTTCATTTAAAACATTGACTGTAAACGGGGTCTTACGTGCGTAGAAAATATTGTTGACAAGGATAAGGGCGGAGATGTCAATGCCGTTGCGCAACGACAAATCATAGAACATAGATGAGATGGCAAGCTTGCGATTTACGAATTCATGCCCTTTGTAATAGTCAGGAAGGAGAACAAGAACGTCCACATCAGAATCTTCCCGAGAATCGCCCCTTGCCTGCGATCCATAGAGAATGCCTCTCGCTTCAGGGGCGAAAGCTTTCAGATGCTTGCTAAGCAACGATTTTAATTCGGACAGATCCATCATGAAAATTTTTAATGCAAATTAAATGAAAAATTTGATAGGATTCCGCGGCGGCAACCATTTTTCACCCGAATTAACTTTTGTTGATGCTATCGGGTGCATGGGCGATACACACAATGCGTCACTCCGGGACGCGCGCGAGAGAGATACCCCTGTCCCGCACTGAAGTGCGAGGTTTCTTATCATAACGTGCCTCCGGCACTCTCGGCTATGAATTTAATGTAGTGGTTACATGCCGACAGATGTGGCGAAGAGTCCGATGGTGGAGCCGGTGAAGCCTCCGCGCTGGGTGGCGATGTGCTCGGCGGGGATGTCGGCTGCAAGCAGTTGCCAGGGGGAGCCGGGGAGGCGGTAGTAGAAATCGTAGACTGTGCCACGGGATTGAACTTTGAGCCCTACAGGGGTGCCTGAGACCGGAATTTCGGCCGAGGCAAGGAGAGCGTTGCTGCCTTTCTTGCCGAGCTTGTAGAGTGCGACCCGGCCTTTGAGCAGGGCGAGATAATACTGGCGAGTCTCGTTCTTGACCATGAGTAATCCTGCTGATTCATTGCCGACGGGCGAAAAATCCACCTCGGTTTCAGCTGTGAAGCGGTGATGCTGCATGCGGCGGCCGAGATAAGCGGGAGTGATGCGTGAGCGGGCATCGACAGGTGCGCAGGTCAGACGCAGCCCGTCGCCTGTAGCTACATAGGGGGTCACGTCGCCCCACAGGCCTGTCCACTCGGGGCGGAGACGGGGTGACGAGAAATCGTCGCGCCATGAGAAATTACCGGCCTGTAGGGATTGTTGCGGGGCATCGAGACCGGGGATGTTGCGGCGGAGCGAGACGGTGTCGAGGCATTGGGTGATGTAGGGGAAGCTGTCGGCACTCCACTTCACAGGCATGAGGTAGGTCTCGCGACCGAGATGATCTTCGCCGTCGTTCCACGGGCGGCAGCCGAGAAACACGGCAAACCATTCGCCGTCAGGCCGCTGCACGAGGTCAGCATGACCCGATGATGTCACGGGCAGAGGACGGTTGGGCTTCAGGAGGCGCTGGGTGAGCATGGGGTTGCGGCTCCAGCGGCGGTAAGGCCCGAAAACGGAGTCGGCACGGTAGCATACCTCGGAGTGTACCCAGTTGGTACCACCCTCGGCAGCTATCATGAAATACTTGCCGTCTTTCTTGAAGATGTGCGGGCCTTCGTTGCGCTCCAGACGCTCCTCGGGGCCTACACCTTCCTCGCGGAACCGGCGCGGCTCACCCGCGGGGCGACCCGTGGCGGTGTCGAACTCCACTATCGAGAGAGCACGATAGTTGCTCCATTTCACGGGATTATGCTCGTCGCTCTTGTAGATGATGTAGGTTTTGCCATCCTCGTCGAAGAAAAATGACGGGTCGATGCCTTCGATGCCTTCGAGAATCACGGGGTCGCTCCAAGGGCCGAGGGGATGAGGAGCGGTGACGTAGAAATTGACCGAGCCGCCATCTTTGCCGTTCATCACGCAGGTGGTGATCATGTAGTAGGTGCTGTCGGCGGGATTGAATTTAAGGTCGGGGGCATATATTCCGCCCTTGTCGAGCGAGAGCCCTTCGAGCCACGGCAGCTGAGAGGGTCGGGAGAGGATATTGCCTGCATGTTCCCACGAAACGAGGTCGGTGGAATGATACAGCGGCACCCCGGGAAAGTAGCCGAATGTGGAAGTGACCAGCCAGTAATCGTCGCCTGTGTGACATATGGAGGGGTCGGAGGCCCAGCCGCTTATCACGGGGTTGAAGTAGTCGCCGGGCGCGGTGAGAGGATTCTGACGGTAATAGTCATCGTCGCCCTGATAAGAGAAGTAACTGAAACGGGCGGAGTTATCGACAGCTGACGATACGAGGGCTGAGAGGAGGAGGGAGATGACTATGAGGATGTTTTTCATGATGTATATTGGGGTATTATCGGAGTCAAAATACGGTGACACTATCGCGGGAAACTTGTTCGATAAATTGAGGTGAAAGATGGGAATGTCTTCTTATTACATCAACCGAAGAATGAAGAATATTTTCAAGGAATTTTTTGAGAGCGCTCATCATGAATATCTTAGGCGGCATTTCCACCAAAATATCCACATCGCTGTCAGGGCGATTATCGCCGCGGGCTACAGAGCCAAAAATACTAAGACTTCTTACCCCAAATTCTGATTGAATCTGAGGCATATACTCATTTAAAATCCTTATACAATCATCAGATTTACACATAACGCGAATCACTTACATGCAAATATACGATAATTCAACAAAATAACAACAGAATTAACTGTAATTTTTTACCGGGGCTCGGGACGGAGGGGGTAG
>JAIDSW010000202.1 GCA_029061025.1 Duncaniella sp.
CTCTGCCGGACGCACCCGAGTGTGCGTCCCTACAGTATAGTCTGTTGAAATTCAGAGCGATTTATAAAAAATTCGGTAAAAAATCAGGGTGCGTAAAGAGATTTTTACGCACCCTGATTTTTTACTGATTGACTATGGGAAGGTATCAGAACTGTACGTTCATACCCATGGCGAAGTTGGCGTTGGTCGACAGAGGCACACCCTGCTTGGCGAGTTTGCTCGGGGTGTGGTCAGTGGCGAGGAAGAGGCTGAAGCCGGGGCAGTGGAGGTTGAGAATCCATCCGAATGACCATCCGAACGAGCCTACGGCAACGTTGGCACCGGCGGAGAAAACTTTCACGGGAGCGACGTTGGCCGACACGCGGAAGTCGGTCCAGGAATATTCACCGTTGATGCGTGTGGAAGAGAGGGCGCCGAAAGTAAGCTTGCGGTAGTAGGGGAAAGTATACTCTGCGGCGAGGTTGAGGGTAGCGCCGAGCATTGTGGTGCGTCCGCCCTGATCACCCATGTCGTTGAGTTCGTAGAGAGCCGAGATATTGTCGCGGATTTTGTCAAACTCGTTGTCGAAGCTGTTGGGGGCATCGCCATCCACATTGAAAGTATACTTGTCGGTGCTGAATGACTGGAGGCCGTTGGTCGAAGCGAGCATGTCGTTGTTCCACGAAATGAAACCGAAGTCGAGCAGCGAGGCGCTGAAAGTCCAGTCCTTGTTGAACTTGTAAGTACCGCCGAGGTCTACGCTCATACCGAAGCCGTTGAGACCTGCGCCGTCGATTTTAGCGCCGCTTACGTAGCGGTGTCCGGTGTGCTCGTTGATGTCGGTCTCATATTTGAAGCCTTTAACAGATGCGTGGATGTCAGCATCGGTCACGGCGCTCCATGCGTCGGTGCCCAGAGTGAGGTCGGCGCTGCGGAGATTGGCGCTGAGATTGCCGCCGCCGAGCAGGAATTTCAGGGCACCGCCTACCTGCCACTGATCGTTGATCTTGTGGGAGTGGTTGAATGCGAGTTCAGCCCAAGCAGTAGCGTTGGCATGCACGTCGGTAATATCATAGGTGTCGTTGGTGATACCCTGCTTGAGCATGCGGAAAAGTTCGCGGGGCAGACCTACGTTAAGATTGGTGCGCACGCCGAGAGTCACCACGTTGTAGCCTTTGAACGCCTTGAAGCCGCAAGCGAGGATGTTGAGGCGGATGTCGCTGGTGATGCGGCTGCGTGAGCCGAGGTCATCGAGGAACTTGTCGGCGCTCACGGCGGGATTGAGGAATGTGGTGGTGCGACCGTTGACGTTATAGAGGAAATTTTCCACACCCACGGTACCCTGCACTCCGAGGTTCATTGAGCCGAGTACGGGGATGGTGAAGAAAGTCTTGTCGTTGTCAAACGACGGGTTGAGCTGGTAACGGTAGAGATACCCGTCGGTGAAATAACCCGAGTTGAGATTCTGGGCCGAAGCTGCTCCTGCCATTGCGCCTACAGCGAGAAATGAGAGGGCGAAGCGCTTGAGCTGAGATTTTATAGTTGACATATCGTTATGTTTCGTATTAGGATTTGACAGTTAAAGATTAAAGTTCATCATCGTAGTATCCCGAGACGGTCACCTTGGTATTTTTAAGTGAGATGGTCTGACCGGGCTTGAGCGAAGTAGCATCGGCATCGCTCGTGGCGTTGGCGGTAAATTCGATGCCGTCGAGATGAGTGATGGTGCCGGTAACTTCTATAGTGATGTTCTCGGTCGAGCCGCCTCTTACGGTTACGGGAGTGATTGACGCACCCTCGATGGGGCCTGAAGTGGAAAGAGGCTTGGCTGAGAGGGTGATGTCGAACGGCAGGTCGTTGGTAATCTCGGTGTTGACTTTCAGACCATTGATGGTGAGCTTATTCAGATCATCGTCGGCCCAGCCGTCCTCGGTGGAGGAGTAGACGATCTTGGAGCCGGAGCCCAGAGCGAGGGGCGAGAAGAATACATATTCACCTTTCACAGGAGCGTATTCGCCCAGGCGGAAACCGGTGACCTTCTGAACAGGTACCATGGTGGGATCGAGCTTTATGTCAAGGCTCTGGGGAAGACCGTCGCCGGCCACTACCTGGCTCAGCTTGGTGTAAGGCACATAGTTGGCGGCTGCGTAGCCTTCATAATATTTTTCGGGTTTCACGGGCGAGAGGCAGTAGAAGCTTTCGGCTGCCGAGGTGATGGTGAAGAAGCCGTCGTTGATAGCGAGCGGTGCCTGTGCGATGCCGTCGCGTGTGGGAACGATTTCAAAAGCCGTGGTAGCGTGTATGCCGTATTCAGTGAAAGGATTCTCGATGCGGA
>JAIDSW010000203.1 GCA_029061025.1 Duncaniella sp.
CAAGATGAACTGCGGCAAGGGTTTCCGTCTGTATAGCATCAAGGTGATTCCTTTCATTCCTAAAGAGCGTCACTTCACCGATTTCAAGATTGACTTCACCACCGACCCCTACACCGTAGTGGCACCCGCCGACGGCACTCTGCCCGAGGGTGTGACGGTCGACGGTACATGGCATGACAATCAGCACGGCTACAACCGCTCTACCATAACCGTGCCCGTCGACGGTGCTGTAAAAGTATCTTTCGGCAACTGCCAGTATGGCGATGGTAAAGCCACTGTAAAGAGCGGTGATAACGTGCTTGCCGAGCTGAACTGCGGCGGCGACTGCAACGGCACCACTTCTTGGGTCTACAACAGCAACGACGATGCCGTGCTCACCATCATCACTCCCTCTTATTGCCCCTCGCTCGCTGTAGAGGCTTGTGATTTCATCCCCAACGTCAACGTCAACTACTACAACACCGACGGCAAACTCATCGGCTCTGAGGAAATAGCCGGTGGGGCTGCGCTTGCCTACAAGTATGGCGTCGATGATGTCACCGTGCCCGAAGGTCAGGCTTTCCGCGGCTGGTTTGCTTCCAATAAAGCTACCGCCGAGAAGGTTGCCGAAGGTACTTCGATCCAGATGGACACCGACCTTTTCGCCCGCGCTACCAAAATCGAGGTGCCCACCTCCACTTCGCGCTTCGTATATGACCTGACCAAGAACTATTTCTACGTTGAGGATCACGAAGCTATCGAAATCGACGGTAAATATTACAACACCCACGGCTGGCTCATCGACAAGGGCGGCGCTATCAAGGTAAATGTTGCCGGCAAGTGCTACGTGACCGTAAGCTGCTGCCAGTACTCTGCCGAATCCACCGCTGTGGTTACCGATGAAGCCGGCCAGACCGTGGCCGAATTCCCCGTAAAGGGCGAGAGCGACGGCGCGGAGCAGACTTTCCAATATGGCGGAGAAGCCGGCTGGCTCACCATTACCTTCCCCGAGGGTGCCTACATCCACGGCGTCGAGGTTTCCAATGTGAAAGAGTTTGTAGAGTACGATCCCGCTTCGGGCTACTATGAAATCCCCGCCGGCGACGTATCGAGCTTCCTTCTCGCCCTCAAGGCCGCCGCTTCGCAGGATGGCGCCAAAATCTTCCTCCCCGACGGCATATATGATCTCGGCACCACAGTGCTTACTCCCGTGACCGGTAAGAATATCTCCATCATCGGCCAGTCGACCAAGGGCACCGTGATACTCAACTATCCCCCGCTCGAAGAAGAAGGCATCAGCAAGACCGCTACCCTTCTCAACCGCTCGGAGAATCTCTATCTCCAGGATCTCACCCTGCGCAACGACATGCCTTTCGACGGCAAGGCTGCCGCCGGTCGCGCCGTGACTCTCCAGGACAAGGGCTCCAAGACCATCTGCAAAAACGTAAGCCTCGAATCTTATCAGGATACTTACTACAGCAACAACGGCAACACCTACTTCTATTTCGAGGACGGTGAAATCCACGGCGTAGTCGACTATGTGTGCGGCGGCGGCGACGTTTACTTCAACCGCGTGAAGTTTGTCAACGAGAAACCCAAAGACGCCACTATCGCAGCTCCCAACGGTGCAAAGAAATTCGGCTATGTGATGAACAACTGTACCATCGAGACCCTCTGCTCCAAGTTCAACCTCGGTCGCTCATGGGGCACATTCTCCGGATTGGCATGGCTCAACACCACTATCAACCAGCCCTCCAAGCTCACCTCTACCCGCTTCAACACGACCGGTATGAACTGCGCCGCCGACAAGTTTGTGGAATACAACACCATGGACGCCGATGGCAACCGCATTTCGCCCGCTTCCAATGAGCTGACATTCACCCACTCGTCGGGCAACAAGAAATACGAGACCATCCTCACCGCCGAGCAGGCTGCCGAGTATGCTATCGACAAGGTGTTCCCCGACTGGAATCCTGAAGAAATCGCAACTCAGGCCACTTATACTCCCGGCGAGGAACTCGCAGGCAACGTATATCTCGTCGACGGCAAGATCTATGCAGGCGAGCTCCCCGAAGGCAAGATCAAAGTACGTAAGGCCAACGCCCGCGGCGGTTTCGGTCCCGAAGTGGAAATCAGCCTTTCGGGTATCAGCAGCGCCGCTGCCGAGGCAGCCGATGTGGTAGCCACCCGTTACTACGACCTCCGTGGCGTGGCAGTCGACAGCTCCTTCAGCGGAGTAGTCATCAAGGTCGACACCCTCGCCAACGGCAAGACCATCGCCACCAAAGTAGTGAAGTAATTCACATATATACTGATACGCATCAAGCCGCCGACTATCGAGGGATAGTCGGCGGCTTTCATTCCGCCCTATAGGCTTTCATAGAAAACTGCAACAGCCACCGTGCCGGAGGCACGTAATTACCTGAAAGAAGCTGTGTCAAAAATCAAATAGCGCCCGTGGGCGCTGAATTATTCGTAACCGGCGCCGCCGTAGCTCAGCGAAGGCGTCGCCGGTTATCTGATACGTAAGCATAGGCGTCCGCAAGGCCGCCGATTGAATAACTTGTTGATTTGCATTATATTCGGCGGTCTATCGGGCGCCTATTGGATCATTTCCATTTACCCGGGGCGCCTCCGCAGTGCTTCGGCGACCCGGGCTACGAGTAGCTCGGCGGCCTTGCGGGCGCTGATACACATTTTGAAATAGTATTTTTTGACACAGCTCTTTTTCCACCACTCGTTCATCAATGTCGGCAAGGTCTCGAATACCAATCTCCTCAGTATTGATAAAATCAAGCAGATACTCGTCTTTGAACATATTCAGAGCCTTGATCGCATCGCGGCTATCCTTGATTGTTACGCCGAAGTTTGAAGGCATGGCGCCATAATGTTCAGCGGCTTTCTTTGTGATTTCTTCTCGGAGTCTTTTAGCCGGCCATTTCTGTTCTAATGCGATATGAATGTATTTATTTCTGGTAGGGATATCAGTTACTTTATTCAGAATTTCAATATGATGAGAGAAACTTATCTCCAAGAATTCTTCTAAGTTGAAATCGACCGCCATGGCGGTCGGAACTACGCTAAGCAGTGAGCCAATTTCAATTTCGTCGGTTGTCAAAGGTAAATTGACCGCCACGGCGGTCGATTTGTTAATGACCGGCTCCCATTGCTCGTAGAACTGACGCATTTTCTTTATGCTTGTCTCCGAAAAGCCTTTCAGTCCGGGTAATTCCTTGCGTAGTTTCTCTGAGATTGTTCTTATGGCACCGGTACCCCAGAAACCCTCGCGAGAGTTCGCTGAAATATAACGCCCGATTCCATAATATAGGGATAGCATTTCACGATTAACTAACTTCGCTGCCTGATACTGGCTGCGAAGGATTGCTTCCTTTATTGTCTGAACAGCGATGTTATAATCTACTGCGTTATGCTGAATAAGTGTGTCCTTTGCCATAATAATGCAAATTTACTGATTATTTGTCGGTTGGTCAAATTTTCTTCCGAATCGTGCACCTGTGTAGAGTAAAATCATACCGATACACTTCAAGCCGCCGACTATTCCGCAATAGCCGGCAGCTTGTATTCTCTCTTTTAACAATTTCTGATGCCTACAGTCCCATCTCGGCGGCAATGGCTTTGATGGTGGCAAGTACTACATTATCATACTCTGATTTATCATAGATATAAAGCAGGTACAGGCAATCGTTCTTTTCAAGCAAGTCAAGAGTGATTACCCGGCATCCTCCCGATTTCCCCTTACCTTTTGCGGCCACTGCCATCCTTACCTTACGGTAACCATCGCCAAGATCGACACCCGAGCGGGGATTCTTTTCAAGCTCGTCAAGAAGATTCTGATAATCACTGTTAAAGCTTCGATATTTCTTAGCTAAAGCCTTGGCACTTTTTACAAACACCGTGGTTGCGATAATTTCCATCAGAAAACTATATCTTTAGCTCGGGGCAGCATGGTTTTACCCTCAGCGTGTGACATTACTTCGGCGTGAGCCGCACGGATTTCGCGCTCTACTATAGTGTCGTCGCTTGTCACGGGCACAATCTTAAATGTGCCCACCCGCGATGTTATCACCACAGTCTGGCCGTTGCGTGCCGCGCTCAGAACCTTAGTCTGATTTGCGCGGAATTCTCTTGCTGATACTACTTGCATGATTTTTTCGGTTTTTCAGCAAAGATAGTGAATGTGTACCAAATTGGTACACATATTAACCAAATTTAATACTATTGCCCTTCTAAATCGTCAGCCGCGACTGACGATTTGGCCCGTAGAAAGAAGTCGGACAAGCTTTCATAGAAAGCTGCAAATTAGCCACCGTGCAGGAGGCACTATTTTGATGCACCTCCGGCTCTTTTTTAATGCGACTGCGGCTCACTTCAGCAGGCGACTATTCCGGCAGGATTTGGAAAACAAGCGGGAATAATGTAATTTTGTAGGGCAGAACCAATCAGCGCCCTATGGACGATTCACTTAATAAAAAATATTACCGCATACGCGAAGTGTCGGAGATCGTGGGGGTCAACAGCTCCACGCTGCGATTCTGGGAGAGCCAGTTTCCCCAACTTGAGCCGCGTCGCAACAGTCACGGCACCCGCTACTACACTCCGGCCGACCTCGAGACTGTGCGCATAATCCACTACCTCATCAAGACCAAGGGCTTGAAGATCGAGGCGGCGCGCGAGGAGCTGCGCGTAAATCGCGCCGGCGTCTCACGCAATCATGAGATAATCGACCGTCTGTCGGCCGTCAGGGATTCACTCACCGCTCTTATCGACTCGCTGCATTCCATGCGCTGAGCCGGAAGCAACACTAATTATGGCAGGAAAAACAACCCGAAAAAAGAAAAAAGATTCATGGGTGCGCCGCAATTCGCTGGCGCTCCTCATAGCCGGCATAGCCATCCCCGTGGCGCTGGCGGCATTGATATGCTATTTCACTTTCAACACCTACTCCGGTCCCGACGTGATGGTCTACGTGCCGGCCGACGCTACCAAGTCGCAGGTGAAAGATTCGCTGAAATCTACTCTCGGCTCATCCGACGGCATGCGGGTGTATATGATATGGTCGCTCTCGGGCGGACGCCCTTCGGTGGCTCACGGTGCCTATGAGATTTCCGACGGCCAAAGCGCGCTGTCGATAGCACGACGGCTGAAAAACGGACGTCAGACCACCGTAAAAGCTTCATTCCCCTCGGTGCGCACCATCGATGATGTGGCCGAGCGCGTAACCCGCAATCTCGAAATCACGCCCGAAGATTTTCTCGCCGCATGCGACACCATACTGCCCTCACGCGGTTTCAGCCGCGCGCAATTTCCGGCGGCCTTTCTGCCCGACACCTACGATTTCTATTGGTCATCGTCGGGCGAGGCGGTGGTCAACCGTCTGCTCGACTACCGCGACCGCTTCTGGAACGACGAGCGCGTGGAGCGTGCCCGCGCCATGGGGCTGTCGAAGGTCGACGTCGCCACCCTGGCCTCTATCGTTGAGGAAGAGACAGCCAAGACCGACGAGCGGCCGCGTGTGGCCCGTCTTTACCTCAACCGCCTCGACAAGAAAATGCGCCTCCAGGCCGACCCTACGGTGAAATTCGCCACGGGTGACTTCAAGCTGCGCCGCATCACCTCGCGCCATCTCGGCATTGAGTCGCCCTACAACACCTACCGCGTCAACGGCCTGCCCCCCGGCCCTATCCGCGTGCCCTATGCCGCCACGCTCGATGCCGTGCTCAACGCGCCCCTGCATCCCTACATATATATGTGCGCCAAAGAGGACTTCTCGGGCTACCACAATTTCGCTTCCGACTACGCTACCCATCAGGCCAACGCCCGCCGCTATCAGGCCGAACTCAACCGCCGAGGGATACACTGAGAAAATCACTTGTTATTGGTCATTTTTGCTGACTTTTTGGTGATTTTTTTATATCTTTGTGGTCTATTACACTACGACCTCTCATGAACAAGGCTCTGATCAGTGAGAATATTTCGGTATTCCGCTCTCTCAACGATATTTCTTTTGTAAAATTTCCATGTCGGCTTGAATGGATGCTGCTCGTGGTGTGTGTCAGAGGTTCCGTCTCGGCACGCATCGACCTGACTTCGCGCTCTCTTTCGCCCTACTCCATAATGGTACTCCGCCCGGGTCACACGGTAGATGAATGCGTGGAGTCGCCCGACTTCGAGGGTTTCTTCATTCTCGTCCATGAGGAGAAGCTCCACCGCCTGCTGCCGTCGATGAAATATCTTGTGCCTTACTCGCTCTATTTCATGAATAATCCCGTAATCGAGCTGCAGCCCGACGAGGTGATGTCGCTGTCGTCGATATGCTCGATACTTACCACTAAACTTCAGGAGCGCGAGCGGCCGTTTCACGACATGGCGGTCAACGCTCTTGTGCAGCTGCTCTTTTACGAGACGCTCGGCATATACACCCTCCACACCGGCACGGAGACCCACCGCCGCTCGCGCCGCGAGGAAATGATGGGCACCTTTATCGACCTTGTGGAGCAGAACTACCGCAGCGAGCGGTCAGTGCTGTTTTATGCCCAGAAACTTTGTGTCACACCCAAGCATCTCTCGGCTGTGCTCAAGGAAATTTCGGGCAAGACGGCCGGCGAATGGATCGACTACCGCGTGGTGCTCGAGGCCAAAAACATGCTGCGCTCGTCGGGGCTCACGATTCAGGAAATAAGCCTCGCGCTGAATTTCTCCAACCAGTCATTTTTCGGAAAATATTTCAAGCACCACACCGGCAAATCGCCGCGTGAATTCCGCGCCAATTCGATATGAGACCTCTTTTTCTCCTCATAATGATGCTCGCTGCCGTCTCCGGCTTAAAAGCGCAGCTTACCGTGACCTCGCTTGAGGCCGACAGCGCTTTCGCCGCCATCGACCGCCGAGAATGGGATCGCGCCGACTCGCTGCTGGTGCTCGCCATCAGCGCGCGTCCTACCGATCCGGCCAACGTGTTGCTGCTCTCCAATCTCGGAATGATACGCCACTACCGCGGCCTCGACTCGCTTGCCCTCGTCACGCTCGACGATGCCCGCCGCATCGCTCCGCGGTCGACCGTGATACTGGCCAACCGCGCTACCGTGCTCACCTCGCTCGGGCGCACCGACGACGCTCTCGCCGACTACGATACGCTGCTCGATCTCGACCCGTCGCAACCTCGTCCGCGCTATCAGCGCGCACTGCTGCGACTGAGCAAAGGATTGACCGATGCCGCCCGCGCCGATGCGGCCGCCCTTGACACCATCGCGCCCGAGTCGCTTGAGCGCCACACGCTGCGCGCGGCACTACTGTCGGCCGACGGTGATTTTGAGGAAGCTATACCGCATTACACCGAGGTGATAAAGGTGAATCCCCAGCCGGAATTTTACTCGGCGCGCGCCATGTGTTATCTCATGACCGACCGCCTCCCCGAGGCTGCCGAAGATATTTCGCAGGGGCTTGCTCTTGATCCCACCGATCCCGAGCTGTATCTTTACCGCGCCGCCCTCAACAAGCTGCGCTACCGCCCCGACGATGCCGAGGCCGACGCCCGGCAGGCCATAGCGTTCGGCATCGACCCGCGCCGTGCGGCTCCTTTCATATCAACTGACCAAAAACATTCATCGCGCAATAAATGAACGGATTAGTAATCAGAAACACAGGCTCGTCATATATCGTCCTCACGCCCGAGGGCGCCACCATCCCCTGCAAGGTAAAGGGAAATTTCCGCATCAAGGGCATCCGCACCACCAATCCCGTGGCCGTGGGTGACCGCGTGGAAATCTCGCCCATCGCGGGCAGCGGCGAAGCTTACATCACCGCCATCGAGCCGCGCAGAAATTACATAATACGACGCGCCTCCAATCTCTCGAAACAAGCCCACATCATCGCCGCCAATCTTGACCAGACGGCTCTGATAGTAACCCTGTCGCACCCCACCACCTCCACCACGTTTATCGACCGATTCCTTGCCACATCAGAGGCCTACCGCGTGCCTGCCATTGTGGTTATCAACAAGATAGACCTTCTCACCGAGCCCGACGACCGCGAGCTGCTCGAAGCCGTCAGTCATCTCTACCGCTCGATAGGCTACAAGGTGATTCAGCTCTCGGCCGCCACCGGCGAGGGGGTCGACGAGTTCCGCTCGATACTTGACGGACGCATCACGCTCCTGTCGGGCAACTCGGGCGTGGGCAAGTCAACGCTTATCAACGATATAATTCCCGGCCTCGACCTGGCCACGGGCGAAATATCCATGACCCACGACACGGGCATGCACACCACCACGTTCTCCGAGATGTTTGAGGTGCCGGGGCTTGCTCCGGGCTCGTTTATCATCGACACCCCGGGAGTGAAAGGTTTCGGCACGCTGGAGTTTGACAAATATGAGGTGGGACATTTCTTCCCCGAAATATTCCGCGAGTCGGCCTCCTGCCGCTACGGCAACTGCACCCATACCCATGAGCCGGGATGCGCCGTGCTCGAGGCTGTCGACGACCACCGCATCGCGCAGTCGCGCTACGCATCCTATCTGTCGATACTCCGCGACGACGCCGACGACAAATACCGCAAACCGTTCTGATCCTCTCTTTCAGCTATGCCACTTATATCCGAGCCCATACCCATATTTCTCACCGTGATGGCCATCATTCTGCTGGCCCCGTTGCTGCTGGGAAGGCTGAAGATACCCAACGTCATCAGCCTCATCATAGCCGGCGTGGCGGTGGGACCTCACGGGTTCAATCTGCTGGCCCGCGACATGAGTTTCGAGATATTCGGCCAGGTAGGACTGCTCTACCTGATGTTTCTCGCCGGTATCGAGATCGACATGTATCACCTGAAGAAAAACATCACGAAGGGACTCGTATTCGGCGCCTACACGTTTATGATACCCCTTGTGGCCGGAGCTGTCGCGGCCATGGTATTCTTCGATATGTCGGTGCTCACGGGCGTGCTGCTCGGCTCGGTATTCGCCGCCCACACCCTTATCGCCTACCCCATAGTGTCGCGCTTCGGCCTGACAAAGACCCCGCCCGTGGTGATAGCCATAGCCGGAACCATCGTTGCCGTGCTCGGCTCGCTCATTGTGCTCGCGGGAGTGCTCGGGGTGGAGCGCGAAGGCTCGATCGGCTCGCTCTTCCCCATACTCGGGGCGCTCGTGGCATTCTGTATAGGCGTCATCTATATCTATCCCCGCATCACCCGGTGGTTTTTCAAGAATTACCGTGAGCCGGTACCTCAGTTCATTTATGTGCTGGTGATGGTATTTCTCTCGGCGGCCATAGCCAAATGGATAGGTATCGAGGGAGTGTTTGGCGCATTCTTCGCCGGACTGGTGCTCAACCGCTACATTCCGGCCCGCTCGCCGCTGATGGGACGCCTTGAATTTGTGGGCAACGCCATCTTCATCCCTTACTTCCTCATAGGCGTGGGCATGCTCATCGACCTCCATGTGGTGGTGGCCGGATGGTCAACGCTCTACGTGGCCGGCGTGATGACAGCCATTGCCATGGCTACCAAGTGGCTCGCGGCGCTGGCCACGCAGAAGACTTTCGGGATGGACAGCCTCGCCCGCTCGATAATCTACCAGCTCAGCAACGCCCACACGGCTGTGGCTCTCGCCGTAGTCACCATTGGCTACAGCATGAACCTGCTGAGCGTCGAGATACTCAACGGCACTGTGATCATGATTCTTATCACCTGCACCGTGTCGTCGCTCGGCACCGAGAGCGCCGCCACACGCATGAGACTGCGCATTATCGAGGACTCCGACGATGACTCCACCCGCAAGGAATCACCCGTGCCACGCACGCTCGTCACCGTGGCCAATCCGCTTACGGCTCCCGGCCTGGTGGATCTCGCCATACTGTCGCGCGACCCGTCGCTGAGCGGACCTGAGACGCAGCTGTGTGCGCTGCACGTGCGCACCGACAATTCCTCATCGTCGCGCGAAATAGGCCGGCGCACCCTTGAGCTGGCCGAGAAAGCGGCGGCGGCAGTAGAAAACACCCTAACCCCTATAGAGCGCGTCGACAATAATTTCATCAACGGCGTGGTCAACACCATGGCCGAGCGCGACATATCGGAGGTATTCATAGGCCTCCACCGCCGCGTGGGTGTGATCGACACATTTATGGGCGACAAGATCGAGCAGCTACTCATCGCCACTGACCGCATGGTGGTGATCACCCGCCTGTTCATTCCCGTCAACACCGTCACGCGCATCATCGTGGCCGTCCCGCCCAAGGCGCAATACGAGACCGGATTCCGCCGCTGGGTGGAGGCCGTGGGCAATATAGGCCGTCAGCTCGGCTGCCGCGTGATATTTCACTGCTCGCCCGACGCCGCGCCGCTCATCGCCACCGTGCTCCGCCGGGCGCGCATAGAGCTGCGCACCGAATTTGAGACGATGGAGACCTACGACGACTTCGTGATACAGTCGCGCGAGGTGCTCGACGACGACCTGTTCATCGTGGTCAGCGCCCGCCGCAGCTCCCTCTCGTTCAGCTCCGACATGGATTCCGTGCCGTCGTTCCTGCAGCGGTATTTCTCGCGCCACAATATTATTATATTATATCCCGAGCAATTCGGTACCGAGCCCACGCTCACCATCGCCGACACGATGCTCGCCGACACCGTCACCACCCCGGGACGCCTGTGGATACGCGCCAAGGAAGCCATGCGCAGCCTCGACCGCGTGCGCCGTCGCCTGCTCGGACACACCCTTCCCCGCTCACATCGAGGCCGGCCCGACGGGGAATAACCGACCAATTTATGGGTAATTTCACCGAAAATTAAAAAAATCTTCATTTTTTTGTCAAAATATTTGCACGGATGCAAATTGCGCGTTAACTTTGCACACGCAAAACGGAAACAACCGATGCCTCTCACGAGAGAGAAAAGGTGCGGTAGTTCAGCTGGTTAGAATACCTGCCTGTCACGCAGGGGGTCGCGGGTTCGAGTCCCGTCCGCACCGCTGAGGAGAGAGGAGAATGAGTAAATTATTGAACTTCGGTTCTTTGTTTACTCATTCTTTTTTTCATTACATATATGCAAAAGTCGGCAGCGGAATTGTGCTGTATTTCGGATTTTGTAGTACCTTTGTAAAAATTCATTTCCAAGGCATGAGAATCATTAACAAGCATCTGCGTCGCGTTACGGTCATGATAGCCGCCATTATGGCTTGTCTGGCTGTGACTTCGTGTGAAGACAACAATTACTACAATCACCCCCTGGTTGGAAACTGGGAGCTGGCAACCATAGGAGTCGACTACAACTGCTTCTATTTCTACCCCGACGGCACCGGTCAATACTACGTGGAGGATTACTGGGGCAACGACTGGTATTACTTCGCCTGGGAGGCCGACGGACCGGGGCTGACGATATATTTCCGCAACGGCGACGTGTGGTATTACTCATGGGTCGTGCAGGGTTATTCGCTGTATCTCTACGAGCAGGGCAATCCCATCCCTTATGTCTATAACTATTTCTGATCACCACCGCCCATGACCGCCCACACCTCACAGTCCGAAAAATGGACCGAGATCGAGCACCTGCCCGAATGGGACGAGGAATTTTACCACGTCTACACCGCCCGCAAATATGGCAAATGGGTGATGCTCAAGACTCTCCGCCCCGAGCTCAAGGAGATTCCCGAGTATATCGAGATGCTCGAAAAGGAATTTGACGTGCGATACAATCTCGCTCATCCCCACATCATCATGATCAACGATCTTGAGGAAGTGCCGGGGCTGGGCCGATGCATAATCACCGACGATGTCTACGGCTCGTCGCTCGAAAAGCTGATACGCGAGCGCAAGGTCACTCCCGGCCACATCGAGAAGCTGCGCAATCAGCTCGTGGAGGCGCTCGATTATATTCAGACCAATCACCTCGTGCACCATCCCATCACCCCGGGCCGCATAATCTTCACCGACCAGATAGGCAATCTCAAGCTCATCGACGTGGGTTTCGACCAGAAATCCCATCTCTCGCCCGCTGCGGCCAAGGATGACATGAAGCACTACGGCGAAGTGGTGCTCGAGGCCATCGCCGCGCTCCCCGAGGAGGAACAGGGTCAGTTTGACGACCTGACACAGATAGCACGCAAGTGTGCCGACCCCGACCCGCGCCGCCGCTATGCCGACATACCCGCACTGCGCCTCGCTCTGGCCAGCCGCCGCACGTCGCCCCTCTATACCGCCGTGGTAGTGTTTCTGCTCATCATGATAGCGGTGCTGCTCTACTTCAATTCATCACACCGCCCCGCGCCCCCCGAAGGCGGCATAGATGCCAAAGAAACAATCGAATCCGTAAGATGAAATCACCCGTCACCGTAACACCCGTATCTACCGACAAGTCATCGCTCCGCCGCTACGTGAAGTGGGGCATAAGCCTCTACGACGGCAACCCTTATTATGTGCCCCCGCTGGTGTTTGACGACGTGAACACGCTCGACCCCAAGAAAAATCCGGCATTTGAAGTGTGTGAGGCGCAATCGTTCATGGCCTACCGCGACGGCGAGCCCGTGGGCCGCATCACGGCCATAATCAACCGCGTGGTCAACGAGCGCTCGGGCCGCAAGGAAGCCCGCTTCGGATTTGTCGACTTCATCGACGACGCCGAGGCCGTCGACGCCCTTTTTGCCGCCGCCGAGCAATGGGCACGCGACCGCGGCATGGACGAAATCGTGGGGCCAATGGGCTTCACTGACCTCGACCACGAAGGCATGCTCACCGCCGGATTTGAGGAAACGGGCACCATGGCCACCATCTACAACTATCCCTACTACCCCGTCCACATGGAGCGTATGGGCTACAAGGTCGACACCTCGTGGGTGGAGTTCCGCATCGACATCCCCTCGGAGATACCCGAGAAAATGGCGCGCATCTCCCGGATAGTGATGGATAAATACAAGCTCCGCCTGCTCCACTTCGATTCCACTTCCAAACTCAAGAAAGCCTACGGCAAAGAACTCTTCGAACTCATCAACGAGGCCTACGACAATCTCTACGGCTACTCTCCGCTCACTCCGGCGCAGATCGACTACTACATCGACATGTATCTCGGCTTCATCAAGCTCGAATACGTTAGCGTGGTCGTCGAAGAAAACGGTCGACTGGCAGGCGTTGGCATCACCATGCCGTCGCTCAGCAAGGCACTCATCAAGTCGCGCGGCCGACTGTTTCCCACAGGCTGGTTCCACCTGCTGCGCGCCCTCAAAGGCCACAACGACGTGGTCGACCTCATGCTCATCGCCGTGCGCAAGGAATACCTCAACAAAGGCGTCAACGCGCTATTTTTCTACGACCTCATCCCCGAGTATATACGCAACGGCGTGAAATATGCCGAGAGCAACCTCGAGCTTGAGGAAAACTCCAATGTGCAGGCACAGTGGCAATACTTCACCCACCGCCTCCACCGCCGCCGCAGCGCCTTCCGCAAACATCTCTGACAATCCCCACCGCCAATGCAACTGACCCATCCCGCCGGAGCGCTCTTTGACCTCGACGGCGTACTCATCGACACCGAAGGACAATACTCCATATTCTGGGCCGAAACCGGAAGAAAATACAACGTAGGCGGCCCTACGTTTTCCGACGACATCAAGGGCACCAACCTCGCCCTGATCCTCGCCCTGTTTCCCGAAGAAGTGCGCGAAGAAGTGCGCGACGCCATCCATCACTACGAGCACGTGATGGACTACCCCCTTTACCCCGGAGCCCTCGAATTGCTCGAATCGCTCCACGCCGCCGGCATCCCCATAGCCATCTTCACCAGCAGCGACAACATGAAGATGGACCTCCTGTTCAAGCGCCACCCCGAAGTCAGCGCCCACGTCGACGCCATCATCACCGGCGACATGGTCACCCGCTCCAAACCCGACCCCGAAGGCTACCTCAAGGCCGCCGCAGCCATAGGCCGCGACATAGAGCGCTGCTACGTATTTGAAGACTCCCTGCAGGGGCTCGAAGCCGGCCGCCGCTCAGGCGCCCGCGTGATAGGCGTAGCCACCACCAACTCAGCCGACACCATCGCCCCCCTCAGCCACGCCGTCATCCCCTCCGTCACCGGCTTCACCGCAGCCATGATGCTGGAGGTGTGACCGGGCGCGGTTTGTCAGAGCATGTCGGACTTGTCCGACAGGTCGTCTCGGCCGGTCAAGCGGGGATGCGACTTTTTCATTCTTCCCTTTTCGCCTACAATCGGTAATATTTCGGAAAGTTTTTGAGGCGGCAGGGGAATGAATGATAATGGATTATTGCGTAATTTTGCGGCAAATTTTCTACACACACATGACACGATATTTTTACCTCGGCGCTTTAGCGCTGCTCTTGCCGTGCCTCACGGGCTGCGGCGGCCATGACGACAATACTTTAAGGAATCAGATACCGGCCGTGTATACCTTTACTCCCGAAGGTAACACTGACATGACCGTTTCCAACTATACCTCTACCGTGGAGGAGGGTCGCAGCATCAGCGCGGGCTTCAAGACGGGCGGCCAGATCACTCGCCTCACGGCCGACAAGGGGGCATATGTAAGGAAGGGGCAGGTGCTCGGATACCTCGACGATGCCGATTATCGCCTGGGTGTGGAGCAGCTTGAGACGCAATATGCCCAGGTGTCAAATGAAATCAAGCGCCTGGAGCAGATGCACCGCCATAATAATGTGTCGGACAACGATTACGAGAAGGCCACTGCCGGACTGGCCCAGCTCAAGACTCAGCTTGATATGGCCAAAAACAAGCTCGACTACACCCGGCTCATTGCTCCGGCTTCGGGCTACATAGTGGAGCGATATATGGAGGAGGGCGAGATGGCCGGCGCGGGCACACCGGTGTATAAGATCGTCGACAATTCGAGCGTGGAGACCACGGTGGCTCTTTCGCCGGCGGCCTATGGCCGCCGCGGTGAGATAGTGAAATGCACGGGGCGATCGGCGGTGACGGGCGACACAGAATTTCCGCTCGATATAATCGGCTTTATCCCCGACGGCGACAGCAACTCGCTTTTCCGTCTGCGCCTGCGCATCCCCGACGGCTACCGCGACAAGCTGGTGCCGGGGATGAACATGAACGTGAAAATTCATTACGGCTCGGCCGACGCATCGGAGCTGCGCCGCATACCGTCGCGCTCGCTTTTTGAGCGTGAGGGCAAGACATATGTGTGGGTAGTGGGGCGCGATTCGGTGCTGACAGCCCGCGAGGTGAGCGTGACGGGCGCACCCGAGGGCAAATATTCTCTCGCCGGCGGTTTGGCCGATGGCGACGTGATAGTGGCAGCCGGCGTGCATCACCTCACCGACGGCGCTAAAGTGAATATCTTAGGTGACATTGATGATATTAAAAACGGCAGGGAACTATGACGCGCTTCACTGAGTTTTTCATGCGCCGCAGCACGTTGTTCTGGTCGGCCATGGTGATGATACTTCTTGCCGGCGTGCTGTTTTTCACACGCATGCCCAAACTTGAAGACCCCGCCGTGGTGCCCAAGCAGGCATCGGTGATGATACTTTATCCCGGCGCCGATGCCGAGACGATAGAGCGCGACGCCGTGACGCTGCTCGAGGATCGCCTGCGCACGCTCCCCGACGTGAAGAAGATCAAGAGCGACGTGCGCGCAGGGCAGGCGCTCATCAGCGTAGAGTTTGAGTTTGACGTGCCGGTGGAGGAAATCGAGCAATATTTCGATCAGGTGCGCCGCAAGGTGTCTGATGCCCGCGGCTCGCTGCCTCAGGGGTGCATGGATCCGATAGTAATCGACGATATGATGGACGTCTACGGCATTTTCTACTCCCTGAGCGGCGACGGCTACGAGACGGCCGAGATAGAGAAATTCGCCAAGAAGATGCGGCGCGAGATCATGGGAATAAAAGGTGTGAAACGTGTCAACATAGGCGGCGTGCAGCGCGACGTGATCGATATAGCTTTCACCCCCGATGCCATTCGCCGCAACGGCATGCTTCCCATGCTCGTGGCGCAGACGTTACAGTCGTCGACTAAGGTGATAAATGCCGGCAAGGTGGACAACGGTGACGACCGCATAGCGGTAAGCGTGGAGGAAGGAGCCGTTACGGCCGATGAGATTTCGGCGCTTCTGGTGACGATGCCCGACGGCAAGAAGGTGAGGATAGGCGACCTCACCACCGTGTCGCGTCATGAGGTTTCGCCCCGCTCGTCTGACTTCTATGTGGGCGGAGAGACTTCGCTCACCCTGCTCGTGGCGCTCGAAAACAGTGCCGTGGTGCCCGCCGTGGGCGCCGAAGTCGACAAGGTGGTCAACAGTGAGATTGCCTCGCTCCCCGCCGGCATCACCGTCAAGAAGATATTTTTCCAGCCCGAGCGCGTCGACAAGGCCATATCGTCGTTCATGATCAATCTGCTCGAATCGATAGCCATAGTGTTCATTGTGATTCTCCTGGCCATGGGCTGGAAAGCGGGATTGATAATCGGTTTCGGCCTGATACTCACCGTGGCGCTGTCGTTTCCGATCCTTTCGGTGGCCGGGACGACGCTGCAGCGCATATCGCTCGGCGCGTTTATCGTGGCGATGGGTATGCTCGTGGACAATGCCGTGGTGATAATGGACGGTATAATCAACGACCGCAAGCGCGGCCTGCGCAAGGATGTGTATCTCTACTCCACGGTGCGCAAGACGGCGTGGCCGCTCCTTGGAGCCACCATTATAGCCGCCGCTACGTTCCTGCCCATCTACATGACTCCGGGCACGGTGGGAGAATTTGCGGGCGACCTTTTCCTCGTGATATGCGTCAGTCTGCTCGCGAGCTGGATTCTCGCCATGATTCAGGTACCGGTGTGCTCTGACCGCTGGCTGAGCCCCGCCGAGGCGGCGTCGGTGACGCCGGGCGAACTGAAGCTCAACTTCCTCCAGCGCATGATACGCCGCGTGGTGATATATCTCATCGACCACAAATGGGCGTCGGTGGCGTCGGCCGTAGTGATACTCGGCGTGTCGCTCTGGGGCATGAGCGTGGTGAGAAATGTATTTTTCCCTGACTTTGACTATGACCAGTTTGTGGTCGAGTGCACATATCCGGCCGAGAGCAATCCCGACGTGATACGCGAGCGCATGTTTATGCTCACCGACAGCATCGAGGCGTGGGACGGCGTGGAGTCCGTAGCCGTCAGCATGGGCGGAGCTCCGGGGCGCTACTGCCTGGTGCGTCCCATGCCGGCCGGCGGCGAGGAATATGCCGAATTTATCATAGACTGCCGCGATTTCAAGACGGTTCGTCACCTCTCGTCGGCTCTCGTGGCACATCTGCGTCAGATAGTTCCCGACGCCTACGTCCGCGCCCGCCGCTACAATCTTTCGATTTCGAGCAGTCACACCGTAGAAGTGGAATTTGCCGGCTCCGACGCCGACACTCTCCGAGCCCTGAGCGCTCAGGCCGAGGCGATAATGCGTGCATGCCCTTACGTTGACCCGCTTTCGGTGCAGAACAACTGGCTCGGACGCCGTCGCGGTCTCAGTCTGGCTTATTCGCCCGGCGCGGCAAGCGCGGCCGGGGTGAACCGCGCCGACATTGGCAACGCCATGATGGCTGCCACCGACGGCTATACGATAGGTGTGGTCAACGACCGCGACAAGACCGTGCCCATCAATCTTATCATACGCGACAACGACGGCAGCCGCCTCGCCGACCTGTCGACGCTCCCCGTGTGGTCGACGTTAAACGTATCGGTGACCGACGAGGATGTGAGCGGCCTGATGAGCGGCGCCGTGTCGCCCGACGATATTTCCGAGCGGATGTATACCACCACCGTCCTCTCGGCTGTGGTCGACTCCATCCACACCTCGTGGCGTGAAAGCGTCATTCACCGTCTCAACGGGCGGCGTGTCATCGAGGCGGAATGTGACCCCGACATTACCGACCCTGACGCTACCCCCGCCAAGATTCTTCAGGCTATCGAGCCGCAGCTGAAGCAGATACGCCTGCCTGAAGGCTACACCATGCGCTTTGTGGGCGAGAGCGAGACCTCGGGCGAGGCTGTCGACATTATGATGTCATATCTTCCGCTTATGGTAGGAATCGTGGTGATAGTGCTGTTGCTGCTGTTCAACGACTGGCGCAAGCTGGCGGTGATACTGCTCTGCTTCCCGTTTGTGCTCTGCGGCATCGTGCCGGCGCTTCTCATCACCGACACTCCGTTTACATTCCTCGCCATCCTCGGACTGATGGGACTGATGGGCATGACGATAAAAAATGCCATAGTGCTCGTCGACGAAATCGCCCGGCTCACCACCGAGGAGAAGGTTGAGCTGTATCCCGCCATAATACGTGCCACTGTTTCGCGCGTGATGCCGGTGATACTCGCCTCGTTCACCACCATCGCCGGTATGATTCCGCTCATCCCCGACCCAATGTATGGCTCGCTGGCAGTGACGATCATAGGCGGTCTTTTTGTGGGCACGCTCGCCACGCTGCTGCTGTTGCCCACGCTTTATTCTGTATTCTTTAAAGTAACCCGAAAATGAAAAGACTCCTCACTCCGGTCCTGCTTCTGTCGGCAGTCATGAGCCTCCAGGCAATGGAGCTGTCGCTCGATGAGTGCCGCGAAATGGCGTTGCAGACCGACGAGAATATACGCATAGCCGAAAACAATCTCACCGGCGCATCTCTCGACCGCGGTATAGCCCGCACAGCCTATCTGCCCAAATTTGCCGGAAACGGCACCCTTATCTACAGCGCGCCCGACACCGAACTGATGGATATGCTGACCATGCAGATGCGCGGCGCCTACATGGCCGGCATCAATCTCACCCAGCCCGTCTACGCCGGCGGCAAGATCATAGCTGCCAATAAGATGGCCGCTGCCGGACAGCGCATATCGCGCGAAATGCTCCGCGCCGCCCGCATGGATGTGATTGCCGACGCCGAGAAATCTTACTGGACCTATGTGGCCGTATTGTCGAAGGTCGATATGATGGAGTCATATCTGGCCATGATGGACTCGGTATATGGCATGACGCAGGTAGCGGTCGGTTCCGGCATGGCCTCGCGCCAGGCCCTGCTCCGAGTTGACACTCGCCGCAGCGAGATACTCTACCGTCTGCGACAGGCCCGTGCCGGCGCCGACATATGCCGCATGGCGCTATGTCGCGTCATAGGCGTGGCCGATACCGTCATCATCACCCCCACCGAGTCACCGGCTACCACCATCGCGCTGCCCGAAAATAGAGCCGGCATTTCAGGCCGCCCTGAAGTGGCTATATTGGCCGGGAACGTCGACATAAAGAAGCATGAGGTAACAATGGCACGCGCAGATTTCCTTCCCACCGTGGGGTTGCAACTCGGATGGTCGGCCTACGGCAACATAAAGACCAAAGGCTGGATGCAGGATCAGGAAGGCAGCTACGCGCCCTTCTCATCTGAGTCGAAATCAAATGGTTTCATGGGCATGCTTGCCGTGCAGATTCCCATATTTCACTGGGGCGAAGGCATAAAGAAAGTGAAGCGCGCCGGGCTTGAAGTGGAAAACGCCCGACTTTCACTTCAGCGCAATACTCGCCTTATGGAACTCGAAGTAGCTCAAAACTACAGCAACCTCATTACCGGAAGCGAGCTCGTCAAATCAGCCGATACGGCCATGGCCGAAGCCGACGAAAACCTTCGGCTCATGCAGGAGCAATATGAAGTTGGCCTTGCCACACTCACCGATCTTCTCGAAGCCCAGTCGCAGTGGCACACCTCCTACTCCAACGTCATCGAAGCCCGCACCCAATACCAGATAAACCGCATCGACTACCTCCGCTCCACCGGCGAGCTTTAATAACAATATTTCGGATTAACTTCACCTGATAACGGTTTGACTCCGTGCCGTAGCAATACAAAATCCGCCCCTCAATGTAGAGCGGAGGTTTCGGCGCGTGATGGCGTCGGAGAGGTTTTGTCTTCGGGTGCGGGATGGCGGCGGAGGGGTTTTGTCTTCGGGTGCGGGATGGGAGACGATGACGGCGGGGAGGTGAGGGATATATAGATGAAGGTATAGGTGATGGATATATGTAAGAAGAAAGCCGGGGTGACTCCTGTCGGAGTGCCTCGGGCTTCCTTCAGATTCGGAGTCACCTCCGACACCCTTGCCGTTGGCTATGCGCTTCCCGCTATCAGGGCGCGCTCGGGACTTACACCCGTTAGATTATGTACATGTCGGGCGAACATACAAGAGTAGGAGATAAATACCTGAATTGGTATTTACCTCCTACATGATTTATTTCTATTAGCCTATAAGTTCATTATCTTACCAAGAAATCTTTGAAGATTTGATAATTGCTGAACCTCGTTTCAAAATAGCTTTGCAAGAAAGACCTTTCAACTGTTTCATCTCTGAATTGTTGGCAAGGTTTTCAACCAACTGATCAAAGGCAGCCACGGCTTCACTACGAGAGTTAAATACCTTTGATGTATTTACAGTTGCTGCAAATTGCTGTTCAAGGACCTTTTTTTCGTTTGCGCTGAGACCGGCGACATTGCTAAAGTCCCACTCAGAAGATATATTGTAAGTATTCGGCTTATAATCTTCTGCTGATTCACCTGCATAATAAGGTTCGTCGTTATCGGTTTCACACGATGTCAGTGCAACAGATGCCATGGTAAAGAATGCCATGATGACGAAGAAAAATCTAAACTTTTTCATTGTTTGTTAGTTTGAGGTTATTATTGTTAAAAAAATTTTTACCACCAGTGGATTCTGTAAACAATTTTAGGTTGGTTTTTAGCATAAGCCATTGCTACGTCTCGAGTTGCCTGAAGTTGGGCTTTTCTAACGGCAGTTTCATCTTTCTGCTTTTGTAATGTCAGATTCCATTCTCTCTGGTCGATAGCCTTGACCCTTGCAGAGATTTCCTTTGAAAGCGCTTGGGCTGAGGCGTATGCCGGTGATTGAGGATTGATTCGTGCAAGTATTGCTCCGGCCTTGTCTGCTGCATCGCGATCCATTCCGGCGCTCCAGATTGCTCTGGCCTCTGCGAGGTCAGCATTTCCTTGTTGAGTAATCTGTTCGGTGTAGATTTTTTGCATCAATCCGTTTGCTTGTTCGTAAAGAGCTCCACAGGCGGCCGGTATAGTTGATAATTCATAGATAGCTTCGTCGAAATTCTGATTCTTTGCAAGCATCTGTGCGTGTTGAATTATGGACGGACCATTCTTAAGATAATAATCTACAATCTTTTGCTTGCCGTCAGCAAGAAATTGTTTCATAGCGGGGTCGCGCGGATTTAGTGCTTTTAACGCCTGAAGGTATGCCTTATCCTTGGTGGGTCCAACACCCTTGGCTTCAACCTGAGTTGAAGTGAAAAGAGTCCCGGTTTCTCCATCCCCCAGATATAGATCAAAACTCAATGTATAAGCATACATCGGAGGTGTCGTCGGGGTAACGTCCTCAGTTAGAATATTGACGCGTGACGTTAAAATGAACCTTTGGTTAACTGTCGCGCCAAAGCCTGCAGCTGTAATTATGTTATTCAGTTTACCTTCAAGAACTTTTGCAGACGCCTGAGGCACTCCGCTGTTTGGCGCTACATATGCCGAGACATCAATTTTATCCGTGTCCTGCGCAGTCGCATTTAATGAAAGCGCAACACCTGCAATTCCGAGAAGAAAAGACTTTATTTTCATGACTTGCCTCCAAGGATAAGATTTACTTTGCCGAGACCGATAACGTCAATCTTACACTTCTCACCGGTTATTGATCGGATATATTTTTCCAGATCGCGTGCCAACCATCGAGCATCGGTACCTCTCGTATTGCCATTCTTCGGATCTACATACGTCATCGGGATTCTCACATCATCAAACAGAAGTTCGTTTTCAGATGAATCGCTAAGAGAGTAGTTTCCTTTCATCGTATGTTCCGCAATCCAGTTTTCAATGAGAGTGCCAAGTTCCTCACCGTCAATTTCTGTCTCATAATCAACGCCTGCATCTTCGGCAAGAGTGCAGCGGACTACAATCTGTCTGCCATTCTCAAACAGTCTATTGTAGTACTGATCCATATCGTTTATAAACTTATCCTTGAAACTGAGTACTGCCTCACCCAATTGATTGACAATGTTGGTTGACGATGCTGAGGTTCCGCGACCAATGTTACCGGTTGATATGGGCTTATTGGAATATGCGTCTTTGGCAGCAACGTTAAATTCGAGGTATTTGTACGGACCATCACGCTTAATGGCATAATGCAATTCAACGTTGATATCGGCTTTTGCTGTCTTATTGAGCATATCTATCGGGGATTGGCGAAGTCCGCCTCCGGCAGTAGTCAGGTTATCTCGAGCCGCATCATTTTTCAACGAACCCAATGCCCCTTGGAGATCTACTACTTCATATCCCTCATTGTTCATAAAGTCCTGCATGGCACCGATAATCATCGCAACATATTCGTTTTCATCAAATGCACGCTGATAATCGGGAGTTTTTTCAGTTTTTCCTGACATATCAACGTATTCTGTTACAAATCCGTTTTGATTACACCAAGTAGTTGCAGGGATAATCATCAACTTCGGTTTTTTAGCTTGTGAGAATCCTACAAAGCTAACAAACAATATAAAAAACGCAGTTAAAATGAATTTTCTCATATTAAGTAGAATATGGAGGTTACGTCTTTTATGACGTAACCTCTCAATTTTGTTTAATTAATAACTGAATTTGTCGGAAGCACTTTTGAGCAGTCCGTCGTTCTTCATCTTTTCGCGAAGATTATCATACATAACCTGAACGTCAATGGCTACTTTGTATCCTCCCTTTACTTCTCGACGGTCTTGACCGGATGGTACACCATCAGTAGTGATATTCACAAATTGCAGATACTCCTGATTGTTCTCAAAGAAATCATAGAAGTAATCAAAGTTTTCTACTGCAACCTGACCTTTGCCTTGATGATTAAAGATCGGAGGTGTACTCATAGCGTTTGTGCTGCCCGGGCATCCACGAAACAGGCAAGCATGTACGGCATTCTTTTTGGCCTGCTCAATAGCCTTGTCAATTTTCTTACCATAGCCCCAAACTTTGAGATATTTTGTGCCGTTTTGGCCTACGGAGTTGGTAGATACCTCATAGTTTGACCATTCGGTCATAAACTTACGCTTATCGACCGGCTTCTTAGCCTCGACTGGTAGAGCTACTGACATAATAGCAGTAAGCAATATGAATATTAGCTTTCTCATGTCAGGTTAATATTTAGAAGTTAATCTTAATACCAGCACCTATACCCAGGCGGTTAAAACGGTCTTTTGAGTCACAGGGAAGATAGTATTCGCCCTCTGAGAACTTATAAGAGTAGTCGGCACGCACAAACAGTTGAACCGGATACCAAATTTGGAAACCGAGTTTTACGCCGCCACGAGCAAAGTAGGCAATTTGCTTCATAAAGCTGGAATCATCCGAATCTGACAGATCGTCAGGCATTCCGTAATAATCAGCACCAATACCGATATTAGGCAAAATTTCTAACCAGCGGAGGGGATGAATGCCGATACCGTAATTTAAACTTACGGGAATCCAGAATGCGCTTTCGCCCATGGTTTTACCCCAATCTGCTCCGATTGAGAGTCCGGCATACTGCATTATACCACCCTTATGGTTAGTCTTAATGAGATAGTCTACATCTACGTTAATGGGATTATAGGCCCAGATATTACCTGAAACGCTTACAGAGAATTTCGCGTCCTTATTCTGTTTAAGGAACATACCTTCCTTAATGTTGCGTCGGCCTGAAATCTGGTAGAAGTTAGAGCAAGGTGACTCGCCATCAGCGTCAGCTGCATTGTCGGCGATAGTGGTGGCACGGGCATAGCCGATGCGCTTATACTGAAGGTTGCCATCGGCATCTTCAACCACACGGTAAGCAGCGTAACGGTCAGAGTTTTTCAGGCCTTCCTTGGTGCCGACTTTGGCGCCGATAGGATGCAACTGATAAACGCTGGTAACGACCTGCCACTTGTCGATTTTCTTTTCAAGTTTTTCGAACATACTCGTCAAGGCTTCATTAATCGCCTTATCGGGGTCGGCATCGGTTCCTGATACGTTTTTAACTGAGGCTGCCTCATGAAGACCAACTTCCAGATTGTCATAGATTATTTTTGCGCTGTCGGCAGCTTCATCGTCAAGCCAGTTTTCCCAAACGGTAGCCAATACCTCATCGTTTATATCCACTAAATAGGCATAACCATTAACTTTAGCGGTGTAGACCGGTCCTTTCTTTGTATCTGTTTTCTTGATTTCTGTAGGGCCTGCCACCATAATGAAAGAGTTTTTCATGAGCGGCTTGCCATTGCCTAAAATAGTTGAGACCATAGAGCCCCTATCTTTCAGAACGTCAGCGTCGGTGGCGTTGTAGCGAGAACGCTTTTCAAGCACTGAATTGTTAAACTGTTTGCCGTCGTATTGCAGCCAGTAGTTCAGAATTTGTTTCGGAACTTGTTTCTCAACCAAAATCATACCGATAGTATCGGCTGAGGTTGTGCCGTTGATCCCGAATGTCTGAATATCGTTATAGTCAAATTTACCGTCGAAATCCTGACCCTGGGCCCAGCTCGTTATGTAATTGTTGCTGCTGCCAAGCAGGGGGAATACGGTTATGCTGCAACGATTGTAGGTCATAGCATCCTGACTGGTTACCTTAGCAGGCTCCTGTGCGCTTAGGCCCATAGCTGCCGCAATAACACCAAGTGTGAGTAATTTTTTCATAAAGTTGAATCGAAATGTGTTATGAGTTTATTTAATTAAATGATTTTCTTCAAGATAGTGTTTAAGGTAGCCTCGCTTTACAATAATACTCATAATGACAGTTATTTCTTTATCGTTAGTGTATAGCTCGGCAGACGATTTAGTAGTAGCTAAGAACTCAGAGTATTTTCCATTGCTTGCGAAAAAAGGTTCAAAAAATGAACTCTCCTTAATCTCTACTGATGGATCGTTGATTAAAGCCATCAGAGGTCGATGGTTGCCAAAAGTAGTGTGGATATCTTTGAAAATAACATCCCTTACGGCATTAATTTCCGCATTCTTTATGGCCATAGCTTTTGTTGTGCCTCGACCTTCAACCCGAATAACATAATCGGTTCCTCCGGCTTCAGATACAGCTCGAGTTTCAAAATGCGAATAAGCCATCGGTGAATGATAAGTCCTGCAGCCGATACAGATTACCAGGCTAAGTAAGACGGAAAAAGCTATAATTATTCTTTTTGACATTGCTGATTTTCCTCTTTTACAGTTGAAAGATTATTTTATTGTTCTAATTTCTTCTTTATATGTTACCGAAGCAGAATTCACCTTGTAGGTATCACCGTCTTTTACAAATTCCAATTTGGTTTTACCCTTTAGTCCCATATCTAAATACTCAACTACTACTGCATTATCTCCCTCGGCAGTAATCGAAACGATTGAGCTTTGAAATTCCGGGCCTTCCTGTTCCATAGTGCGGAGAACATACCAAGGCAGACCACCATCGTCAAACTCGTTCTCATTTTCGAGAGCCTTAATAAAGGATGATGTACACTCAGCAATAACTGATTTCTCGAAATCATCACTATTTTGGCCAATATTCAGTGCCAGGCTCATTATTTTTCTGGCCGCAGCTTGAAGCTGTTCAAAATTGTTGTCAGGTGCTTCTTCAATTTCAACATAAGTTTCAGTTGCAGAAACTGAGTCGGTTTCCACATTCTCTTTGCTTTGTTGTGATGAATTACTGCATGATGTGAATCCAGTCAGGAAGATTCCAAACGCAATCTTAAATAAATAGTTCATAAAGACTTTTAAAATTATTGAAATAATACAATAGACCGCGCAAATTTACGAAAAACGTTTTAAATTACCCCCCCCATATGTTAATTTTTATTAATTGAAATATTAACAAGTAAATCGCGTTTATGAATAAGACTTTACGGGTTGAAGCAGAGGAAAATCTCACTAAATGTTATCCCCCAAAACAACGGGGAAGTGGTTTGTTCAGAACATGGAGATGAAACAAGATACATCTTTCATAACTATTGAGCCGTCTCCTTCTCAGGGATCATAACTTAACTCTTCGGGACCTAAAGAGTGTGGAACTGTTCATCAAATTAATCAAACAACATCTCTGAATCAAGAAATTTTTTGGAACGTCCAAAATCTAATGTGGATTCAAAAATATTGTGACAGAAATACCTAATGCTACCTGACAATAGTCCGATACAGCTTTAAACGGGAGCGTGGCAAGGCATGAAATCATTCGGACTATTGCAATCTTATTGACCAAAAGACCATCTGAGAGCCCTCTTCGACAAATTGATTTCCAAAAATGTCAATTTTCACTATAGTTCAAGTGAACCGAATTTATATAATTTTTGAACTCTGTTCTTTTATTCTTACTGTATTGACCCGGATATAGGATCATAATATTCCTATGTAAAAAAACACATGTAATATCTCAATAAGACGGTTCTCCACAAGGCATCCGAGCACCACAAATTTTTAATATCTTGTAGGGAAAAATCGCTTTGCAATGTTCGCTGCTGTGATGGGGCAATAAAAATCCGCCCCTCAATGTAGGGACGGCGGTTTCGGGGCGAGGGTGGCGGAGGGGGTTTGTCT
>JAIDSW010000204.1 GCA_029061025.1 Duncaniella sp.
GCTCTTACCTCTCCCCTATCTGCGTCGGGAGGAAGTTCTACGAGTAAATCCACTATCGGTTTGGCTTTAATGTCGGGTATGGCGGTGCTCCCTATATGGTTTATCACCGGCCGAAACTTTTCAAGCAATTTTTCCAGTGCGGCAATTTCTGCTCCCGCCCACTCTTTCCATTCGGGCCTGTGAGGCACAAGCGTTATCGGGAAGAGCTGCCAAAGCTCTTCGAGAGTCATATCGCTCAAAGCTTTCACTTTTTTATCTCTCATAGCATAGTCAATAGATTGATTACTGAAAAGTAGAGGAGAATATCACTTTACGCATGATTCAGGGGGGATATAATTGTTAGTCAATCAAAATTACAACATTTAACTATATCAACAAAACACTACGCTCAATATCTTAGAAAATGGTACAATCACACTAAGAATCAATACTATTTTTTCGCGTATTTGCAGTAAATTTGCAATCAGAGAAAATCCATAAAAATGAAACGAAAAATTTTCACAATCCTTCTAAGCATAATTACAATTACTTCCATCATGGCACAACAAAAAATAGTTCAGACAGCCGGACGTCAGCAGCTCGGTGAGTTCGCGCCCGAATTTGCGCGACTCAACGATGATATACTTTTCGGTGAGGTATGGAGCCGCAATGACCTTCTTTCGCTCCGCGACCGCAGCCTTGTCACGATAACTTCGCTCATCTCTCAGGGCATCACCGACACTTCACTAATATATCATCTTCAGGAAGCGAAAAAGAACGGTATCACCCGCACTGAAATAGCCGAAATTCTCACACATGTAGCATTTTACGCCGGTTGGCCCAAGGCTTGGGCTGCGTTCCGCCTTGCCAAAGACGTGTGGAACGAAGATATAAAAGGCGAAGATGCAAAAGCTCAATTCGCGCGCTCGATGATTTTCCCCATCGGTGATCCCAATACGGCATATGCCAAGTATTTCATCGGCAACAGCTACATCGCCCAGATCGCTACGGATCAGATACCCTTTGCCAACGTTACCTTCGAGCCCGGATGCCGCAACAACTGGCACATTCACAAGGCCGAAAAAGGGGGCGGACAGATGCTCGTGGGCGTAGCCGGCCGCGGATGGTATCAGGAAGAAGGCAAGCCGGCTGTGGAGATACTCCCGGGTACGGTGATCAACATTCCCGCCAACGTAAAACACTGGCACGGAGCGGCCAAAGATTCATGGTTTGCCCACCTTGCATTCGGTGTTCCCGGCGAGGAGACTGAAAACGTATGGCTCGAACCGGTCTCTGACGAGGAATACAATAAACTTTAATATTTCTCGCCATGACAGAACGAGAGTTTCTGAAGTTTGCATCAGAAGGTAATCTGATTGTGGCCGGCACTCCTGACCACGGCAATATGCACGCCCTGAGTCAGAGGGCGCTGAAGCTGACCGCAGAAATCAACGGCAAGTACCATTCACCCGACGAATTGCGCACTCTCATGTCGGAGCTCATCGGGAAACCTCTTGATGAAAGTTTCGGCCTCTTTCCCCCGTTTCACACTGATTGCGGACTCAATACCACGATAGGCCGACGCACGTTTATCAACATGGGGTGCTCTTTTCAGGACTGGGGTGGCATCACGATAGGCGATGACTGCCTGATAGGCCATAACTGCACGATCTGCACCGTAAATCATTCCAAGAATCCCGGCCGGCGTGGTGACATGGTGTGCAGTGGCGTAAAGATAGGCAACAGTGTGTGGATAGGAGCCAACGTCACCATACTCCCCGGAGTGACGATAGGCGACGGCGCCATTATTGCTGCCGGAGCGGTTGTAAGCCGCGATGTGGAGCCGTTTACCATAGCCGGGGGTATTCCGGCAAGAAAAATCAAGGATATCGAATCATGAAAAGAATTATTACTCTCGCGGCACTCTCTGCCATATTCTTTATAGGAGCGACCGCTAAAAATGATACTCAAAATTCTATAGTTATGGAAAAACTGAATCTCACTGCCGAATGGGACAAGACATTTCCCCAAAGCGATAAAGTCGAGCACCGTAAAGTGACATTTCCCAACCGATACGGCATTACGCTTGCCGCCGACATGTATATCCCCAAAAACATGCATGGACCGTTGCCCGCTATCGCCGTGTCAGGTCCTTTCGGAGCAGTAAAGGAGCAAGCCGCCGGCCTTTACGCACAGGAGCTCGCCGAGAACGGATTTATCACTCTCGCTTTTGACCCTTCATTTACCGGCGAAAGCAGCGGCCAACCCCGCTACATGACTTCGCCCGACATCAACACCGAGGATTTCAGCGCGGCGGTTGACTACCTGGTGACGAATCCCATGGTCAATCCCGAAGCAGTGGGCATCCTGGGCATATGCGGCTGGGGAGGCATCGCTATTAATGCGGCGGCTTCTGATCCGCGCATCAAAGCTACGGTGGCCTCGACGATGTATGACATGAGCCGCGTATCGTCAAACGGATATTTCGATGCCGATGATAATGCCGACGCCCGCAATGCACAGCGCCGTCAGCTGGCCGCCCAACGCACCGAAGATTTCCGCACCGGTACTCCCGCCCTTGCCGGAGGAGTACCCGAAACACTCCCCGCCGACGCTCCCAAATTCCTCCGCGATTACCACGATTACTATAAGACTTCAAGAGGTTATCATCCCCGCTCACTGAATTCCAACGGCGGACGCAACGTCACTTCAGTGATACCCTGGATTAACTTCCCGCTTATGAGCCGTGCGGGTGAAATCGAAAATGCAGTCATGATAGTGCATGGTGAGAAAGCTCATTCTTTCTACTTCGGCAGCGACGCTTACAAAAAGCTCACCGTGACGCCCGGAAAAGAAAATAACAAGGTTTTCGTAGTGGTGCCCGGTGCAAGCCACACCGATCTATATGACCAAAAGGACAAAATTCCTTTCGATGCCATAGAGACATTCTTCCGCGAATATCTGAAATAACCTTCTCTTGTTCTTATAAAGTCGCCGCCGGGCACCTGAAGATATTCAGGCATCCGGCGGCTTTCCATGTCAGTATATCGTGTTTTTTTCAGAATCCTCTGCGGTTGCTGGAGGTATTGTTGAGGCGCTCGTTGTGGCAGCATTCAATCAAGGCCTCGATATCTATCTCGTCCTTCCCCGAGAGGATTGCGTTGACGGAATGCTTGCGGGCGATATTCTCTATCTCGCCACCCGAGAGGTCGAAGCTCCGGGCAAGCGTGGCGGCGTCGGTATCGGAAAGTCCTCGCAACATGGTCTGCCATATGCAGGCTCTTGACTCGGTGGTGGGTTTATCGAAACGTATCTTGTAGAGGAAACGACGCTCGAAAGCCTTGTCGAGATTGGTGGTGAGATTGGTGGTGGCTATCATGATACCATCGAGAGCTTCCATCTCCTGGAGAATGATATTCTGGATGGAGTTTTCCATCTTGTCGACGGCTCTTGACGCACCCTCCATGCGCACTCCAAGCACGGCGTCGGCCTCGTTGAAAAGCAATATAGGCGCCAGCTCACGGTTGCGGCAGGTGTTGCGGTAGCGGTCAAAGAGAGCCTTGATATTTTTCTCGCTCTCGCCCACCCAGCAGCTCTTGATCTTATCGACGTCCACGCGCATAATATCGCGGCCGGTGAGTCGGGCGAGCTGATATACGGTTTCGGTCTTACCTGTGCCCGGGGCGCCGTAGAATATGCAGCAGAATCCTTTGCGCATGCCTGCTTTCTCGAGGCGCTTCTGTACCTCGGCAAACCGTTCGGCCGAGAGAATCGACGAGAGCTCGTCGATCTGCTCCGCCTCGGCCGCGTTGTATATCAGCTTTTTCTCGGCAAGAGATTCGGCTTTGATAAGCCCCTTGTCAGACTTGGCCGCGGTTGAAAGATTCAGTTCCCCCAGAAGTTCCTCCTTGGCGTAGTCAGTGAGTTTGAAGGCGTCGGAGCGCGCCATGCCGTCCTCGTTGACATTCTCGATGAGCTTGAACTCAAAAAGATCCGACGAGTGTGTGCGCAGCTCGGCGCGCTGCCATCCCGGAAGCTCATCGTCGTCGTAAAGATCCTGAATATCACCGAATCTGATATTGTCATCATTGTCATCTACAAACAGATGAGCCATGAAGATAAAGAGCAGCTTGTCGCTATCGGCGAGATCGAAACGTGACAGTCCGCGTGCGAATGCCGAATCCTTGATTTGACCGAGGATCTCAAATGTCTGATCCTTTAATCTGTCGTAGGTAAGCTCGTCGTTATTCTTTTCATCCATGTATTTTCTGAATCGGTCAAAGAATCCCTGAAGGTCGAGCACGGGCTCTTCTACATGGACATAGGGCTGATTTTTGCGGAGCGACACAAGTACCGGTGCGGGAACGCGGAAACTCAGCGAGTCGCCGCTGCGCGACGCACGGATGTAGCGCAGGGCTTCGAGACGGTCAATATCATTGGCGAGTCGGAGAAACTTGGTTGTGCGGCAGCCGGTATAACTCGCCATTTCCGACATCAAGATGCGACGGTCCTCGCTGCGATCTATGAATATTGCAAGAAGCACTGTCTGCACGGGGGTAAGCTTGAGCTTTCGAGATGCATACTTAATCTGCATGTCGGCTTTCATGAAAAAGTCGGCGTCGAGATTGGAGTTCTCGGCGAGCTCCACAATGTACTCGAATGCTTCGAGTAAGCTTTTCGGACGGGTCAACTGTGCGTTTTCCTTGATCTTTTTGTTTTCGATTTTCGTTTCCTTTGAAATTTCGAGCTTTCTCATATCGACTATCGCTTTAATTATTGATTACGTTGCAAAATTATCATCAAGGTGTATCATTTGCCGATACACGTTAAGAAAATTATAATTTCCCTGTGAATTTTTTTACGGGATTACCCCTTTCGAGAGAGTCATGGCAACCCCACTGCCTCGACCGCTCCTCGGCCATAAGGCTATCGTTGACCTCACGGAGTTTGAGCAGAAGTCGCTCACGGGCAAGAGTTTTGTTTTGCAACTGCGACCTCTCGTCGGAGCATCTCACTGATATACCGGTGGGAACATGCACAGCCCTCACGGCGGTCTCCACCTTATTGACATTCTGGCCGCCCTTACCCCCTGACCTCGATGTCTCATATATTATATCGGCCTCATTCACCTCGGGCAGTTCGAGTCCGTCGAAGAATCTTATTCCCACAAACCAGTTGCTGCGCCGGTGAGCCGGGCGGTAAGGATTGACGGTCGAGCGCCACAGTATCGTCCCCTGCCACTCTTCGATGACAGCCGGGGGCAGCTCCCGGTCAGTGGAAAAGGTAAGTGACATGTAGCACCCGGCCTCACTGTTATGAGGCTCGCTGTCGCTCAGTGTCAGCTCGGGAACAGCCTTGAGCAACTCGCGAGCCACGAGCGTGACAGCCCTTGCACATTCCACCGGCCCGCGGCCGGCTGTGATCCTGACATATTTTTTCATTTTACTGAATGCTTGATGTTTAATTTCGGTTTTACTATAGTCAGCAGCTCAGCTGTAGGGGCTATCTGACTCAATATTTCGGCGGAATCCTTGTATGCCATCGGCGACTCGTCGAGCGTACCTTCGTCGACCGAGGTTGAGAATATTCCATTCATGGCCGTCCTGTACTCATCGAGACTGACGAGTTTTCGCGCCATTGAGCGGCTCAAGCGCCTTCCGGCTCCGTGAGGCGCTGTAGAGAGCCATTGCCCGTTTCCCTTGCCTTCGCATATGGCTATGCCGTCGCGCATGTTCAACGGTATCACAACTTTTGCACCTGCCGATGCGTCGATTGCACCTTTGCGTAGCACCGGTATCCCGGCATCGAGCGATATATAATTGTGGGGAGTGAAGATTGACTCTACACATTTGGCCTTGCACAGTTTACGGAGTATTGCAAAAATGCGGTCGCGGATTACCTGATGGTTGTAAATGGCATATGCGCGTGCTACGACCATGTCGGTGAGGTAACCGCGCATCGATTCACCCCAAAGATAGCCCGTAAATTCTCCTCTGCGGGGATTCTGCGCCACCTTTCGCCAGCAGGCCGCGACCTTTGCGCCTACATTGCGGGAGCCGCAGTGTATCGACAGCCATCCGTCGCCTTCGGCCTCAGCCTCGCCATACTCGATGAAATGATTGCCGCCTCCGAGCGTCCCGAGACTCTTGTAGAAGATACCCTCGTTGAGCTTAATGCGACGGCAGAAATCGGATATGAACCGGGCATCGATGCGGGGCTTTTCCTCAATAAGCTCCGGAGCAGCCGAGCGTGCGCGGCGATACTGCGAGTCGAGAAACCGGAACATTTCTTTCTCGTTCAGGCGGTTGGCATCACATATCTCAGTACCCATCGGTATACACTCGCGTATGCGATGGTCGAGCAGCGGGAAATCATCAGGATTCACAGTAGCCGAAAGCCGGTGCATCGATACAGTACATCCTATGTCGCCACCCACATGATCGGGATTGACATATGCCCCCACGGCATAAGCAGTGCCCACATTACAACCGTTACCTGCATGCACGTCAGGCATCAGCACCACCCTCCTACCCTCCATGGCAGGTTGATCACAAAGGTCTATTATCCAATCCATAGCTGCCTCCTCAATATTATCAGTGAAAATTTCAGCCGTCGCGGTTTTACCTTTTACTATCATAGATTAAGAATTTTTATGCAAATTTCCGATGTCGGTGCGCAGCATATTTGCGCAGCTGAAAAAAATTTTATAGTTTTACAAAAAATTTTTTATGTAATGCCTCTAAATCGCTCCACACTCATACGCATTTCCACCATCGACCGCTGCCTGCAAAACCGCTACCGGCGCTGGACAATAAATGATCTGATCGACGCTTGCACCGATGCGTTGGCCGAGTACGAAGGCCGAAGCAATCCTGTGAGCCGGCGCACGTTTCAAAACGACCTTGCCCTGATGCGCAGCGACCGCCTCGGCTACAATGCCCCGATAGTGGTGCGCGACAACAAGTATTACGAATACGAAGATCCCGACTACAGCATCACCCATCTTCCGCTCAACGATGAAGGCCTTGACGCCCTGAACTCGGCTCTCGACATACTGAGACAGTTGCAGGGATTCCCTCAGCTCGCATCATCGATCGATACCATAAGCAAACTCAACGAACAGATTTCACGCCACACGGGCACTTCGGCTCCCGCCATGGATATGGAATATGTGCCGGGGTATCGCGGTGCACAATATATAGGTATAATTTACGATGCTGTAAAGAAGCGGCAGACTCTGTGTATAGAATACAAATCGTTTAAAGCGCGGCAATCTGACAACATTATCGTGTACCCCTACCTGCTCAAGGAATATCGCAACCGCTGGTTTCTCATATGCGAGAAAGCTTCCAACCACAACCCGCAGGTCAACATTTTCGCGCTCGACCGCATACTGAATGTCGCGCTCGACCGCACGCATCCGTTCAAGAAGTGTGTGGATTTTGACCCCGAACATTTCTTTGACGACACTATAGGCGTCACCAAAACCATCCACGACCGCCCGCGACGCATCGTTATCAAGGTCGACAGCGACCAGGCACCCTACGTGGAATCAAAGCCCTTTCACCGCTCGCAGAAAATCGAGCAGCGATTTCGCGACGGGAGCATTCAGCTATCGCTCAAGGTGGTGCTCAACAACGAGCTTGAGCGACTGATACTCGGCTATGGCGGACATGTGGAGGTCATAGCCCCTCCCGTATTCCGCGCCCGCATAGCCGAAAGCGTCCGCCGCGCCACCGCGCACTATGCCGATGATTGAGTAATTATACTGAAGCTTACTTAAAACAGGCTTCGGTGATCCCCTCATCACCGAAGCCGTTTCTTAAGTACATCGTGTGTGTTTTTATAGTATTATAATCAGAATCCGATCATACAAGTGGATGGTAATATGTTTTCGGCAAAATTATAATCGCGGTGTCTCATTTTTCAGTACAACTTAAAGAAAAAAACAGGTGAGATTAAAGATTTTTTCATAGTTGGAAAAATATTTGTACTGTATCGCATAATGCGACATCCTGAAGCTAAATTTGCAGAAAAAATCTTAATCATCTTAATATATGGAACCTGTATATTTCCGAATCATCGGCATCGGCATCGGCAAAGCCACTGAGAATGCCGTAAAATCAATAAAAGAAAAGGCACCGGTGGCCACTGAAGTGACGCTTGCCGAAACCTGCGGCCACATTACTCCACGCCCTCACGACCGAATGGTAATACTGATGGCCGAAAAAGCTACGGAAGAGTTCATTGCTGTCGCCCGACGTTTTCACGAAGCTGATGTTTTAACCCTCGCAGTCGTGACGGAAGTAATGGATAGCCCGGAAAAAATCGTTAATTCCTACACCGTAAAGCCCATTGATGAATTTGCTGAAACCGCAGAAATCCTCATGTCTATAATACTGGATTCACCAATGGTGAGTCTGGATTTCCATGATCTGTGGAGCTTGATGGCAATCGCTCCCCGCTTCTACATTTCAAAGGCCATGGCCGGAGGAGCTGACCGCATAAAAAAAGCGATAGAGGACGCAGATAAAAAATTGGGTGAAAGCATGAGTCAGGATACCGTAAGATTTATTATGATTTTATATATGAATCCTGATTCACCGAAGCCTTTGAGAATGAATGAAATCCCGGCTTTAACCGATTATATAGCAAAATTTCCCCACACCGACGTGGCATGGGGAGTATATCGCGCACATTCGCTTCCCGACGATAAGATAGAAATCGCAATTATCTCGTCAGGTATCAAATGACTCACTTCTCCATGTCGAGGATCTCGGCAGGGGTGAGTATTTCGAGGGCACGGGCGCCGCGTCGGGTTCCGGTAAGGTAGGCGATGCGGTCGTCAGGCTCTATGTGATCCTCGTCTACTATCTGACGTATCGCCTCTACCGAATGGCGAGGGGCGAGTTCGCCTTCGTGGGGGAAATAGTAGGCCGAGACGCCGTAGCTGAGTGCAAGCCAGCGCTGCACATTTACATTATGACATATTGCAAATGTTGGATTGTTGCCGCGGAACGAAGCTATAAATCGAGCCGAGGTGCCATGGAAAGCATCGGTAAATATGGCTTTGGTTCCAACCCTGATTTCTGACATTACGGCCTGACGGGCAAGAAACGAGGTGACATCGGCATCGGTCATTAGCGGCACGTCAAACTTCGACCGCAGCGAGGTTTCGACTTCCTTGGCCACGCTTGTCATGGTGCGCACAGCCTCTACGGGATATTTGCCATAGGCGGTTTCTCCCGAAAGCATCATGGCATCGGCGCGCTGCGCCACGGCATTGGCCACGTCGGAAATCTCGGCGCGGGTGGGACGGGGATGTTCTATCATCGTGTGGAGCATCTGAGTCGCCACAATCACAGGCTTATGGGCGGCAATGCACTTGTTGATGAGCATTACCTGAATGCCGGGGATGCGTTCGGCAGGCACTTCGATTCCGAGGTCGCCGCGAGCCACCATAATTCCATATGATGCAGCAAGTATCTCGTCGAAATTATCGATACCTTCCTGATTCTCGATTTTGGAAATGATCTGAATGCCGGAGCCGAGACTGTCGAGTATTCCCTGCACCTCAGCTACGTCGGCCGCCGAGCGCACAAACGAGTGAGCGATGAAATCTACTCCCAGCTCCACGGCATATCCGATGTTGCGGCGGTCTCGCTCTGTAACGGCAGGCAGATCGATGCTTACTCCGGGGAGGTTGACGCTCTTACGTGACCCGAGCGAGCCATCGTTCTCAGCCTTGGCCATGATGACGTCTCCCTCAACGGATGTGATGAGAAACTCTAGTTCACCGTCATCTATCAGCATGCGATCGCCCGGCTTCAACACCTTAGCGATATTTGAGTAATTCAGGCATATCTCTTTAGTTGTAGTCACGCCATCAGGGTTACCGGTGACTTTTACAATATCTCCGGCTGTGAAATTCACCGGATCGCCGGTATCGGTCACGGTGGTACGTATCTCGGGGCCTTTCGTATCCATCATTATGGCGAGAGCAGGATCGGCCGCACGGGCATTTCCTACTATCTTTTTGAATCCGTCATAGTCGAGATGAGCGGAATTCATGCGCACGACGTTTACGCCCGCTTCCGAGAGCGATTTTATAAATTCGATGTCACAACGCTTATCTGACACTGTGGCTACAATCTTGGTGAATTTCTGCATAAATCAATGAATAATTAGGAACTGACTTCGTTGTCGTTCCATCTTTTTAACAAATAAAAGGTCATGATGGTTGAAACTTCAACCATTATAACGGTGTTTTCATAATATGAAACCTATGGAATTACTTGATCTGACCGGAATGGTGGCGCTCGTCACCGGGGCCGGTGACGGAATCGGTGCGGGATGCGCCGAGATCCTTGCTGCGGCAGGGGCAAAAGTGGTGGTGAGCAACCGCACTCTCTCCAAAGCCGAAGACATCGTGAGTAAAATAAAGGCCGACGGAGGGGAGGCTGCCGCATGCGCTTGCAACGTGCTCGTCGACGACGACCTTGTGGCCGTGGTGGACTTCACCCTGAAAACCTACGGAAAAATCAATATCCTCGTCAACAATGCCGGGGGCGGTGGAGGAGGCACTGAAAGCCCGTTCAACATCGACCGCGCATACGTAGAGAGGATATATTCCATGAATGTATTCGCGCCTTGGCGTCTCTGTCAGCTCGCCACGCCCCACATGCAGCAAGCCGGCTACGGCAGCATAGTCAATATCTCGTCGATGAGCAGTATCAATCACAGTCCGGGCATAGCTATCTATGCTTCTACCAAGGCAGCTCTCAACCACATGTCGGCAAATCTGGCTCATGATTTCGGTCCTATGGGCATACGCATTAACTGTGTCGGTCCGGGCGCCACGCGCACCCACGCCCTCGCCGGAGTGATGACGCCCGAAATCGAAGCACGAATGCTTGCCCATACGCCCATACACAGGTTAGGTGAGGTGTCAGATATCGCTCAGGCGGTATTGTTTCTCGCGTCGCCTATGGCTTCGTGGATTTCAGGGCAGACACTTATGGTAAACGGAGGCGGCGTGCAGACACTTGACTGATTCCTGTTATCCCGCTATTTTACAATACTTTCCATCGCCCTTTGATATAGAGTGCGGTGGAATAGTAATATAATTCCCGCTTCATTCTGCCTTACAGAAAGATTATTACAATATTTCTGTGAATAAATCAGCGTAATAAAGCGTCATTCAGAAAAAAATGTTACCTTTGCAAGGTTATGTGCTTATCTCATGATGATAAACGCATGACTGATTGATACATTTCCGCTTCGACAACTCATGACAGAATGCGCAGACAGTCAGTTGTTCAGGCAGTTACCTCTCATATCGTTTAAAAATGTTCGTTATGGGAGGGAGTTAGAGAATTACCGCGCCGGCAGGCAGTTCCTTTTTTTGTGACTCTTTCCGAAGCATTTGACAATACAATAAGCCTCAAGCGGTCAGAAGGTCGCGAGGCCACCGTGCGCAAGCTGGAATTTGCGAGAAAAAGTATCGGCGAGTTCTGCGACATCAGCTCCTTAGCACTTCATGATATCGACCGCGGGTGGATTGATACATTAAGCCGGTGGCTTACTGAAACAAAACATCTCTCGGCCAATACCCGCGCGACATATATGAGAGCACTTCATTCAGTGCTTCGTATGGCGCATAAACTCGGGGAAATGGTTGATCTCTCATCCATTCCCATGAGCATGCGCTCAAACACCGCACCGCGCACCACACCCGCACCGGCGGTTTCGGCCGACACCAATGCAAGGATGTGGTTCGCCATGAAATGCAGGAGTATAGACAGCGCCGCGATGTCAGAGCGCATCGCCGGCGACTATCCCTCGACCGAAGTATTCCGAACCGATGTAGAGCGGCTGGTGGCCACTCCTACAGGCAAACACCGCTGCATGGTAGAGCTTCTGAAAGATATACTCTTTTTCCGCACCACCCTTGCCACATGCGAGAAAATGAAACGGAGCTATCATGACGCAGCCTACATATTTGACTATCCGGCCGACGGACGGAGGAAGATGGCGATCGTACCTGACATGGACATGAAAATGTTCATGTATTTCAACGACATAGCCCCCGACCGTATACTACTCTAC
>JAIDSW010000205.1 GCA_029061025.1 Duncaniella sp.
GACGGACCCCATCCGGGACCCCAGTTCCAGGCATAGCCCCATCCGGGACCCCAGTAGTAATAGGGATCATACCAGCTGCCCCAGTACCAGGCGGAATTCCACCGCCAGGGTGAATACCATGAAGAGGCATAGCTCCATCCGGGGTAGAAATAATCATACCCCCAGTAGTTCGAAGGAGTGTTGACATAGACATTTACCGTAGAGGGCTCGGTGAAATATATCTCGGCCATCTCGCCGTCGCCCACGAGGTTGACAATCTCGGGATTGTAGAATTTCTCGATGCGGCGCGTGTAGGTGAAGTCGGTGGCCGTGGTGTCGGCGGCAAGTGCCGCGGTATCAACGGCAAACACTCCGCGGCGGTTGTAATCGTCAATGCTTATGGCACGCGATCCGGTCACGGTATAAGTGTCGGCGGCGGGATAGCTCGCCGTAGTCACCGCTTCGGGCACCGGTGTCTTTTTGGCTTTTGAAGCATCGTAGGTGATGTCGTCGAAAAACGACTGCGCCCATGCCCCTGCAGCCGTCAGCACGGCAGCCGCCAGTAAGTATAATCGTTTTGCTTTCATATATCAGTTCTCCTGTAATAAAGATTGAAACTTATCTATTAGACAGCCAAGTGGCTACAAAGTTTAACAAAGATAATGATATTTCCTATAAATATTAGCGGTTTAAAGTGATTTTAACTATTTTTCCGACCCGATAACCCGCTCAGGGCATGAACCGAGCAGCCGACGAGCGCGTTGATATGTTATCAACATTTATTTCCCTGACGATGACACAGAAAAAACTACAGACCATGGATGGCTGCACGGCGGCTGCCTATGTGGCCTACGCCATGAGCGAGGTTGCCACGATTTACCCTATCACCCCTATAGCCTCGATGGGAGAGGTTGCCGACAAATGGGCCATGCAAGGCCGGAAGAATATATTCGGCGGAAAGCTCGACATACGCGAGATGGAAAGCGAACTCGGAGCAGCCGGAGCCACTCACGGCGCCCTTGCCGCAGGCTCGCTCGCCACTACGTTTACTTCATCGCAGGGACTTATGCTGATGATTCCCAATATGTACAAGATCTCGGGCGAGCTGCTTCCCGGAGTATTCCACGTGGGCACACGCTCGCTCGCCACCCACGCTCTCAGCATATTCGGCGACCATCAGGATGTGATGGCCTGCCGCGCCACCGGATTCGCTTTCCTGGCGTCGGCTTCGGTGCAGGAGACTATGGATCTGGCGCTGGTGGCTCATATGGCGGCTATTGAGGGAAGCCTCCCGGTAGTGCATTTCTTCGACGGCTGGCGCACATCCAACGAGCTCGCCACTATTGAGACTATTCCCTATGACACGATGGCCTCGCTTACCGATATGGATAAGGTAAACGAGTTCCGTCGCCGCGGCATGAATCCCGAGCACCCCGATCTGCGCGGCTCGGCTCAGAACTCCGACGTATATTTCCAGAACCGCGAGGCCGCCAATAAATATTACGACGCTTTCCCCGCCATAGTGCAGAAGGCGATGGATAAGGTCGCGGCCGCCACCGGGCGCCAATATCACACGGTAGATTATTACGGCGCTCCTGATGCCACCGACGTGGTTGTATCGATGGGCTCGTCGACCGAAGTGGTGGAGGATGCCGTGAACTATCTCAACGAGGTCGGCCGAAAGACGGGCGTAGTGAAAATACGTCTCTACCGACCGTTTCCCGCCGAGGCTTTTATGGCCGCGCTCCCCGCTACGGTGAAGCGCATAGCCGTGCTTGACCGCACGAAAGAACCCGGCTCATTCGGTGAGCCGCTTTATCTCGACGTGGCCGCCACCGTATTGTCGTCGGGCAGACAGATACGTGTTATCGGCGGCCGATACGGACTTGGCAGCAAGGCATTTGACCCCGAGATGGCCAAAGCTGTATTCGACCATCTCGCCACCGAGGGCGCACATCACGGTTTCACCGTAGGTATCGACGATGATGTGACCCACCTCTCGCTCGCGCCTGAAACCTCGCGCATCGCCACACTTCCCTCCGACGTGACGCAGGCGATTTTCTACGGCATGGGCAGTGACGGAACGGTAGGTGCCACCAAGCAACTCGCGTCGGTAATCACTGATGTGGCTTCGCTCTACACGCAGAGCTATTTCACATATTCGGCAAAGAAATCGGGCGGATACACGGTGTCACAGTTTCGCGTAGCGCCTCACCCCATCCGCGCGGCTTATTCCATAAAGGACGCCAACTATGTGGGTTGTAATAAAGACGTATATGTAAAGCGCTTCGAGCTGCTCGCCAACCTGAGAGAGGGGGGCACGTTTGTGCTTAATTCCTCCTGGACGGCCGATGAAATGAATCAGAAACTGCCCGCAACACTGCGCCGCATGATAGCCCGGAAGAAGGTGAAATTCTATAATGTCGATGCCAAGGCCGTGGCTGAGAAAAACGGCCTGGGCGTGCGCATCAATACCATTATGGCTACCGTGTATCTGCATCTGATGAATTCAGCGGAGATGCCGTTTGACAAGACCGTGGCGGCATTTAAAGATCTCGTATCGTCGACATATATGCACGAGGGAGGCGACGTGGTGAAATGCAATCTCGCGGCCATCGATGCTGCCGTGGGGGCCATAACCTCTGTGGATTACCCCGCACCATGGGCCGACGCGGTGGATACACCCGATGCCGATGCTCCCGCCGTGCCTGAATTTATCAGCAAGGTTGCGCGCCCGTGCAACAGGCTCGAAGGTAACAGTCTGCCCGTATCGGCCTTCACCCCCGACGGCACAATGCCGATGGGCACGACGGCTTACGAGAAACGCCGCATCGCCAACAATATTCCCGCCTGGACAGCGGCGAAGTGCGTGCAGTGTACGCAATGCTCGCTCGTGTGCTCCCACGCTGCCATCCGCCCATACCTCCTCACCGAGCAGGAGAAGGCGGGCGCTCCCGAAGGATTTGAGACGGCAGCCACCCATGCTCCCGCTCTCAAGGGATTCTACTACCGCATTCAGGTTTACCCCGAAGATTGCACCGGTTGCGGATCTTGCGCCACTATTTGTCCGGGGAAGGCTCTGGAGATGGTGCCCATCGATACGATATGCGACGCTCAGGTTGAGATGCTCGACTATGTGCAGCAGCACGTCACGCTGAAGGAGAATCTGATGCCGCGCGAGAGTGTGATAGGCTCGCAGCTCACTCAGCCCCTCATGCAGTTCTCGGGGGCGTGTGCAGGATGCGGCGAAACACCATATGTGAAACTTCTGACCCAGCTTTTCGGCGAGCGCATGCTCATAGCCAACGCCACGGGCTGCAGCTCGATATGGGGCGCCAATTTCCCGAGCAACGCTTATTGCGTCAACTCCCGAGTTCACGGTCCGGCTTGGGGCAACTCGCTCTTTGAGGACAATGCCGAGTATGGTTTCGGTATGGTTTGCGCCATCGAGGCGCGCCGTGCCGAGCTGGCCGAAGCAGTAAGCGCAATCGCTGCCGACAGCGCGGTAAGCGGCGACATCCGTCAGGCCGCTCAGCAGTGGCTCGACGGTATGAACGATGCCGCGGCGTCGGCATCGGCAGGGGAGAAAATGCTGTCGCTCATCAAGTCGCAGCCCGCTACCGACACCTTCAGGCGAGTGATCGACAGCGCCGACATTCTTGCCAAGAAATCAGTGTGGGCGATAGGTGGTGACGGCTGGGCCTACGATATAGGTTTTGCCGGCCTCGATCATGTACTCGCGCAGGACAAGGATATCAACATTCTGGTGATGGATACCGAATGTTACTCCAATACGGGCGGACAGATGTCGAAAGCCACCCCGATAAGTGCAGTGATGAAATATGCCGCCGACGGCAAGCGCACTTACAAAAAAGACCTCGGCCGCATGATGATGACCTACGGCAATATCTACGTGGCATCGATAGCGCTCGGCGCCAACTATGCGCAGGCAATAAAAGCCCTTGCCGAAGCCGAGGCATATCCCGGCCCGTCGATTGTGATAGCCTACTGTCCGTGTATCAACCACGGTATCCGCTCGGGCATGAGTCACTCTATCGTAGAGGAAAAACTGGCAGTGCAGACCGGTTACTGGCAGCTCTACCGCTACAATCCGGCTCTGGCAGCTCAGGGCAAGAATCCGCTTACAGTGGATGCTCCCGCGCCCGACGGCAATCTGCTCCCGTTTATCAACGGTGAGGACCGCTACGCCGATCTCAAGATGGTTGACCCCAAGGAAGCAGCCATACTGCAACCCGACCTCCGCACCCGCACCGGCCTGATCTACAACACCCTCCTTGCCCAATCACAATCAAAATTGTAACCGCAAGGTGACAAAACGGAAAATTGTTCCGACAAAGTTACAATCACTCATTTTGTAACTTTGTCGGAACAATTTATTATCTTTGCAAAAAAATATTACTTATGGAAATTCTGACACGCCGTTACAAAAAGCTTCTTCATGATATCGATACCCGCTTTCACCGCCGGTTGTATTATGAAATTGATTGGTCACAGCCGCTTATAGGCATAAAGGGGCAACGCGGTGTAGGAAAGACTACCATGATGCTTCAGCGAATAAAAGAAACTGATCCAACTGGTGAAAATTCCTTTTATGCGTCGCTCGATAATCTTTGGTTTGCTGATCATTCGCTGTTAGACCTCGCTGAGGAAATGTTGAAAAGAAGCGTTGAGCATCTGTATCTCGACGAAGTACACCGTATGCCTCAATGGGAGCGGCAGATAAAGAATCTGTATGACTCCTATCCGGAATTACATATTGTTTTTACCGGATCGTCACTTCTTATAATGGATCATTCAATAGGCGATCTGTCGCGCAGAGTATCCATGTTTACATTACCCGGCCTTTCGTTCAGGGAATTTCTCATGTATGAAGGTTACGAAGCCGGTGAAAGGATAACTTTGGCCGATATATTGTATTCTCATGAAAAAATCGCAGCTTCCATATCATCTCGCCTGGATATTCTGCCATTATTTCATAAATATCTTGAGACTGGATATTATCCCTTCTACAAGAGTATGAAACAAAATGATTATTATTCCCGACTCGAACACACGGTAACTACCGTGATTGAGTCAGACATTCCCACAGTCGAGAACCGGATTGATTATGAGACTTTACTAAAGGCAAAGCGTCTGGTATCAATCATTGCGGGATCTCTGCCATATATACCCAATATCACAACGTTGGCCGGTGTGATGGGGTCAAGCAGGAGTCAGATATTGAAATTACTCGACCTGCTTGATCGGGCAGGAATCATAAGGCAGATATTTAGCGCGGCAGGCGGACCTAAAAGTCTGGCTAAGCCTCAAAAAATTCTTATGAATAATTCATCCCTGATGTATGCGCTTGATTCACCGCATATCGGCGCGGCGAGGGAAAGTGCCTTTGCTTCGTTTCTGAGTGCAGATCATAAAGTAGGCTTTGCAAAAGACGGAGACTTTATGATCGACGGGCGTTATCTGTTTGAAGTCGGTGGCAAGGGAAAAGGATTTGCCCAGATCCGTAATATCCCCGACAGTTTTGTCGTGGCAGATGATATAGAATTTGGCTTCGGAAACAAAATCCCATTATGGCTGTTCGGCTTTTTATATTAGAAAAATGTAACCGCAAGGTGACAAAACGAAAAATTGTTCCGACAAAGTTACAATCGCTCATTTTGTAACTTTGTCGGAACAATTTTTATGGTTTGGCGAGAATAAATCCGTGCCTCTGGCACAAACAACAGACTGTGTATGGCAGGCTCGGCTTTTGGATATAAAAACATCGCGGCGAAACCGATGGGCTTCGTCGCGATGATGAATGATGCAAAATGTTATTGATGCTGATATAGATAGCGCTTGATGGAGCGTTTGGGGGTCTTTTCAAATTCCTCGTCGTAGAGACGGAAGCGCTGTATCTGCGAATAGGCGGGCAGGTCACGGTTGAGGTTGCGGATATTCTCGTCCATTATTGCCTCGATCTGAGCCTGAGAGAAATGCTCGGCAGCAAGATTTTCAAGATCGGGATAAATGAGGGCTATAAGTCGGCCTTCACCGCTGTCGATCACGAGCGATTCGCTCACGTAGGGCATATTGTTGAGTTTCTCCTCGATTTCCTCGGGGTAAATGTTCTGTCCCGACGGGCCGAGTATCATATTCTTGTCGCGGCCGCGTATGTAGAGGAATCCGTCGGCATCGAGGTTGCATATGTCGCCCGTGTTGAGCCAGCCTTCAGGATCGAGCACCGATTCGGTGGCTTCGGGATTCTTGTAATAACCGAGCATCACGTTCATGCCGCGGGTGAAGAGCACTCCGGGCACCGTGGCCGGATCGGGAGAATCGATGCGCAGCTCCATGCGGTCGACAGCTGTGCCGCACGATGCGGCGCGCTCCGTCTGCCAGGGAGTATATGATATAAGCGGGCCGCATTCGGTCATGCCGTAGCCCACGGTGTAGGGGAAGGTAATCTTGCGCAGGAAGGCTTCCACATCCTTGTTGAGACCGGCTCCGCCTATGATTATCTGATCGAGGTTGCCGCCGAAGGTCTCGGTGAGGCGCTCCTTAATGCGGGCGAGCAGGCGATCGTCGACAAACGGCACATGCATCAGTATCTTCATCAGCGGCTTCTCAAGCAGCGGGAACACGCGCGTCTTGATAATCTTCTCGATAATCAGAGGCACGGTGACGATGATGCGGGGCTTCACCTGAGCGAAAGCCTCGATAATGATGCGCGGCGAGGGAGTCTTGGTGAGGAAATTGATATGACAGCCCGTGGCAAAGGGGAATATCATGTCGATGGTCAAGCCATACATGTGGGCCAGCGGAAGCATGCACACCACGCCGTCGCCGGGGTAATGATGGATATTGTCGATGCAGAACCTCACATTTGACCACAGAGAGCGGTAAGGCAGCATGACACCCTTCGACATACCTGTGGAACCCGACGTGTAGGAAATCAGGCAAAGCTCATCGGGAGTGTCCTTGTAATACTCGATATCCTCGGGCGTGAAGCGGTCGGGATAGCGGTGACCGAAAAGTTCGTTGAGATGAGCGCGGGTGGTGGTCACCTTCTCATCGCCGGCGCGCAGCAAGGAGAAATCCTTGAGATGAAGCACACACTTCAGTGCTTTCATCTGCTCGGGATCAAGATTGTCCCATATACTGTTGTCGACAAAGAGGAATTTGGCCTCGCTGTGATTGATCAGATGGTGGATATTGTCGGCCTTGAACTCGTGGAGTATAGGCACGATCACGGCGCCGTAGGTCATAGTGGCGATAAACGCAATGGACCATGACGATGAATTGCGCCCGCAGAGAGCCACCTTGTCGCCCGGACGGATGCCGATTTCCTCGAAGAAAATATGTATTTTGGCAATCTTGCGGGCCACATCTTTATAAAGATGCGACGTGCCGTTGAAATCGGTCATCGAAGTGCGATCCCAGTTATTGCGTATAGCTTCCTGGTAGAAGTAATTCAGGCTCATTGCCGGATCGTAGTTGGTAGACATTGGTAATAGTCGGTTTTACGTGGGGTTAGGACTACAAAGATAATAATTAAGCCTGAATTATAAAAACCTTGACCGAAAATACTGCAAATTTCCCACCCTTGTATCGGGCAGCCGGGCGCGTGAGGCATAAATGAGGCGGGGCGTTAAACTTTTTTTGCGGAGGGGTGTTTTAATATTAAAGAAACAAAAATTGAAAACAAACGAATTATTATTCTAAAAGCATTAAAATTATGAAAGCTCTATTCTCATCATTTCTTGGTACCAGCCGCTGCTGGTGGGTGGTACTGACGGTAGGTATACTCATGGTAGTGAGTGGTTTTGCCTATTGGCTTTGGCCTGTGGCAGGTTATGCCGTGGCTTCAGTGCTCTTCGGCTGGATGCTGATATTGGCAGGTATCGTGCAGCTTCTCGTGGCCTCGGGTCCCGATCGCGGACGCGGCTGGGGCTGGTGGATAGCCGGAGGCGTGATTGATATATTTATCGGCTTCGTGCTCGTGCGCAACGTGCTTCTGGCCGAGAGTGTATTCCCTTACTTCATCGCTTTGATATTTGCCTTCTGGGGTATCAACGCCCTCTGTAACGGCGTGGCCGCGAGCGGCAGGAAATACTGGTGGATGTATCTCGTCAACGGCGTGCTGATGCTCGTGATCAGCTACTTCTTCATCGAAGCCGGATGGGTACAGAACATGGAGATGGTTAGCTTCCTTACTTCACTCGCCTTCATCTACTGGGGCTTCACCGTGGCAGCTCTCGCTTATGAGCTGAAACCCGGCAACAAGCTCACTGACGGCGACGACAAGTAAGCTGCAGCCGAGCTGAAAATATTGGTTAAATGATATTCGCGCCGCTTCCCCGCTCAGGGAGGCGGCGCTGATTTGTGCGAGGTGGTCATCATCGCATGATTCCGTGAGTGGCAGGGGGTAATTTTGCGGGAAAAAAGATAATGAGAAAGATTGATATGATCATTGTGCACTGCACGGCTACGCCGTGCGGGCGCGAGGTGACGGCGGCCGATATCGACCGCTGGCATCGCCTGAGGGGATTCAACGGTATCGGTTATCATTTCGTAGTGAGGCTCGACGGCAGAGTGGAGGCGGGGCGACCCGTGGAGCGCGCGGGCGCTCACTGCAAGGGCTATAATGCGCGGTCGATAGGGGTGGCGTATGTGGGAGGCGTGGAGGCCGACGGTGTCACTCCCGCCGATACGCGCACCGATGCGCAGCGCGCGGCGTTGCGGGAGCTTATTGAGCGGCTGCGCACTCAATATGGCATAATGCGGGTGCACGGACACCGTGATTTTGCAGCGAAGGCTTGTCCGTCGTTTGACGCTACGGCCGAATACAGTCGATAGGATTGGCCGTGACGGCTGTGATGCGTGCGGCGGGGCGGAAGCGGGCAAGAGCGTCTTCGATGTGGGCGCGGAAATGGAAAGCGATCGAGCCGCTGAGCCTTATGTCGACGTCATGGCGATCGAGCAGCGGAAGGAGGCTTACTCTGACGAAGGTGTCAAATGAATCGCTGAGCAGGCCGGCTATGACGGGATGAGCGGCGTTGCGTAGCAGAAACGGAGCGAATGATCCTAAAAACGAGCGTGGCGACGGGCCGCGATACACGCTGTCGATAACCGAGGCGGAGGTGATGCAATACTCTGCCTCAAGCGCTTCTTCCAGCGCGGCAGGCAGCCGTCCCGAAACATACATATCCATGAGCGACCGGCCTAATGCCGCGCCGCTGCCATGGTCGCCGAGTATGTAGCCGGTGGAAGTAACGGCGTCGATGATTTCACCCCGCGACGCTACCACGGCGTTGACTCCCGTACCTAAGATGGCGACCAGAGCCGTGTCGGCGGGTGCGAGGGCATGAATTGAGGCATATATGTCGGGCAAGACGGTGATGCGAGCTTCGGGCGCGAAGGAGGCCAGTGCTGCCGCGACGCGCTCCGACGGCTCTCCCTTACGGCATCCTGCACCGTAAAACCGTATCACATCAGCATTTCCGATAATTTCAACCGCGGGGGCGATGACACGCTTTATCTCTTCGATGCCGAGCGCCGAGGCGTTGAACCCCGAGGTCGTAATGATGACGGGCCGGGCTGAATGGCCGTCGAACATCGCCCAACGGGCCGACGTGCTGCCGCAATCGGTGATGAGTGTTCTCATTGTGGCGAAGTAAGCAGGCTGATTGCGAAATCGATTATGGTGTCGTGACCGTCGAGCGCCTGAAGCGGATCAAGATCAACGGCGCATCCCGGCGAAGGTTCCACGCCATTCTCGGTCAGATGTCCCTGAGCATCGTAGATGGGGCAGGCCGAAAATCTCACGTGCCAGCCGCAGGGCAGCTCGCTGTTAAACGGCATTCCCGAACCGCCGCCTGTGGTTGCTCCTACGATGCTCACCTGCGGGAGCAGACTCATGATCGAAGCGAAATTGTTGGCGGCTGAGAATGTGGAGCGGTTGGTGAGCACGGCTACGGGCTTTGTCCACATCACGCTGCCCTCAGGCGCGGGATTGTAATAGAATGCGTAAGGCTCGGAAAAGTCATCGTGTCCCGGCCCGGTCTTGTGGCATATATATCCGGCAAGAACAGGCTCGGTGATGAAGTGGGAAACGAGTGTCTCCACATTGGTGAGATCGCCGCCGCCGTTGTCGCGTATGTCGATAATGAGGCCGGTGGCGGTGCGAAGATAGTAGAGCGCATTGCCGATGTTACCGCTCCCCACCGGTGAGGAAAACGACGAGTAGCGGATATATCCGATGTTGTCGGAAATGAAGCCGTATTGCAGTCCGGCGGTGCTGAGATAGTTGAAATTGAAGTAGCACTGCTCCACCAGTCGGGCCGAGTAGTTTTGGGGATAGGCGCTCCACCACTCGCGGTAATAAGACGTGTTGAACGCCGACGACAGATTGGTGTGGCCGTCCTTCAGCTCGTCGAGCATTGCGGCGCACACATCGAAAAGCTCCTCGCGGGTCATTTCATCGGAAATTTTCGGCGCATAGCGGTCGTGGACGGCATTCCAGTCGATATCTTTGTCGGCGAAAAAGCAGTAGTGCTCGTCGAGTATCTTCCACAGCGCCTCGAAATTGGAGTCAGGGCTGTCGGCAGGCTCGTCGACGGTGTGACACGCCGGCAGCACGAGCAGGAGAAGTATCAGGGAGTAGACGTGTTTCATCATCAATAAAGAGCATGGATTACACGCGCGCGTTCGGTAATACCCTTGCGCGGATTGAGTGAGAGCCATTCGCCGGCAATTCCTATCACGAACGAATGGGTGAAAATGTTGGTGGTGAGATGGTTTACGCGAGTGGAAAATATACTCCCGTGGTAGCCGACGCTCAGATAGGTGGAGCCGAATTCGAGCTGAGCCGTGACGAGATTGTCGAGCAGAAAATAGTTGTCCCACCATGCTGCGTGGGCGAGACCCGAGGAATTGCCCAGATATATCTCATAATACAGTTCACCGTAATCAGGAGAGAAAAAGGCGCCGACAACCGGCAGTGTAGGTCGGTAGGTGACAGTCACCGGCAGTCGCTTTATGTGGAAACGTGCGGTGGCCAAGCCGGTGAAATTCACAGTCCACGAGGCTTTGGCCGATACGGGATTGTTGGAATTGGCAGCGGCGTAGATAGCGCCCCCGGTCAGGGTGGTGGAAGCACCCGGGGCGAGCGTGAGCCATCGGTTAATGCTATAGCGGCGCATCATGCCCCAGTCGGCCGTCAGGGAGAGATCCCACATTGATGAGTTGCGTGCGCGGTTGTCGGTTTTGTCAAGTCCGAGCCTGAGAGTCAGACTCATGGTCCAGCGGTCGGGGCTGAATTTCATTGCCTGATAGCGCTGATAGGTGAAGCCGAAATGGATGCCCTCGTAGGGAATGGGTGAGAGATATGTATCGGCAAGCCGCGATCCGCCTGCTTCAAGCAGGTAGGCCGAGTGGACGGGGCGGAGTGCCGTAACGTCGGCATCATCATCGGCTGCAGCGGTTAATACCGCCAGCGCGGCCATCATCAGAAGCAGAACCCGTCTCATCAGTCAAAGAGTCTGTGCTGTCCGGTAAGCTCGTCGCGCACCTCATCGTCGCTGCGCTCGGGCTCGGCGTCAACATTGTCGTCATCCGTCACTTCAATTTCCTCTGCTTCAACCTCCTGCGGCTCCTCTACCTCGACGGGTTCAAGCTCGGTGACGCTCTCGAGGGTGAAAGTGGTGAGACGCTTGCCCTTGGCTTTATAAGATTTCACCGCCACAAATTCCGATGCTATGACCTCGAGGGTGCCGCGGAACGCATCGTCGCCTCCGAATGTGAGCAGGAAGCGGGCGCCGGGGGCATCGGTGAGCACTATGAGAGAGGATTTCTCATTGTCGCCCAGATAGCGTTGCGGGCGTGCCGTTGCCTCAAACGTGAACCGCTTGAGGTAAGGATAGCCCTGGTCGGCATCGTTGAGCACTGCGGTCCACACCTTTGAGGAATCGAATTTCTCGATCAGAAGGATATTTTCAGGGTAATGGTTGGAGGCGTCAAACGAAGTGGTGAAGAATTCGCCCGCGGTGGTCACCACGAGAATCAGATCGGAGGAATTGAATTCGCCCAACAGATCGCCGCGGCCCTCGTAGT
>JAIDSW010000206.1 GCA_029061025.1 Duncaniella sp.
CACGAAATCGGTCAGCTCCACGAAATAGTCTTTGTCCCACTCAGCCGCGAGTGCGCTTTTCCACGTTGGGTCTATTCTTACCTCCATTGGATTTCTTATTGGATTGTTTTCTTGTCTTGTCGGATGCTTTCGCGAATTTCTTAAGTAACTTTTCAGCTTCCTCAGCGGTAATCAGAGGGTTTTCATAGGCATGGGAGAGCAAATAATCCTTAGCTTCGCGCACTTGCTTGGCTGTGCGGGCATGGATGATGCGACGCAAGCGCTGAATGGTTACAGGCAATTTATAGCCGAACATGGCCAAGCCTTCACCCGCAAGTTCTTCCGACCGACGCTTTATTGCCGCCGTCTGGCCGCCGAGCGACCCATCGTCGGGGTAAGCCATATTATCGGTATTCACTACCGTGAGCAACATATCCAATCGCTCGGGCGTGCCGCTCTGATATTGAATCTTCCGCAGCCTTACATCCGAAAGTTTTTCGCCGTCGTTACCTGCACCCTTGAAAAAAGTGTGATACCTTACGAGAAAAGCTACATCTTCTATAAATTCTTCGTCATATCTCAGCCTCGGCAATATGCGCCACACCACCTTTCGCGATTCAATATCGTGAGGTGGACGACCTTTCTTTGAATCAGGCGGAACCGGAGCACCTTTACCCGCATCAAGAAGCAAAACGGCCCAGCGGAGTTTGATATCATCGGGAACCAGAGTAAGCATCTTGAGCGTGTACTGCCAAACGGTCTGACCCTCATATCGGGTAGGCAATTCGTAAAGCGGCACGAGAGCCGGCATGACATACTGCATCGCTCCGGTATCCCGCAACAATTCCATAGCCATGGCCGGGCGTGGGGAAAGTAGCATTTTTTCCAATTCCATGCGCAGACGGCGCGGTGACACGATGCGAAGCCGCTCCACATTGCGGCACATACCCTGATAAGTCGCTTTATCAATTTCCCAACCGAAACGGGCTGCAAACCTTATACAGCGGAGTATTCTCACCGGATCATCATCGAAAGTGACGTCGGGGTCGGCAGGGGTGCGGAGCAGATGAGCCTCAATATCAGCCAATCCCCTCCCGGTAATGTCTACAGCCTTGCCGGAGGTGATATTATGAAAAATCGAATTAACGGTAAGATCGCGTCTCATGCAATCCTCCTCAATCGAGCCGAAAGCCGTCTCAGGACAACGGGAATTCTTATCTGTATACTTTTCCTTGCGCGTCTGCACAAGTTCGAGCTCCACATCGGGAAATTTCTTCAGCACCACCATAGCGGTACCGAATTTCGGATAAGTCACCGGATCGTTGACGATAAGGTTTCTTTCATGAAGCCATTCGGCAAAGCCTATCCCTCCGCCTGGCAGGTCAATGGCAAGATCAATATCCTTGATGGGCTCACCCATGATTTCGTCGCGGCAGCATCCGCCCACCGCATACACATGACTCTCCCACTGCGTACCTTCTACAAGCCCGCGCAGATAACCGAGTATTCTATGATATTCTTGTGAATTCATCCGTGCAAAATTACAACAAATATACAACAAAAGCAAAGGCCTGACGGTTGTCAGGCCTTTGCGCGAAGGGGATATTGGAAAATATATCAGATTTTCACTTTCACGGCGTAACCGTCGACGGTTACGATCACCACTCCGGGCTCGAGTGAGAGTTCGGCAGCGCCGGCAGCGTCAGTGACGGCAGTTGCCACGAGGCGACCTGTAACGTCGTAGACGTTTACACAAGCATCAGCCTTGGCACCGGATACATATACGGTGTTACCTTCAACAAGGCAACCGAACTCGGTAGCTACTACGTTTTCGATGCCGGTGAAGTCGGGACCGTAGTAACCCTTGTCGTCGGCGATACGGAGCACGTTGACTTTAACCTTACCGCTGAGTGTGGGAGCTGAAACTTTTACGAAGTGTGATTCGGGATTAAGAGCGAGTTCCATCTTCACGGGCGAATCAGCTGCGCTGAATGAGCGGATAGTGCGCCAGCCGGGAGCGATGTCGCAGTTGCGTGATTCCTGTACTTTGAGCTTAACTGTACCCTCAATTTCAGCATCAAGGTAAAGAGCCTTGGATGAAGGACCGTAGTAGCACATGAGCTTATCGGAAGTAGAGGTAAGCACTGCAGCATCATCGGTCACATCGCCCGAAGCCTGTACCCAGTGGGGATAATCGTTCTGCTTATCCTGAACCAGACCGCCTACGGTTGTGAAGGGGGCTACAGTGGGGAAGGGTGCGAAGTTGAGGGGAAGCTCGGCGGCTGCCTTTCCGAAGTGAGTCTCACCATCGGCCTTGAGGGCGGGGAAATCACAGGTAGTAAATTTCACTTCTGTCACATAAGACTGCGTGCCCGCAAGGTTAGAGATGGCACCGGAGGGGAAGCTGAGAGTATACTCGGTATTGACGTTTAGATTCTCGTAGTTGATGGTGAGCTTCTTGCCGGAGGCCGAAACTTCTACACCCTCATACTGGGTCTTACCCGAGAGAACGGCACCGCCGTTATACTTGATATCCTGGTTGAATGTGAGCTGCATCGAGCCGTCGGCATAGCTCATGTCGGTGTAGTTAAGTTCACCGGCACTGAGTTCGAGAGGCTGATCACCACCCTGAACTACATAGCGCTCTACGAGAATATCGTTGATGTTAACCTTCTTGCCGTTGGCATCGATTTTGAACTGAACAGTACCGCCGGAGGTATAGGTATATTCAAACTTATATACTTTCTTGGCAGCTCCGAGAGTAAGATCGGCAACGGTAGTCTCAGTGCCGTTTACGATAGTATTGAGCTTAATGGTCTTTGAAGACTTGTCGGGGTTACCGGCATAGATTGTCACGAGGCAGGGACCGGTGACGGTGGGGGTGCTTACATAACCGCCGGCCTTGGTGGTATAGAACTGAAGGCAACGGTCAGATGCGCCTTCATCTTCGGGAGTAGCAGGGCCGTAATCCTTAGTGCCGTCGGCGGAGTTATTGGCACCGCTCATGGCGATGATGCGGATGGCGTCAGCGCCGCAACCTATCACCATACCGTCAAATTCATTGCGGGCGTCGGCTGCATTTGATACATTGGTGTTGTCACCGATATTCTCATACTTGGCTGCCCAAGCCGCGGGCTGATGATAGAAGTCAGTGTAGAAGAGTACACCGCCGGCTGTAGCCGAGAATGACCATACGGTACCGGTAGTGGTGCCTACATCATTCTTGGCATCTACTCGCCAGTAGTAAGTCTTGCCGGCCGGGAGGTCTTCGGCAATCTTGTAAGATGTGGCAGTGAGATTTTCAGCAAGGAGGGGAAGATTAGCAGCGTCAGTGCCAAGATATACCGAATACTTCACAGTGCCGAAGTGAGCCTTGGTAGTGTTGGTCCACGAAAGAGTGATACCACCTGCTACGGCAGCCTTGGCACCGTTTTCAGGCTGAGGATCGGTCGACAGAGCTGGAGCTGCGGGATCGCCGATGGTCTCGGCCTTGAGCACGTCGGTATAGTCAGAGTAGATACCGTCGTTGTTGTAGGCGCGTACACGGAAGTAATAATCGGTATTGGGAGTAAGGTCAGCAGCAGTATAAGTATTTACACCGGCGGCCACACGACCTTTTTCGGTGAAGCTGTTACCATCGGTCGACTGCTCGATAATGAAGCCGCAAGCGGTATTCTTATTGAGCTCCCAGCTCATGGAAATTGTGGTCTTGCCCTGCTCTCCTACCTTGAGATCGACAGGTTTCTTGATGTAGGGATAAGGAGCGTCGATAGTGAATACGTAGTTCTCAATGTTGGCATAGCCGTTGGCAGCAATAGCCTTGGCATCGGTAGCATCATTGGGATTGAGGCCGTTGGCGGTTTCCCATGCGTCGGGTATACCGTCGCCGTCAGTATCCTGGGGCTTCACGCCACCGCTGAGAATGCCAGTACCTTTATGAGGAAGCTGTTTCTCTGAAGTGATACCGTTTTTTGTACCTACAGTGCCCCACGATGAAAGCTCGTCAATGAGATACTGATCCACTTCATCGTAAGCGGGAAGCGACGGACCTACTTTGGTAGTCATCCAGTTAAGAGCCTCAAGGGCGGTCATCTTATTCGAAATCTCGGGGATAAGCTGGATCTGCACTGATGCAGTCGTATTATATTCTGTAATATTTGCATTGAGCGCGTCAAGAGAGCTGAACCAGGTAGAGTAAGGAGCGGTGCCGTCCTGAGACCCGTTCATCTCATCAACAGTCATTTCATGACCGTTAATCTCGCCGTCCTTGTTGTCATCATAGTAGTTACCGGCGCCATAGTAGCGGAATGACTTGATACCGCGCACGAAAGGATTTGTAGCGCTGTTCCAGTTGCCGCGCATGAAGTAGTTGTTTTCAATGTCGGCCCACGAGTCACCTTCAGAGTCACTCATGATGTAGCAACCGCCATTACCCCAGTTGTAGACAACATTATTGACATACTGGTTAAGGCCTTTAACCTTGGGGTTACGGGTCTTGTTTTCGATATAGAGATTACGATAGAGCGTTACACCGCCTATGGTCTGGATAAGACCACCGCAGGAGTGCGACTGAAGACCCTGACCGATTATGGAGTTCTGGATAGTGATGTTGGCGGGACGGTTGTTCTTGTTATCCCAGCTTACTGAGAAGTTCTCGTCACGACCCCAGAGCACCGAAAGGTGGTCAAAAATCATATCAGTACCGTTGGCTACGCCACAGGCGTCAGCACCGTTTGTGCCATTGACACCCATACGGAAACGGATGTAGCGTACTATAAGGTTATTGGCACCGGAGAATGATACGCGCTCTCCATATACCTGAATACCTTCGCCGGGAGCGGTCTGACCGAGCACGGTATTGTTACCTTTGAACACAAGAGGAGACTTGAGATTGATAGTACCGCTGACGTCAAAGACAATAATACGGTTTTCTTTGCTCACGGCGTCGCGAAGCGAACCTGTACCGGAGTCATTGAGATTTGTGACGTGATAGATTTCACCGCCACGACCACCCGTGGTATAGCGTCCGAAACCTTCCGCACCGGGAAACGCGAGCAGTTGCTCTTGCGCGCTCACCGTCACAGCCGAAAGCGCCATTGCTCCTGCCACGATGGGGAAAATAAATCTTTTCATGTAAGTTATGGTTAAGGTTAAATAATTTTCATGGTGTACATTTTCAATCTGCAAAATTACAATAACTCGGCCAAAATAGCAAGAAATTCAATGGATTTAGCGCGCACAAATTGGTTAAATATGACTAAAAGGCATAACTTTGGAGGGGAAGTCTGATTTGTCTGACGAGTCGGACGAGTCGGACCTGGCTGACTGGTCCGACTGGTCCGACTGGTCCGACATGTCTTAGTAATCAATCACCCTCATCTCTAAAAC
>JAIDSW010000207.1 GCA_029061025.1 Duncaniella sp.
GTTACCATCTCCTACTTCGCCAACCTCTCACATGACCAGAGCGCGCTTCTCGGAGGGGATTATGATCCTTATCTGTATGAAAATACCGGGAGCATGGTGGGAGCGCGATTGTCGCATTTCCTCCTCTACGAGTGGCTGGGAATCGGGAGCTTTATATTTATTTATTATGTGGGCGCCCTGTCGCTCAAACTTCTCAACGTGATAAATTTCCGCTTCTGGAGCTTTACGTTTAAGTGTCTTCTTTCGGCGGTAGCTGTTTCAATAATCGGCGGGTTCTTTGTTGAAGTGTTTCACGCCCACTCCCGATTCTACTGGGGAGGCCTTCACGGATATATGATAAATCATCAGCTTACGCTATTCTCGGGTGTATGGGGCGCGCTTGCTGTGAGCGCCATCATGGCAGGATTGCTTATTGTGATGTTTATTGACTCAATTACGAAAATCGGCCGCTGGTTTGGCTCTCACCTCGAAGCTCTCCGCGAGCGCCGGCGCCGTGAGCAGGCTGAATTCAATGCCCGCAGAGCAGAAGCCGAGCGCCTTCGTGCCGAGCAGGAGGAGGCAGCCCTTCGTGAGGAAGAGGCTCGAAAAAGAGCTGAAGAAGCTGCACGCATGAGGCATGAAGCCGAAGAAGCCGAGCGCAATAAGGAGGAGGCGAGGGATACTCACCGGCCAGAGACTCCGGCCGCTGCCGAACCGCAACAGGTAGCCGAAGAGCAATCGACCAAGGCTCCGGAATACAAAGAAATTCACTCCCGTGTGGAGGAAGATCACACCGACCTGTTCATGCAGCCCTCCGTCCCTGCTGAGAGGATCGCTGAGATTCCGTCGGTGGCTGACGATGAGCCGCTGTTTGATCCCGATACGTTTGACGCTCCCGTAGCCGAGCAGGCTGACGATGTTTATCTTTTTAACAATGATCGGGAAGCTGAGGACATGAAACGCGATGATGCTGAACCGGATTATCAGGAAGAACCCTATCATGACGAAGATGAATTCGATGAGCCGCTCACTGACATACCTGAAGATGACGAGACTCAGGCTGAGATGGTGGTGGAGAAGCCTGTGATAGAGCAGTGCACCGAAATCAGTCAACCGTCATTCTACGATCCCACTGCCGAGCTGTCGCATTTTACGTTTCCGTCACTCGATCTGCTGCGCGATGTGGCCTATTCCACCGACAGTGTCGACGCAACTGAAATGGAGGAGAACAAGGTGCGTATTACAAAGACCCTCGGCGACTACGGAATACCCATTTCCCATATCCATGCTACCGTGGGACCTACCGTGACACTCTACGAAATTATCCCTGCCGAGGGTGTGAGAATAGCCAAAATCAAGCGCCTTGAAGATGATATCGCCATGAGCCTCGCTGCTCTGGGAATCCGTATCATCGCCCCCATACCCGGGAAGGGTACTATAGGTATTGAGGTCCCCAATAAGGATCCACAGGTGGTGTCGATTCGTTCGATTCTATCGTCGCGCAAGTTTCAGGAAAGCAACATGGAGCTCCCTATGGCGCTGGGATGCACCATTTCCAATGATGTGTTTATGGCCGATCTTGCCAAGATGCCCCACCTGCTGGTGGCCGGTGCTACCGGTATGGGTAAGTCGGTGGGACTGAACACGATCATCGCCTCACTTTTATATAAGAAGCATCCGGCCGAACTGAAATTCGTGTTGATCGACCCGAAAATGGTGGAATTCAGCCTTTATGCAAGCCTTGAGCGGCATTATCTGGCAAAGTTGCCCGACGAGGAAGATGCCATCATCACAGATCCCAACAAGGTAGTCGCAACGCTCAACTCGCTCTGTATCGAGATGGACAACCGATATGCGCTTCTCAAGATGGCTTCGTGCCGAAATATTAAGGAATACAACGAGCGTATACAGCGCGGTAATCTCATGGCCAAGCATAACGAGGGGCACAGGTATCTGCCTTATATCGTGGTGATCGTCGATGAGTTTGCCGACCTTATCATGACGGCGGGTAAGGAAGTGGAGACCCCTATAGCCCGTATCGCACAGAAAGCACGCGCCGTAGGTATTCACATGATACTCGCCACGCAGCGCCCGTCGACCAATGTGATTACCGGTGTGATCAAGGCCAACTTCCCCGGCCGTATCGCGTTCCGTGTGTTCCAGATGGTCGATTCCCGCACTATTCTCGACCGCCCCGGTGCCAATCAGCTCATAGGTAGAGGCGATATGCTTTTCTCCAACAACGGCAAGATCGAGCGCGTGCAGTGTGCGTTTATCGATACACCCGAAGTGGAGGCTATATGTGACGCCATCAGTCGTCAGGTGGGAATGGAGACCTATCCGTTGCCCGAGTATGTGCCCGAGACCGAAGGTGTGGGCGGATTATCGGGAAATCCCTCTGACCGCGATCCCCTTTTCGGCGATGCAGCCCGTTATGTGGTTCAGACCGATACTGCCTCCACGTCATCATTGCAG
>JAIDSW010000208.1 GCA_029061025.1 Duncaniella sp.
GCGATGATAAGTTACCTTTCAGCTCTGCCGGACGCACCCGAGTGTGCGTCCCTATAGGAATGACGTTTGTTAAAAAGGTATTTTAGAAATTTCAATAAATATATTATGAGTGAAAAAATCGGGTCGAAAATGACCTCAGAGGGCCGCAAGGCTATATTGCTCGGTAGCGGTGAGCTCGGTAAGGAGGTGGCTATCGAACTGCAGCGCATGGGCGTTGAAGTAGTGGCATGCGATAAGTATGACGGTGCTCCCGCCATGCAGGTGGCCGACAGTCGCCACGTGTTCAGCATGCTTGATGCCGACCGTCTCAAGGAAGTGATACGCGAGGAGCGTCCTACTCACATCATCCCCGAGATCGAGGCTATCGCCACTCCCGCGCTGGTAGAACTGGAGAAGGAGGGATTTAATGTGACCCCCACAGCCAATGCAGCACTTCTTACCATGAACCGCGAGGGTATCCGCCGCCTTGCAGCCGAAAAGCTCGGATTAAAGACGTCGCCCTATAAGTTCGCTTCCACACGTGAGGAATTTGACAAGGCTGTAGAAGAAATCGGTATTCCCTGCGTGGTGAAACCGGTGATGAGTTCGAGCGGTCACGGCCAGAGCGTGATTCGCACGGCCGACGACATCGACAAGGCATGGAAAAACGCCCAGGAGGGTGGACGTGCCGGTGCCGGCCGCGTGATAGTGGAAGGCTTTGTGGATTTCGACTATGAAATCACGCTGCTCACTGTGCGCTCGGTAAGCGGAACGACATTCTGCGAGCCTATAGGTCATATTCAGATTGACGGCGACTATCGCTATTCGTGGCAGCCTCAGCCTATGAGCACTGCTGCGCGCGAGAAGGCCTGCGAGATTGCAGCAGCTATCACCGAGGCTCTCGGTGGCTACGGAATATTCGGCGTAGAGCTGTTTGTGAAAGGCGACGAAGTGATATTCAGTGAAGTTTCTCCCCGTCCCCACGATACCGGTATGGTGACCATGATTTCGCAGGATATGAGCGAATTTGCGCTTCACGCCCGCGCGCTTCTCGGTCTCCCCGTGCCCGCGATCCGCTTCTATGGTCCCTCGGCTTCAAGAGCCGTGGTGGTTGAGGGTGATACCGACTGCATAGTGATGGATAATCTTGACAAGGTACTTGAGGAACCCGGAGTGCAGATGCGCATTTTCGGCAAACCTGAGATTCGCGGCCATCGCCGCATGGG
>JAIDSW010000209.1 GCA_029061025.1 Duncaniella sp.
TGTTCTGACCCATAACCTCTGGCATCATGAAATGAGAGCGGAGTTGCTCGGTGTTGTAGTTCTTATAATCGTCAGGGTGCACGGCGCGGAGTATGTTGACACACTCGGTCTGTGCGACGGCGGCCACGGCGCAGGCCGACATCATGATGGTAGTTAAAATCTTTTTCATGTTGTTGTATGGTAAAGTTTTTTAGGTTTATTCCATCGACTGGAGTTTGGTGGAATCGTCGGCAATCATCTTATTCTGATTGCGTATGATGAGCACTCGGTTGAGGATAGCCATTCCCAGCGTAATAACCGCGAGCACTATGGCCCCCACTACCTTGATATTGACGGTAAAGGTATAAATCAACCATGCCAGAGGACTGGAGGCAAAGTCAAGGCTGCCGCCCTGGAAACCTTCGGGAATAGCCACGGCAGCATCCTGGGTGATTGCATATACATCTTTGGCCGCGAGCGTAAACGCAGGCGCGAGCGATGTCACCATATAGAGTCCCATGGTGATTACGACAAGACCCACAATAAATGTCTTGAGCACACTGCCGCGGGTAAACGGAAGCACAAGGGGGAAGACGTAGAACATACCTGCAAGCGAAGCGAGCGGAAGGAACTCGTTGCCCGGAAGCACCACGGCAAGAATCAGGGTGACGGGAATAAGCAGGATGGACACAACGAGTGTGGTGGGATTACCGATTACGAGCGCAGGGGTCATGCCTATCGACAGACCTTCGGCGCCCTTAAACTTGCGGGCAATGAGCGCGCGGGTAGCTTCGCTGATAGGTTTCAAACCCTCGATAAACAGCACCGTCACGCGGGGGATGAGTTCCATAACCGCACCCATCTTTATGCCGAGACCGAGTATATAGGGAATCTTGTCGACAATCTCAGCCCATGAGCTGCAGGTGAGGCAACCGATGACCACGCCTACCACTACACCGAGGAAAAGAGGTTCGCCAAGCAGACCGAATTTCTTCTTCAGACCTTCGGCATCGATTTCAAGCTTATTGATACCGGGGATGCAGTCGAGAGCCTTGTTGATGATCCAGGCGAAAGGAACGAATCCTGCACAGAAGGGCTGAGGAATCGAAATACCGTCCATGCCGGGGTAGTAATCCTGAAATTTCTTGGCTGTCATATCGGCGATGACAAGAGTGATTATGTAGCACACTACAGCGGCGAAGAAACCCCACAGAAGCGATTCGCCCATCACGAAATATACCACGGCACCGATAAACGCGAAGTGCCAGTAGTTCCACAGGTCGATATTCACAGTGCGGGTAGTCTTGGTGACAAGCATGAGCAGATTCACGCCCAGACACACCGGAATGATAAATGCTCCCACTGCCGTATTATAGGCCACAGCCGCAGCCGAAGGCCAGCCCATGTCGAAAACCTGAAGCTGAAGATCGTAAAGACCCACAACGGTATTGAGCGCCGGTCCAAGAGCCGAGGTGAGAAGCGCGGTCACGATCGAAAGACCGATGAAACCCACGCCCACCTTCAGACCTGACTTGAAGGCATCCGTAAACTTAATACCTATACATACACCCAGAATTGTAAAAATCACGGGCATCATCACAGCCGCTCCGAGGGCTATGACATAAGCGAAAATATCTTTGATAAAATCCATATCGCAACGATTTATTTAGGCTGTTTTCCGATATAGGCAAGAATACCTCCGTCGACATAAAGGATATGCCCGTTGACAAAATCCGAAGCATCCGAAGCGAGGAATACTGCCGGACCCATCAGATCCTCGGCCGTGCCCCAGCGACCGGCCGGAGTCTTGGAGATGATAAACTGATCAAACGGATGACGCGAACCGTCGGGCTGCTTTTCGCGCAGAGGAGCCGTCTGTTCGGTAGCGATATAACCCGGACCGATACCATTGCACTGAATATTATGCTCACCGTATTCCGAGCATATATTTTTAGTCAGCATCTTCAGTCCACCCTTAGCGGCAGCATAAGCGCTCACCGTCTCGCGACCAAGCTCGCTCATCATCGAGCAGATGTTGATAATCTTTCCATGTCCCTTCTTGATCATGCCGGGAATCACGGCCTTAGCGCAGATAAACGGAGCCACGAGATCCACATCCACTACACGGCGGAAATCTTCGGCCGACATATCCTCCATCGGTATACGCTTGATAATACCGGCATTATTTACAAGAATATCCACCGTGCCCACCGTAGCCTCTATATCAGCCACCATAGCTTTCACGGCCTCCTCATTGCTCACATCACACAGATAACCCTTGGCCTCGATACCAAGCTCCTTATAAGCAGCCATACCACGGTCCACGGTCTCCTGACGAGAGCAGTTAAACACGATTTTCGCTCCGGCCTCAGCCAACGCGCGGGCTATTGCAAGACCTATTCCATAAGCCGCTCCGGTGACGAGAGCCACGCGACCCTCAAGTGAAAAGTTTACCATATATAAATATATATTACGTAGTTAAAAATTCGCAACTGCGCCCTACCCTACCAATGATGAATAAACGAGACCTGCAAGATTGCTGCACTGACCCGCAGCAAACACAATCCAAAACATATTCTGGTATACACATCTGATATAGGTATTAGCAACTGCAAAGGTAATTAAAAACGTCCATAAATCAAAAATAAAAAAATTAGACGCCGAATAAACAAAAAAACTTCACAAAAATTTGCACAACTCAAAAATTACCCCTACCTTTGCATCGCTTTTGAGGGAAACATCTGCTGAAAAGCAGAAATAAAACTCACAAAAGCTCTTGATTCGCTAGCTCAGCTGGTAGAGCACAACACTTTTAATGTTGGGGTCCTGGGTTCGAGCCCCAGGCGGATCACAAGAAAGTCTGAACTTTCACCGCAAAACGCTGAAAATCACTTGATTTTTAGCGTTTTTCTTTTTTGCCCACCCGGCAGAATACAGCGGTTTTCGGCACACAAGCGTGAGTAAATCGTGAGTCCTCACGATCGTGAGCCAAACGACTCACGA
>JAIDSW010000021.1 GCA_029061025.1 Duncaniella sp.
GCGCCGACACGGGCGGATTTTCAGAAAACTCCTTTGCAAGCTTGGAAATATTGCGTGTCTTCACCGAATCGTTGAGCGACTTCAGGCTGCTGTTGTTGCTCATCATGGTGATGAAAGCCACGGTGATGTCACGGTCGGCCGACTCGGGATACTTCTCCGTTTCGGCAAGCATGGAATCCATATATGCCTTGTCGCCGTAATTGAAATTTACCAGTCGCCGGATAGCGTCAAACGAAGTCGCGTCAATACCGTTTCGGTCAGCAACTCTTATAATAGTCTCGCCTATGCGATTGCGCAGCGACCGGGGCTGAACCACGAGGTCAAACATATTATTGAGTATCGCAATGGAGTCGGCACCAAACGACGCAGCCTCAAGTTGCTGCTGAAGCTGCCGGTAATACATTGAATCGGTAGGCTCTGCCTTCATTGATAGCGGGAAAATTATCAGGGCTATCAGAGCGACGAGAATCGATGACTTGGTATGCATGAATTGAAAACGATGAAATCGTTAAAAACACGTTGAAAACGAGAGCGCGTATCATCCTGTCGCGGTCTCGGAAATGTAAGCCCCGCATATGCTTTAAGCGGGCATGCGGGGCATGATGATATTATGTATTCCTGAATTTACCGGTCAGAAGCCGGCGAGGTCGGCAGGAATTGTCAGAAACAGTATCAGTTCTTTTCGGCCACCTTGTTGTAGCGGGAGTTGAGGCCTTCTACAATCTCGTCGGTAATATCAAGGGCGGGATTGAAATACAGGCCGGCCTGCTTGAGCAGAATAGCGTCGTAGCCACGGGTGGAGTTGTAGATGAGAATATAATTCTCGATCGAATCGTGGAGCTGAAGCTGCTGCTGGGCGAGCTCATTTTCAGCGGTGCGGCTCAGATTGGCGATATAGTTCTCGGCATCAGCCTGCATCTTCTGCAGCTTCTGCACATCGGCGTTATAAGTGGCTTCAGAGAGATAGCCGTTTGACTGCATGCGCTGCTGGATCTGATTGCCGAAGCGGTTAATTTCGTTGGCTTTTGTCTGACGGGCCTGCTCAAGACGTGAAAGCGAGCGTATATAAGCCTCGTTGAAATCCTTGGCGAGGTTATATTTAGCCGCGAGAGAGTCGCCGTCGATATAGCGGATGTTGAGGGTCGAGGGAGCGTCGGTAGCTGACACGGTGTCGGCTTTCGCAGGTGCGTCAGTACCGTTGGCAGCGGGCTGACTGGTGCAAGATACGGCAGAGCCGAGTGCGATTAACAAGCCTAAGGCCGTGATTGCTGTTTTTTTCATGAGATGGTAATAAAAAGTAAAGTTTTTAAATAAATATCTGATTTATTGATGAGGAACAAGAGGTGATAAAAAAACACTCAGTCATTGTCGTCACGGGCCGATGCGCAGGTGATTCCCTTGTCGCGCAACGCAGGCAGATCATGCACATGTCCCGAAGGGAACTTGCCTCCTTTCTTGAAAAACACCTTTACGCCGAGCAACACTACAGCGACAGCGAGTAAAAGTATGGCAAGCGATATGACGATGATGCTTTTTATCATGGTTAGCTTTTTGTGGTACAAATGTAG
>JAIDSW010000210.1 GCA_029061025.1 Duncaniella sp.
GAGCGGGGGCGGGTTTGCGGGGCTCTACTGCCGGTTTCTCGGGCTCGTGCATTATCACCGGGGTTGAATCGGGCACAAATACAGGCTCCGACACATTAAGCGGCATGCACTGCTCGGGAGCGGCTGCGGCCGCAGCAAGTATCGCTATCACATCCACAGCGTCGCTGGGAGTGATGCGGCTGTCTTTGATACGCACCTTTGCACCGGGGACGCCGGCACGCACTTTCATTCCGGTCTCGGTCTGCAGGCGCTGGTTGAAGTTGGTCAGACGCGCGCCTCGACCCACGATCACGATACCCGCGGGCAGGAGTTCGGCGCTAAAGCCGGCTGCCTTGATGCGGGCGGCAATATTGGCGATAATCTCTCCGGCACGTGCCGAGACGTAATTGTTGATGTCGGCATAGTCGCGCGCGCCGCCTGAGAATGCGGCACCGGGAGCCGACTGATCGGCAAGCGGCTGGGCGTTTCCGCCGGTGATCTTGAGCTCTTCAGCGCGCTCTTCAAGATGATTCAGCGCGGTGATGTCGCGGGTGATGTTGCGGGAGCCCATGGGCAGTGTAACGAGATACTGCAATACACCGTGCTTGTAGATCGATATTGTGGTGGTCTCCGCTCCGAGGTCGACCAGAGCGCAACCCAGACGCTTTTCATCACTGAGAAGCACCAGATCGGCTTCGGCTATCTGGCGCACGAAGAAATCGCGGATAGTCAGTCCCAACCGGTCTTTCACCACATGATTGAGATTGCGCCATATCTGATTGCGCAGCGAGATGATATTTAGCTTGGCCTGGAGATGATGACCGTAGGTGCCCACGGGACGCGACACGGGCGCATTGTCGACACGGAATTCGCGGGGAGTGACATCCACCACCTTGCGGTCTTCGAGGGGCTGCTGCAGCGCCTCGCGGGTGATGTCCTCGATGAGAGCCCCGGTGATTTCCATCTCGTCGGGCAGGCGGCGCTCCACATCCACTACCTGCGACATCAGCGAGCGGCCGCCCACCGAGAGATACACACCGGTGATGGTGCGGTCAGGCTCGCGGGCTTCGAGGCGCTTGATCACCGCGGTGATGGCGTCGGCAACCTCGGCCACATTGCGTATCAGGCCGTAGCGCACGCTGTCGGTGAGCTTTTCCTCTTCGATTGCTTTTACTGTGAGCGCTCCGGTGGGTTCTACCTCGCCGATTGCTCCTATTATTTTCGAGCTGCCTATCTCAAGGGCGACAATAAGTTTTTCTTCCATAACTGATGTGTGTCAGGGATATGTGGTATAACGGAGGGATTTTTCAGGGATTGGGTTGTTTTGAAGTTTTTGCCGGAATCGGTTTCTCGCTGTGGGCTCTCTGACCGGGGAGAGTGCGACCCGGAGCCACATTCTCGGCCGTGAGCATCACGGTGGTGTCTACCGCCTCATCGTCGTCCTGGCCTATGACCCTGACGGGGTCAAGATGCTTCTTGCGTCGCGTGGCCACGACCTGGCCGCGCCACTTCAGCGAGATGGTATCGTAGGTCTCATAGCCGCGGCGGCTGAGTACCTCGGTGTAGAACCGACGCAGGCGATGAAACTTGTCTTTAAGGTTATCAGCCGAACCGAGAAGCACCACATGGTCGCGTATGGCCGGGACGAGCACTATATCGCCTGCCGAGTTAGCCTCTATCATGGTCACGTAGCGGCTCCACACCGAGTCAGCGGCGATGAAATCGACAAGTGGCAGCAGGCTCTCGGGAGTGAACACGGTATCGGTCTCGGGAAAATGACCCGCGATCACAGGGACGTCCTTATGGTAGCGGGCGGTGGCAGTGACACGCTTGCCCGAGCGGTTGATATAGTAGGAGCGGTCGCCGTCAAACACACGCGCCACCGGAATTATCGGTGTGACCTTAATCTCGATCTTGCCGTCGGTAAAGGTCTCCACCGACACATCCTCGATCTTATCGATAGCCATGAGGGTGCGCTTCACGGCCTGGGGATTGATCTCACGCAGATACATTCCCGAGGCAAGCGCGGGCAGCGAATCAAGCTCGCGCATAAGCTCTCCGGCCGTCACGAAGGGGTGGGGGGAATTGTCGTCGACTGTCACGGTCATGCCGGTGCACCTCACGTCGTCGCCGGCGCGGGCTGTCACAAAGATCGTCACCACCAGATAGGCGGCGAGAATCACCGAGAGAACTATGGGCAAATACCGTTTCAGATTCATGACTTTCAGCGGGCGCTCACGGCTTCAACCACAGCGGGAAGCTCGTTGACCATATCACCGGCGCCCATGGTCAACAATATGTCAAAGTTACGGTTTTCGAGCGACTTTGCCAAATTTTCTTTAGGAATCATCGTCACGGGAGTATTTTTTATGTATCGGGCGATGGTTTCAGTGGAAATTCCCTCGATGGGAAGCTCGCGGGCAGGGTAGAGGTCGACGAGTATCACTTCGTCGGCCTGTGACAGAGCCGCGCCAAACTCGGGTGCGAAATCGCGTGTGCGGGTGTAGAGGTGGGGCTGGAAAGCCACCGTAAGCCGGCGGCCGGGATAGAGCGAGCGCACGCTCCTGATCGAGGCCTCGATTTCCTGAGGATGATGGGCGTAGTCGTCGATAATCACGCGGCCGTTTTCACCCGGCTCCTTGAGCCAGGTCTCGAACCGGCGCTTTATGCCGCCGTAGGTGTTGAGCGCCTGACGTATCGAATCGACGTCGAAACATCCGGCCGCGGTCACGGCTGCGACGGCAGCCACGGCGTTCTCGATATTCACCTCCACGGGTACTCCCAGATTGATATTACGGATGGTGCCGAGCGGTGTCACGATGTCAAATGTGATATTGCCCGGAGTGCGGCGTATGTACGACGCATGGAAGTCGCCTTCGTCGCGCGAATAGGTATATACCTTCACGTCTTTGCCAGGGCGGGGAGTGAGTTTCAGACCGGTGTGCACTATCAGGGCACCCCCGGGCTGTATCAGTTCGGTAAAGTGAGCGAATGATTCGAGATAGGCTTCCTCGGTGCCGTAGATGTCGAGATGGTCAGGATCGGTGGCCGTGATGACGGCCACGGCAGGGGAGAGGTGATGGAAAGAACGGTCAAATTCATCGGCTTCGATCACACTGTAGGGCGACGAGGGTGTGAGCAGGAAATTGCTGTCGTAATTCTTCAGGATGCCGCCCAGGAAAGCGTTGCAGCCCGAAGCGCCGCTCTGCAATATGTGAGCCGCCATTGATGAAGTGGTAGTCTTGCCGTGAGTGCCGGCAAAGCACAGGCTGCGGCTGCCGCGGGTCACGAGGCCGAGCAGCTGCGCGCGCTTGATTACGTCAAATCCGTTGTCTCGGAACCACCGCAATATGGGCAGATCGGCCGGCACTGCCGGAGTATACACCACCAGCGTCGAGGCCGGGTCACGGAAAGCCTCGGGTATGGTATCGGCCGACGAGTCGTAGGTCATGGCCACGCCCTCTTTTTCAAGTTCGGCGGTAAGCTCACTGGGGGTGAGGTCATAACCGGCCACGTTTTTGCCTTGGGCGAGAAAATATCGTTCGAGAGCCGCCATGCCTATGCCTCCGGCGCCCACGAAATAGATGTTGCGGATGTCGTCTTTGTTTATTTTCATGGTTTCTTAAGTATTTCGGTGATGATATGAGCTATTCGTTCGTCGGCGCCACGATGAGCCATCGAGGCGGCGTTACGCCCCATGCTCTCGCGACGTTTCGGGTCGGCCATAAGAGCCGCAACCGTTTCGCCGAGACGCTCCACGGCCTCGGCGTCGAGAATCATCTCGGCGGCGTCGCGGCTCGCGAGAGCTTCGGCGTTATGGCGCTGGTGATCCTCAGCCACGTTGGGCGAGGGGATGAGCACGGCGGGTATGCCGAGATTCTGTATCTCCGATATGGTGCAAGCACCGGCGCGCGCCACCACGAGATCGGCGGCACGGTAGGCCATAGCCATGTCGTCGACAAATGTTGTGGCCTTCACATCGGGGGCATATTCGGCGGCCATGCTCTGGAAATGATCGGCTCCGTAGCGGCCTGTCTGCCACAGCAGCTGCGTGCCGGCTTCGCGGAGCGAGGGCAGGGCGGCAGCCACGGCTTCGTTGACCGTGCGGGCGCCCAGACTGCCTCCCGTAACGAAAAGCAACGGGCGCGCAGGGTCGAAACCGAGCGCTTTCTTGGCCTCGGCGCGCTCCAGGGTGTTTTCCTCAAGCACCTTGCGCACCGGATTACCCGTTATCTCGATTTTTTCGGCCGGGAAGAAGCGATCCATGCCGTCGTAGGCCACGCATATGCGGGTGGCTCCCGCGGCGAGGAGCTTGTTGGTAACTCCGGCATAGGAATTCTGCTCCTGAATGAGCGTGGGGACACCGCGGCGCTGCGCCTCCTTGAGTATGGGACCTGATGCGTAGCCGCCCACACCTATAGCGATGTCGGGACGGAAGTCGCTCACGATTCTGCGCGCCTTGACCAGGCTCTTGGCGAGCTTCCACAGCACGGGAATGTTGCGCCACAGTTTCTTGCGGTCAAAACCTGCCACGGGCAAGCCCACGATGTCGTATCCCGCCGCAGGCACCCGCTCCATCTCCATGCGGTTCTCGGCACCTACGAAAAGGATGTTGACGTCGGGCATCGCCCGGCGCAGTGCATTGGCTATCGACAGGGCGGGGAATATGTGTCCGCCCGTGCCTCCGCCGCTTATCAGTATATTGTAACTCATATCAGGGTAAGATTATAATTGCATGGGATTCTTTCCGTCGAAATTCTCGGGCAGGGCTTCCCCTTCCTCCTTGATTTCACGGGTCTTGTTGCCTTGGCGCGTAGCCGTGCGGCTCACGCTGAGCATGATTCCGAACGCTATCGCGGTAACGAGTATCGACGTTCCGCCCTTGGAGATGAGCGGCAGCGGCTGTCCCGACACGGGGAACACTCCCGTCACGATACCCATGTGGAAAAGCGCCTGGAAGGCTATCATGACGGCCATTCCCGTAACGAGCAGGGCAGGGTAGGTGCGGTTGCAGCGCGATGCGATACCGGCCGCCCTTCCGAGCAGCCACAGGTAGAGCACCAGCACCACTACGCCGCCCACCAATCCGGTTTCCTCAACCACGATGGCGTAGATATAGTCGGAAAAAGCCAGAGGCAGGCGCGAGGCCTCGCGGGAGTTTCCGGGGCCTTTGCCGTAGATACCGCCGTTGGCCTGAGCCATGTAGGAATACATTTCCTGACGGTTTTTGCCGTCGACCGGCATGTCATATTTCGGCACGTTGCCTTCGCTGTGACGCTCTATGCGCGCCAGCCACGTGTCATAGCGGTTCTCGCCGTTGCTGTCTTTTATAAACAGTATGAACACAAGCCCGCACAACGCATAGGCCATGGTCACGATAATCAGATGCTTGAATTTCACGCCGCTCACTATCATCATGGAGTAGCTGATGGCAAGCAGCAGCAGGGTGTTGGTGAGTCCCTGCTTGACCAGGACGAAGCAAAGCAGCAGCACTATGCCTGCAGCGATTTCCACTCCCCGGGTGGTGATACCTATCTGCTTGGGATTCTGATTCCACGTCATCACGAGCGCCACGAGCAGCACGGCCGAAATCTTCACCATCTCGGCCGGATAGATACCTATGCCGAGGATTGTGAGAGAGCGGCGGGCACCGTTGACGAAATCGCCGAAAAACATCACCCACACCATCATGCCTACTGAAATAAAGGCGAAGATTATGGTAAACGGTATGAGCGAACTGTAATGGCGGCGCGAGATAAACCACACTATTCCAAAGCCGCCCACAAGCATGACGATGTGGCGCACGATAGGGCCCATGACTCCGAAAGCCGAGCTTCCCACCTCGCGCGACGAGGCACTGTAAAGCTCGATTACGGAGATAAGGCACAGAGCGATGAATATACCCCATATGTGCTTGTCGGCCGAGGCCACGGCACGCGGCTTGGCCGGGGCGGCAAGTTGTTCAGCGGGGTTGGGGGAGGAGATTGCAGGTTCCATTCTTTTTCTTCAGGTAAGTTAGAGTAATGATTTCACGGCGTCCTTGAAACGGCGTCCGCGGTCCTCATAGGAGGTGAACAGGTCGAAGCTCGCGCAGCAGGGCGAGAGAAGCACCGTGTCGCCCTCGCCGGCTATCTCGCGGCAGGCTGCCACGGCATCGTCGAGCGAGTGGGTGTCGCGTATCTCGGGCACCTTGCCGGTGAAGAAGTCGAGGAGCTTGGTATTATCCTTGCCCATGCACACTATAGCCTTGACTTTTTCCTTCACAAGCGGCTCTATTTCAGTGTAGTCGTTGCCCTTGTCCTTGCCGCCGAGTATGAGCACCGTGCCGGCGGGGACGGTCTCGAGGGCATACCAGCATGAATTGACGTTGGTAGCTTTGGAGTCGTTGATATAGCGGGCACCACCTACGGTGGCTACATATTCGAGCCTGTGCTCCACGCCTTCAAAGTCGGCCAGCGAGCGGCGTATCTCGTCCTTGTCGATGTCAAGCAGACAGGCCGAGAGCCCTGCGGCCATGGAATTATACAGATTGTGGAGTCCGCTCAGCGACAGGTCGGCACGCGGCATGCGCATCGACTCTACGGGTGTATCGAACACCACATCCTCATTTTCGTCGACCCACGCGCATGTGCCCTCCTCATGGTGCTCGGCAAAGGGGAGGCGGCGGGCTTCCACCGTGATTCGCTCAAGCTGAGCGGTGATCACGGGATCATCTTTCCAGTAGATGAATGCGTCGGTGGCGGTCATATTGTTGAGGATGCGGAACTTGGCGTTGACATAATTCTGCATCTCGTAGTCGTAGCGGTCAAGATGGTCGGGAGTGATGTTGAGTATCACGGCGATATTGGCCTTGAAGTCATACATGTTTTCAAGCTGGAAACTTGAAAGCTCTATCACGTATACATCATGCTTCTCGCGGGCAACCTGCAGCGCCATGCTGCGGCCTACGTTACCGGCCAGCCCCACGTTGATACCGGCATTGCGGAGTATATGGTAGGTGAGCAGGGTAGTGGTGGTCTTGCCGTTGGAGCCGGTGATGCACACCATCTTGGCATCGGTATATCGTCCGGCCAGTTCTATCTCCGAGATCACGGGGATGCCGGCTTCCGCGATGGCTTTCATCACGGGGGTCGTGGGGGCGATGCCGGGACTCTTCACCACCTCGTCGGCGTTCAGGATGCGCTCCATCGTGTGGCCGCCCTGTTCCCACTCGATACCTTCGGCATCGAGCATTTCGGCGTAACGGGGTGCGACGGTACCGAAGTCGCTCAGAAACACGTCCATGCCGCGGGTCTTGCCGAGGATGGCGGCGCCCACACCGCTTTCACCTCCGCCCAGCACCACCAGGCGCTTCACGTCTTTATTGTCAGTATTCATTTCGTTATCGGATTTTCAGGGTTACAAATGTTATCACCGCAAGCAGAATGCCTATGATCCAGAATCGTGTCACGATCTTGGGCTCGGCGATGGCTCGCAGCGGGCGAGTGACGAGCGCCGCTATGCCCTCTTTCTGGAAATGATGGTGGAGCGGTGTCATCTTGAAAATTCTGCGCCCCTCGCCGTAGCGCTTTTTGGTATACTTGAAATATCCCACCTGCATCATCACCGAGAGGTCTTCCACGAAGAATATGGCGCAGAGCAGGGGAATGAGCAGCTCCTTGTGGATAAGAATGGCAAACACGGCTATGATACCGCCGAGTGTGAGCGAGCCGGTGTCGCCCATGAATACCTGGGCGGGATAAGCGTTGTACCACAGGAAGCCTATCAGGGCGCCTATCATGGCCGACATGTACACCACAAGCTCTCCCGAGCCGGGTATATACATGATATTCAGGTAGTGGGCATATATTATGTTGCCTCCGAGATAAGCCATTATCGCCAGAGCACAGCAGATTATGGCTGATGTGCCGGCACATAGACCGTCGAGACCGTCGGTGAGATTGGCACCGTTGCTGGTGGCCGCCACAGCGAGAATCACCACGAGGATGAAAAGCGCCCAGCCTCCCTGCTGGCTGTACTTGCCCATCCAGCCGGTGAGCCACGCATAGTCGAAGTTGTTGTTTTTCACAAACGGTATGGTGGTCTGTGTCGACTTGATATCCTCGGGGGTATAGGTGACAGTGACCTGACCGTCGGTATCGGATATTTCCTCAACGTTCTCGCGTATGGTGATGTCGGGACTTAAATACATGGTTGTGCCCACGATGAGACCGAGTCCTATCTGGCCGATGATCTTGAACTTGCCTTTCATGCCCTCCTTATCGTGCTTGGCCACCTTGATATAGTCGTCGAGGAAGCCTATCATGCCAAGCCACACGGTAGACACGATCATGAGTATCATGTAGATATTGCCGAGATCGCCCACGAGCAGGCAGGGCACGAGTATCGACAGGATTATGATAATACCGCCCATCGTGGGTGTGCCGGTCTTTCTCAACTGCCCTTCAAGCCCGAGGTCGCGGACAATCTCGCCCACCTGCATGAGCTGCAGGCGGGAGATGATCTTGCGCCCGATGAAGAGGGCTATGAGAAGCGAAAGCACAAATGCACATCCCGAGCGGAACGTGAGGTATGTCATCAGTCGGCCTCCGGGGAGGTCGTAATTGCCAAGCAGTTCAAAGAGATAGTAGATCATTTGCCCAGTGTTTCTTTTTCGCGTGATATAATGTTGCGGATTTCCTCGCGGTCGTCGAAGTGATGCTTCACGCCGGCTATTTCCTGATAATCCTCATGGCCTTTTCCGGCTATGAGCACCACGCTGCCGGGTGTGGCGAGCATCGTGGCGGTGAGTATGGCCTGGCGGCGGTCAGGTATCTGAAGGGTGCGTGCGGCCTGCTCGTCATCGAGTCCTTCGGCCATCTGGTCGATGATGTCCTGAGGATTCTCGTCGCGGGGATTGTCGCTGGTGAGTATGAGCTGCTCGGAGCGCAAGGCGGCCTCGCGCGCCATGATGGGGCGCTTGCCGTGATCGCGGTTGCCGCCGGCGCCCACCACGGTGATGATACGGCCCGATGTACCCACTACCTCGCGTATGGCCTGAATTACGTTGACCACGGCGTCGGGTGTGTGGGCGTAGTCGACTATCGCCGTGTAGCCTTTGGGTGAGTGAAATGCCTGGAAGCGGCCTGCCACCGGCACGAGACGGCTCATGCAGCGGAGCACGTCGTCGCGGTCCCAGCCAAGGAGTATCGATGCGCCGTAAACCGCCGTGAGGTTGTAGATATTGAAGCGGCCGGTGAAAAGGAGCTCCACTTCGGTACCGTTGAAGGAGGCTAACGTGCCGTCGAGACGGCTCTCGATGATACGGCCGCGGAAATCGGCATCAGGGCTTTGGAGAGAGTAGGTATAGCGGGCGGCACGAGTGTTCTGGAGCATTACGGCGCCGTTTTTATCGTCGGCGTTGGTGAGGGCGAACGCTGTGGAGGGCAGACGGTCGAAGAATGATTTCTTTGCCTTGAGATATGCCTCCACGGTCTTGTGATAGTCGAGATGGTCGCGGGTGAGATTGGTGAACACGCCGCCGGCAAATGTCAGGCCGGCAATGCGGTGCTGATGTGCGGCATGGGAGCTGACCTCCATGGCGGCATATGTGCAGCCGGCCTCGACCATGCGGTGAAGAAGTTCGTTGAGCGAGAGCGGGTCAGGAGTGGTGTGGGTGGCGGGGATGCGCTCGTCGTCGACATAATTGGCCACGGTGGAGAGCAGGCCGGCCTTGTGTCCGAGCAGGCGCGCCATCTCATATATGAGCGTGGCGGTGGTGGTCTTGCCGTTGGTACCGGTGACTCCTACCAGACGAAGTTTCGACGAGGGATTGTCCCACCATGCCGACGCTATCTGGCCGAGAGCCACGGTCGATGAGGGAACTTCCACATAAATCACCTGAGTCTCTATGATGGGAGGCAGCTCCTCACACACTATCACGGCTGCACCCTGCTCGGCGGCGCGGGGTATGAACTGATGACCATCGACACTCGTGCCGCGGACTGCCACAAAGAGTGAGCCGGGCACTACCTGTCGTGAGTCGGCTGTCACGGCGGTGATTTCCATCTGAGCCGTGGAGTCGCCTATGGTGCGCTGTATCTCGATTGCCGAAAGAAGGTCGCTTAGTCTTTTCATCTGTATATCGTCGTTATGTATGTTATCAATATCAGTGGCGGAGTGAAAGATTCACCACAGTGCCGCGCGGGGAGTCGTGGCCGGCCGAGGGGGACTGCGACGACACATAGCCGGTGCCGCTGAAGGCTACTTCATATCCGGCTTTCTCGAGCGCGACGATAGCGTCGCGGATACCGTAGCCGCGCACGTCGGGCACGCCGCCGTGGCGCTGCACGGGCGCCTTGAGCTCACGCCGGCCGGCCGGCATGGCGAGCGCTGTCTTGAGTCCGGGATTTATACCCTTGACTGCCGAGGCAAAAAATGTGGCTCCCGACGGGCTGGTGACTCCGGCCGTAAAGTCGGGGCTCTCTCCGAGCATGCCGCGCGAATAGAGCTTCATGGCTATATTTTTCACCACCTGACCTGACGTGGTGGCTGCGCCCACAAATTTGCGCTTGGGGTAGCACGTCAGCACCACGCATGAGTATTTGGGATTCTCGGCTGGGAAGAAGCCGCAGAATGCCAGGCGCTTCTTGGAGGTATTGTAAGATCCGTTCTCGATCATGTAGCATGTGCCGGTCTTTCCGGCGATGCGCACCAGATCGTTGCGCAGGAACTTGCCCGTGCCGTGTTCGCCCCACACCACGTTAGTCAGCATCTGCCGCAGTATGGCCGCGGTTGCCGGCGAGCAGGCGCGGCCGGTGCCCATGCTGTCGACAGGAAGCAGGCGGTCTTTACCGGCGCCGCGTATCTCCTTGACCAGGCGCGGGCGCACGAAACCTCCGTCGTTGGCTATGGCATTGTAGAGGGCGAGGGTATAGAGCGGAGGGATTTCGGTGGCATAGCCGTAGCTCATGCGCGAGAGGGCTATGCGGCCGCCGCGGTCGTTGTGAATGCTGTCGAAACGCGGGCGTGTCTCGCCGGCGATGCCGGTGTTCATGGGGTCGAGAAATCCCGTGGCTTTCACGCGGGAGTAGAAGGCGCCGGGTATACTGTCGTAGCGGCGGGTGATGATGCGCGCCATGCCTATATTAGACGACTGCTCGAGCACTTCACCCACTTTTATCGACGAAGTGTAGTGGGCGTCGGTGATAGCGCGGCCACCGGCGTAGGCCCAGCCGTTGCCTGTGGGCAGCTCCTCGTTGAGATTTTTCACTATGCCGTCTTCCACGGCTATCATCATCGAGAGGGTCTTTACCACCGATCCGGGCTCATAGCCCATCACAGCTCGGTTAAGCGCCTCTACGTAGCCGGGGCCGTAGGGGTTGCGCTCGAGATTGGATATGGCCTTGATATCTCCGGTGGCCACTTCCATCAGCACGGCCACACCCCAGTCGGCCTGCACGGTGTCGAGCACATTGTTGAGCTCGTTTTCGACTATATCCTGCATGGCGATGTCGATGGTGGTTACGATGTCGCAGCCGGGTATCGGGTCAATGTCGGTGCGGGAGGCGATCTTGCGGGTGAGGTTCACCATCTTGCCGTAACCTTCCTTTCCATAAAGCAGCGTGTCGAGTGCTTTTTCAAGTCCCGAGATGCCGTGAATCTGGCGTGAATCCTTGCTTTCACCCACGCCGCCTATGCTTCGGCGCGCCATGTCGCCGTAGGGATTGTAACGCTTGAGGTAGCTTTCGGTGATGAATCCGTTGCGGTTTCGGTTGCGGATTCTGAAAAACGGGAGTGTGCGCAACCGCTGCACATCGGTGTTGGTGATTCGCGATATGAGGCGATAGGCACGCGGGCGCCGCTCTACTGGCTTATCGAGCGGGGCGAGCAGATGACGGTACCACTCGGCGCGGGTCTTGCGGGGGAAATAATATGCCATCGAGTCAGCGATGGTGTCGACGGCGGCACGGTAACGCTCCTCGTTGAATTTCTCGGCCCTGAAGTCGATTCTCACGGTGTAGAATCTCAGATTGGTGGCGAGGATGCTTCCGTCGCTGGCAAGGATGTTGCCGCGCGGCGGCAGTATGGTGTCGACGCGCTGCAGCTCGGCATTGGCTTTTTCATTCCACTTCTCGGCATTGACCACCGTAGTGTCGACGAGCTTCCACACTATCATGGCCGAAAGCACCAGAATTGCAGCCACGATGATGCCGTAGCGGAAGAGGATATTTGTGCGATTGTCTTTCTTCATTTTTCGGCGGGGATTCTATAAGGTGGCTGGGTCTGCACTTTTAGGTTGAGATGGAGGGAGTCAACGACCTGCTGCATCGACGTCTCGCGTATGCGGCCCATGAAGCGGCTGCGCTCATGGGCTTTTTCGTTGCGTATTATCTCAAGACGGCTCTGGAGGGCGTCGATTTTTTCAAGATTGGTCAGCGAGGTATATTTATTGGTGATATATAGGAGGAGCACCACGATGGTGATAAGAACGGCGAGCCAGTTGCGGGCGAAAAAGTCGCTCGACAGCAGCTGGCCGCGAAACAGGCGTCCGATAAACGACCCGCGGTTTTTGCGATCGGTGGTTGTGGTGGTGTCGGTGGTGTCTTTTGCCATTTTTGTGAGGAGGGGTAGGGGAGGGG
>JAIDSW010000211.1 GCA_029061025.1 Duncaniella sp.
TCCGAGATCTCCGTCGTTCTAGTGGGCTCGGTTATGTGTATAATAGAAAGTTATCACGCGGCTGTCCTCGGAGAGCATTTCAAGAAGCACGTCGCGTGCTTTGGTGAAATCGTCACCATAGGAAATCGACACGGTCCAGTCCACACGGCGGTAGGCCTGGGTGGTATAGTTGTTGACGGCGCCGGTGGAAAGGCCTCCGTTGGGGATGATGATCGACTTGTTGTCGGGGGTGGTGAGCATGGTGTTGAAAATCTCGATTTTCTTCACTGTGCCCGTGAATCCCTGGGCTTCGATGGTGTCGCCCACCTTGAAGGGCTTGAGCAGGAGGATGAGGACGCCACCGGCAAAGTTCTGTAGGGTGCCGCTGAGAGCCATACCGATTGCGACACCGGCTGAGGCAAACAGAGCAAGGAATGAGCTCGTGGGGATGCCGAGGATGCCGATTACGGTGACGATGAGGATGAAGTAAAGTACTATCCTGACGAAGCTGAGTATGAACGTGGAGAGCGAAGCCTCGATATTGCGCTTCGTGCAGATGTTTTGCACGAAGGTGTAGAGCTTGTTGATTATGAAGCGGCCTGCGTAGAATATGGCTATGGCCACGGCAAGCGATATGGCGAAGTGGATGAGATCGCCTATAACCTTGTCGAGCAGGTCGCTGAGGCTCATTGACTTGATGTCGGCGAGCGTTACGGGAGCTTCTTTGGCCGCGGAGGCAACGGAGTCGGTAAGTTCTTCAGCTTGAATCATGATGATATGAGATGTGATTAATTGTCAAGACGAAGCAGGGGGGAGCGCGAAACTACATCGCGATACCACTCGCGCTCGTTGTAGTTGAACGCGATGATTTCGCGCTGATCAAGTATCACGTAGCTGCCGAGGCCGCAGTAGCGGTCGAGATCCACGATATTGAAGAGCGCGGGGGTGGAGGCTTTATACACCACGGCATCGCGGAGGGCGGCGCGCCATGCTTCGAGCTGCTCGGGGGAGGGGTTGAGGCGCTCCACGTAGTCCTCGAAGTCATACATGTAGGTGCGCACGGCGCTGCGGAAGTAGGGCTGAACCGACGACAGGTCGGGGGCAAACTCGGTGACACCCTCGAATATGTCGGCCGAGGCTTCGGCGAGAGCCTGAAGGGCTTCGGTGTCAACCACCGTCATGGCGCAGGTGCGCGACGAGCCGTTCATGGAGTCATAGTAATTAAATGTGGTGCTCGCGGCTCCCACCATGTCGGCTTTGCCCGAGGCAAAAAGATAGGGCATGGTGAGGTGATAGGGCATGCCGTCGGCCGGCAGCTCTATGCCCGAGGCTACGATTACCGGGGCGGCGTGGCGCAATTCCCACATCACTTCCACCGATGCCATGCTGCAGCAGTCGAAGTAAAGGAACGAGAAATCGCTGTCGCGCAGGGCGGATGCGAGCGACGATATTTTCATTGTCTGCCTGCGGTCTTCGCCAAACGAGCGAGCCATCGAGGTTTCCATCCATCCGTTGGCGTGGCTCCAGAGCACCATGCCGTAATCTTCGGCCGGGGCAAAGCGCTTCATGTCGGCAATCACCTCGCGCATGCGGGAAGCGTCGACCGAGTATATTTCAGGATCGTCGGGGTAGGTCTTGAGCGTATCGATACCTGTTGAGGTGACTTCAAGTAGAAGCGGAGCTTTGCCGCTGTCGGTGCCGGGACGGTTGTGGTACACGATGAGTCGGCCGCCATTGAGATCACCGGCTTTGGCTGCGGTGCGCATCTCACGAAGATCAGACTGATCATTGCTCCAGCTGCCCAGCGAATTATCGGCAACCATATAGACGAGCACGGTGCGGTGTACGTCTTCGGCCGTAACGGGCGGAACGGGAGGCTCGGGCTCGTCGTCGGAGCTCGGGTCAAGGCATGCTGTCGCGCTCAGAAGCAGCGCGAGCATACATAGTATATTGTGGAGATATCGTAATTTCATTGTCGTACAAAAGTAAGCTGAAAAAATACTGAACGTAAAGTTGCGATGGTCTGAGCCAACTCAGACGGCTCGGGAGCAGCGACTCCCGTGAGGGGAAATCAGTAACGTGAATCAGAGCAGAGAGGGTGCGCTTTTCGCTGTGCGGTTGTCGCGGGCTTCGAGCGATATCACATCGTCGTCGTCAAGCACGCGGCGGAACTGGAGGAAGCGCTGGGAGTAGTAACCGTTGTCGGGGAACGATTGTATCACCACGCCCTGGCTTGTGGCGGCATGGATGAATTTGATCTTGCCGGTGAGCTCGTCAACGTCGACCACCATGCCCACGTGGCCTATGGTCTGGCCGCCGCGACGACCGGAGAAAAACATCAGGTCGCCCACCATCACTTCATCTTTGTCGATCTTGCGTCCCTGCACGCCCTGAGCGCGTGACGACGATGAAAGACTCATGCCGAAGTTCTTGAACACGTAGCTCGTAAAGCCCGAGCAGTCAAATGCTTTGGGGCCTTTGGCGCCGTGACGGTAGCGAGTGCCGAGAAATGATGAAGCGTAGTCCACGAGCTCTGACTGGAGCGAGGCGAGCGTGCCGAAGTCGTCGCCGAGGCCGTCGTCTTCACCGAGCATCTCCCAAGGATTGAGGGCGAGCACGTCACCCTCGGAGTCAACCGCAAAGATGCGGTCAGTGCTGAACATGTCCGACGCCTCATACTGTGACTCGGCGGCGGTGTCAGCCTTATTGTCGTCGCGCGCGGCGACGTCGGTCGACGGCTCGGCGGCACGCATTGCTACGGCCGTGAGCGCTATGGAGAGTATATATATAAGTTGTTTCATCAGTTACTAATTTTTATAAGTTTAAGGCGTAAAGTCCGCAGGTAATCGCGGCCATTAATATACTAAGGTCTTTATTATCATGCAGACTTCCCGTCTACAGCTACAAAGATACGAAAAAATCCGAGGATAGGCAAGAAAGTTAACGGTATTTAGCTAATTTGTTAAATGATTTCAATTCTCTATACAAAAATTCACACATTTTTACATAAAAATCAATTTTTGACGAAAAAAACTGAAAATTTATTTGGTATGTCATTTTTTTGTATTAACTTTGCGACGTTTTTAAAGCTAAAAAATTTTTGTTTTATTATTTTATAAATTTCTAAGAAAATGAAAAAGTTAGTTCTCTTACTCGCTGTTGCTTTCAGCGCATCTCTCTACTCTTGCGGTAACAAGGCTGCTGAAAACGCTGCTGAAGCTGCTGATGTTGACACTGTAGCTGTAGAAGAAGTTGTTGCAGAAGTTGTTGACACTCTCGCTGCTGATTCAGTTGTTGTTGACACTGTAGTTGCTGCTGCTGTAGTTGCTGAATAATTTCGATACGGAATTATCCGGTATTCAAACTGACAACAAAAGGAAAATCAAGCTGATTGCCAATAGGTAACCAGCTTTTTTTTGTGTCGTGACGGCAATGTTACATTATTACCCGGTGCTTTCAATCGCCGGCTCTGATCCTTCGGGCGGAGCCGGAATCCAGGCCGACCTCAAGACGATCTCGGCCATCGGCTGCTATGGCATGACGGCCATTACCGCAATTACCGTGCAGAATACTGCGTGGGTGGCGGACGTGCAGGCCGTTGAGCCTCACATCGTGGAGGGACAGATAGAAATGGTGACTTCCGATATTCCTCCCTTAGCTATAAAGACAGGCATGCTCTTTGATGCCGCTACCGTAAGGGCTGTGGCGAGGGGATTGCGGAAGTATCTGGCTGCGCATCCCGATGTGCCGGTGGTGGTTGACCCGGTGATGGTGTCAACTTCGGGCTCGATGCTTCTTGCTCCCGACGCGATCTCGGCTATGCGCGACGAGATATTTCCTATCGCCACGATTATCACCCCAAATATTCATGAGGCGAAAGTGTTGACCCGACTGTCGGAGCCTTCGGCTCAATGGCGAGAGTTAAGGCGCATCGGTTGCCGAAACGTATTGCTAAAGGGGGGTGACTCGGGCAGTGATGATGTGAAAACCGATTTCCTCGGCATCGAGGGGCAAGATGGGTTGATCCAGATAGAAGCAGAGGCTGTGTCGACTTCCAACACTCACGGCACCGGTTGCACGCTTTCTGCCGCCATCGCCTCCTATCTTGCATTGGGATGCGACCTGAGGACGGCGGTGGAGAATGCCAAGCGATATATCACCGAAGCTCTGCGTGCCGGAGCGGAGGTTACGGT
>JAIDSW010000212.1 GCA_029061025.1 Duncaniella sp.
CTCTACGAAATGGATCGTCAGCTCCTCTTCATAAAGAAATCCCTTGAAGTCAAGGATATGAACTTCGATGGTAGTGTCGGCGCCCGAATCGCCGGTAACCGTAGGGCGGGTGCCGATGTTGACCATTCCGGGGCGGTCGGTGCCGTCGGGCATCGTCACTCTCACCGCATACACTCCCGGGCGAGGTATGAGCGTCAGCTCGCTCACCGGTACGATATTGGCTGTGGGGAATCCGATGGTGCGACCAAGATGCTCGCCGTCGACCACCACACCTTTTATTGAATAGTCATACCCGAGGCGTCGCGAAGCCTCGGCCACATTTCCTTCCAAAAGAAGTTTCCTGATAATCGAAGAACTTATAGGAGCGTGAGCACCTGTATATTCCGGCGCCTCGATTACCTCCATTCCTATCTTGGAGGCTATTTCGCGATACTGGTCGATGCCGTCGACGCGATCATGGCCGAATCGATTGTTGAATCCCACCACGAGGGTGTCCACGGAATAATCCCGCTTGAGAGTGTCGAGAAATTCGCGCGCGGTCATGTGGCGCGTGCGGTCGTCAAATTCAAGCACTATGCAGTGCTCCACGCCCGCATTGCCGAGGCGCTCGAACCGCTCGTCGGAAGTATTGAGCAGCGGAGGCATATCCTGAGGGCGCACCACGCTCAGAGGGTGGGAGTCAAATGTGATGACCGAAGGAATGAGATTGCGGTAATTACCCTCGACCTTCACATAGTCAATCAGGAAACGATGACCCAGGTGAACGCCGTCCCACATTCCCACCGCCGCTATGCGACCACGCTCGGGGCGGGGATCAGTTTTATTTATCAGTTCCATTTTCAAGCACTTCGGCAAGAAGGGTTGCAAATTCGTCGCCGGGATTCACTTTCACTGCCTGATAGCCGTAGCTGCGTGCGGCCTCAACATTTTTCTGCGAATCGTCAAAGAACAGTGTTTCCCGGGGATCGATGCCGAATTTTTCAGCGGCATATTCAAATATTCGGCGGTCAGGCTTATAGCTTTTTGCCTCAAAAGAAGTGACCGTGCCGTCAAAATAGTCATCGATCGTAAGGCCCTCCTGACGGAATTGGTCGGCGATCTTGGAACTGAACATTATGGGATTGGTATTTGACAACAGATACACGGGATAATCTTTTTTCAAGTCACGCAGCTGTACCAGGCGGTGACGCGGTATGCCGGTGAGAAATTCGTTGAAAGCTTCGTCGATCTGATCATCGGTGGTGCCGGAAGCCACGTGCTCTTTCACACACCGGTGAAATTCCTCCACATCCACCGAGCCGTTTTCGAGGCCGAGGAAAAATTCCTTCTGGCCGTAGTCGCCCAGATAATCGGATATGTCGGAAAACCCGAGCTTTTCGAAAGCTCTTACACAGTTCATGCGGTCTATGTCCATTATCACACCGCCGAGGTCAAACATCAGATTCTTTATCATAGCTTGGTTATTCTTTCCTGAAAATGTATTCGTTGCGTTTCAGCGTGTCGAGGAAGAAATAGAGGAAAAGTCCGGCAGCCGTAAAGAGGCTCACGCTGAACGACATTACTATGCCGTACACTCCCATCCCGGCGGTGAAGCCGAGTATATACATGGCGGGAATTCCCACCACCACATAGGCCGCGAAAGCGATCCAGAGCATTGGCATCACACGCGAGGTGCCTCGCAGAGCGTTGCTGAATGTTATCTGTGTGGCGTCGCCGAGCTGATACAGTATTAACGGGAATATGAGAGCTACCGATGCGGCAAGCACAGCCGAATCGTCGGTGAACAATGCCATAATGTCTCTTCCGCAGGCGAGAAACAGCACCGAGGCGGCGGCCATGAACAGAAGCATTATGTGGTATCCGCCCATAGCGTCGCGACGCATGGCCGCGGCATCACCCCGGCCGCGGTCATTTGATACCATTATGGCCACGGCATTGCCTATACTGTAATACACGCAGAAGCCCAGCATTCCCGTTACCACAATTACCTGAAACGACGCAAGCGGTATCTTGCCGATCCATCCGGCCATCACAGCCGCGAGCGTGAACGAACCGCTCTCAAGCGCCAGTTGCAGAGCTACCGGCCAGGAAGTAGCGTTGACCCCTTTCATCTCCCGCATAGTCACGGCGCCTTTGCCGAACCCTTCGCGATACACAGCCCAGTCACGACGGAGCAAGAATACCGCCGTCATGACTACGAGCGGTAAAGTGCGTGCTATAAGGGTGGAGATACCGGCACCGGTGAGACCCGACTCCTGAAAGCCCCAGTGGCCGTAGATGAGCGCATAATTACCTGCGATATTAAAGGCATTGGCTCCGAGCAAGAGCAGGGTGGGAAACAGCGTGCGGTTGATGGCATAGCTCCATTGCAGAAATATTCCGAAGAGAGCAACCGGCACGAGTCCGACAAGGTAGAGAAGATAGTAGGGGCGGATGAGCGGAAGCAGTTCGGCAGGCGGGTCGAGGACGTCGAGGTTGAAATAAAACCACGTCATGATACCTATGACTATCGAAGCGAATATGCCCGATACCACAAGCCCGTTTTTCAGCACGCATCCTATGCGCTCAAGCCTTCCGCTTCCGAAAAGCGCGCCCACGAGAGGGGTCAGGCCGTAAGTGAACCCCATGATAGCCATCATGGGCGTGTTGAAAAGATTGTTGACGAATGATGCCGACGCAAGAGCCTCGGTGGAGTAATGTCCCACCATGATAGTGTCGGCAAACGCCGTAATGATAAGCCCGAGCTGCCCCACTATCAGGGGCAGACCGAGCTTAAGAATAGCTTTATATGTCGCGCCGTAGCGGGACAGCCACATCAATACTGCTCTTTTTCGTTGGGGAAATCGCGGGTCTTTACATCATTGATGTAATTGCCGAGAGCATCGGTCATCACAGTGGCAAGGTCGGCATAGCGGCGGAGGAAGCGGGGCGAGAAGCCCTGATTGATACCGAGCATATCGTGAATCACGAGCACCTGACCGTCGACACCACCACCTGCACCGATTCCTATGACGGGAATCTTCACCTCCTGAGCCACACGGGCGGCAAGGTCAGCGGGGATTTTTTCCAATACGAGCGCGAAGCAACCGGTGCGCTCAAGCAGTTTCGCGTCTTCGATAAGTTTGTTGGCCTCGGCCTCCTCGCGGGCACGCACATTGTAGGTGCCGAACTTGTTGATTGACTGAGGCGTAAGACCCAAGTGACCCATCACCGGAATACCGGCGCAAAGGATTCGCTCGATCGACTCTACAATTTCCGAGCCCCCTTCCATCTTCACGGCCTCGGCTCCGCTCTCCTTCATGATGCGCACGGCCGATGCAAGCGCCTCCTTGGAGTTGCCCTGATAAGTACCGAAAGGCATATCACACACCACCAGAGCGCGTTTCACGCCATTGGTCACGCTCTTGGCATGGTAAATCATCTGGTCGAGAGTCATCGGCAGGGTAGTGGGATTGCCCACCATGACGTTGGAAGCCGAGTCGCCCACAAGTATCACGTCCATTCCGGCCTCGTCAACGAGTTTGGCCATCGAATAATCATAAGCGGTGAGCATGGCGATACGCTCGCCTCGCTCCTTCATCTCCATCAGTCGGCGGGTTGTGACCTTTCGCTGATCGGTTGCGGTATAAGTTGACATAGTTAAATTCGGTTATTAAAATAAAGTAGTTGAAATACCGGTGCAAAATTACAAAAT
>JAIDSW010000213.1 GCA_029061025.1 Duncaniella sp.
TACATATACCATACCAAAACCCCGGAGATTGAGTTTTCCGGTGTAATAAGATAATCTAAATTTCTCTGTATCAATCCAATAGATAGCCATAGTTTTATTTTTACCTCTGTTTATCAATTAGTTAAGGGTAAAAACTATGTCAATAACCCGGTTAATATGTCTGTTTTGGCAAAATTTCCGGATATTGATTTATAGAGAGTTACAGAAACAAATTAATCTAAATACTTGAATATCAATAAGAAAAACAAATCTGGCAGTTTCATTCCGGTCAAAGACATAGCAGCGACAGGTGCCGGTGGGTACGTTTATCGACGTACACGTGTGATACGTGTATCTCTCAATAAGTGTATCGGCGTGGGCTTCTGCGTTGCTCGTCCTGACCGGAGGGCTATGCCAGATGCCTTGAGAGTGGGATGAGCAAATGATACGGATTCCCGCGCTTTTTTCGTCTTTAACTTAATGGTTGTCAGGGGAATCGACAACAATTAAACGATTCTTTAACCATTAATTCTTATATTGATGAAAAAATTTATTCTTGCTCTCACAGCTCTAATCATTTCTTCAGGTTGCGCTTTCGCGCAAAAGTATCGCGGGCTCTTAGATCTATCCTATTCTTATTCGCTTCCTAAAAGCGGATATCCTGATTTAGAGGCTTATCAAAGAAATTTCTTTGGATTATCTACATCTCACGGTGTACAGATTAAGAAATTTTTCGTTGGTGCCGGATTAGAAGGATTGACTAATTTGTCTGATGGAGTTGATATCCCTGTTTTTGCAGATGTTAGATATGATTTTTTCGGCCGTAAGACTACAAACTTTTTTGTAGGATGTAAATTAGGAGCATATGTATATTCTTGGGCTCGAGCTGGATCTGAGAAAGTTACCGGCTTATACTTTAAACCTTCTATTGGCGTGAGATTTCGGCTAAGCCCAGTCGTCGGTATTAACCTTGCTTTATTCTACAGTCCGATGAATGTTAAGTTTCCTGAAATGGAATGGACAGGCGAAGAATATAGGGAATATTCTCATGAAACCGTCTTCATTAACCGGTTAGGCTTATCTATCGGACTTGATTTTTAATATTTTGCCATGAAAAAGTTTATTACTTTCCTGTCACTACTATTTCTATGCTGCCTCTCGCTATCGGCAGCCGAAGTTGTAATTGACGGTATTAAATATACTTTACAAAAGGATAATACAGTAAGCTGTAAAGCCGTAAAGAAAGATGCCCTCGTTGATGTGGAGTTACCGGCTTCAGTCAGACTCAACGGTATTGACTATTACCTTGGAGGAATAGCTGATAACGGATTTGCTGATTGTAAAAATCTCAAATCGATCGTAATTCCCAATACTGTAAAAAAGTTCGGAAAATATGCTTTTGAAAATTGTCCGAATCTCGAATCAGTAGTGATGCCCGACGATGCGGTAGCTACTATTGCTCAAGGTAATTACGGGGTAGGCAATTACGGTATCTTCCGCGGCTGTAAAAAGCTCGCCAATGTGAGCGGTCACGGATTTCCCTATCCCAAATATGTGGTGTATGATGCGTTTTACGGATGTGATGACACTCCTTTCTATAAAACAATCGTTGAGGAAGGAAGTACCGAACTGACCTCCCGCACATTTCAGCCTGAATCATTCTCATCTTTTGCCGAAACGCGGTTGAAAAGGTCAGTTGAAGATTGGCAAATACGAAAGTCATATGAAACGCAGGCGCAGTGGGAAGCTCGTGTTAATGATGAAAGCAGAAACAAGTATATCGAACAAACACTTGCTTCGTTGAAACTCGAGTATTTAAACAAATATACTCCTAAGACACTTAAAGGAAAACTTCAGGAGTATGTGCGTGATTTCGAGTTCTTTCCTATTGAGCTCAATAATCAAGTCGGCACCGTGTATGCCTCAGTCCCGAAAAACGAGCAAACAAAGTTTGCTGAAGACTGGTCAAAAACAACGATTCAGCCCGTTTACGGAATACTGGATGATATGCCTGCTGTATTGTCATGCAAATTCATCTCTCCCGACAATAAGGAATATACATCGGCAAGAAGCTATGGCGAAGATGATTTCACTCCATTGGTGGTAAATATCACCCCTCTTGCCGCCGTAAAGGAATACGAGAAAACCTTACTGGCCGACAACGGAAAAATCTCTGTCAGGAAAGATTTCGTGCCTGATGCAGTAGATATAAACATCCCGGTTTCTGATGTCGACAATAAAAAGACTTTTGCCGTAATTATTGGCAATGAGCATTATCAGCGTGTAGCTCCTGTAGACTTCGCTGCCAACGATGCAAGGATTTTCGAGCAGTATTGCGAAAAGACTCTTGGAATCCCCTCAACCAATATCCGCACATATTTCGACGCAACCTACGGTGATATCAGAGCTGCCATGAGAGATATTCGCGATATCGCATCGGCATACAACGGAGACATTCGCGTAATTTTCTATTATGCCGGGCATGGTGTACCCGACGAAAGTAACCGCAACGCCTATGTTCTTCCCATCGATGCTGAGGGTAACGATCTCGCATCGTGCTATCCACTCTCTACCCTCTATGATGAGCTCAGTGCTCTAAACGCAGAGTCAGTAGTTGCATTGATCGACGCCTGCTTCAGCGGTTCGGTGCGCGGTGACGGTATGCTTGCAAGTGCACGCGGTATCAAGCTGAAACCTCGGTCACTACAACCGAAAGGAAAGTTGATCGTCTTATCAGCTTGTTTCGGTGACCAGTCGGCATTACCCTATGACGAAAAAGGCCACGGTATCTTTACTTATTACCTGCTCAACAAGCTTAATGATTCAAAAGGTGATATTAACCTCGGTGAATTATCCGACTATCTATCGGAAGAAGTAGCCCGTCAATCGGTAGTAGTCAACCGCAAGCTGCAAACGCCCACGGTAAATTCATCTCCCGAACTTTCATCCACTTGGAGAGATATCCGCTTTAAATAATATCGAATACTATATAATGCCATCCGTGCGGTAATGTCTGCATGGATGGCATTTTTAATATGCAATATTTTTCCACGTTGAAGAAAAAGCGTTAACTTTGCAGGTATGAAACGGTAGCCCGACGGTTGTGTCGCTCACCGACGCATGAGCGGTGTGAGGAAAGTCCGGGCAACATAGAGCGCCATATTTTCTAACGGGAAGCTGTCGGCGACGGCAGAGTAGCGTGACAGAAAACAACCGCCCGCCACCCTGTCGGGGGCAGGTAAGGGTGAAAAGGTGAGGTAAGAGCTCACCGGGCTTTGCAGTGATGCAGAGTGCCGCACGCCTTATGGGTTGCAAGGCCAAGTATACCGGCATTTAAGGATTGCTCGTCCGCTGCCGGGGGGTAGGCTGCTTAAGTGCACTCCGTGCACTCAGATAAATGACACGACCGCCGGTTCAACCCTCCTCCTGCGGGATGGAAGTGAGCCGACGACAAAACCCGGCTTATAGTCGGACTACCGTTTTTTTCATTTTCCATATAACTGTATGACCGTTGCTCCCCACCATAAATCCCCGATTATCAGGTGCATCGGTAGGGACGCGATTTTTCGCGTCCACGACGAAAACATGAGGCGAAGCATGCAAAACAGTAAATCACTCCGCGATTTCGATGCGGACGCGAAAACATTAGGCGAATCATGCAAAACAGTAAATCAAATGAAAATGCACTCCGCGATTTCGATGTGGACGCGAAAATTCGCGTCCCTACTATACATCGTTTTGACGCTTCAGCGATAGGCGTGGGTCGAAAAAACGGCTTATAGTCGGACTACCGATTTTTTTAAATCCACACAATTTTTAATGAACGTTACCCCCACCATAAATCCCCGATTATCAGGCGCATCGGTAGGGACGCGAATTTTCGCGTCCACGACGAAAACATGAGGCGAATCATGTAGATTCTGAAAATGAAAACCCCACTCCGCTATTTCGATGCGGACGGCGAAAACATGAGGCGAAGCATGCAGAACAAGAAATCAAATGTAAATGCAATCCGCGATTTCGATGTGCCCTCGAAAATTCGCGTCCCTACTATACATCGTTTTGACGCTTCAGCGATAGGCGTGGGATCAAAATTACACTCTTGCTCGGCCGGGCGCTCCGTCGTAGCACCCCTACAGTATTGCTTGTCAATTATATAGTCTTATTCCTCGTCGTGGGGGAAGAGTTTGTCGGCTTCGTCGAGGTGGAAGTCTTTGGCCAGGAGGGCGATGAATTTTGAGATCTGAGCCACGGCATTCTGTGTGTCGGGCGTGATCTCCTTACTCTGCAAGCGAAGCATGAGCATACCGTAAAGAGCTGTGAAGCAGGTCTCGATTTCATTCACTGCCTTGTCGCCTGCTTTGGCGCGAAGTTCCACGATATATGGGAGAGTCTTGTAAAACTCAGCGGTATAGTCGGCGAAGCGGGGATCCTTGAGCAGAGCAAGGTGAAGATCGGTGAGCTGAATTATCACATTCTTGTTGAGCTGCAGATGACCTGATTTCTCCACACCTTCGCGACGCATCATGTCGATGAGCGACTCGTACCACTCGCGCATCTGGCGGCGCTGCTCGTCGGTCAGTCCCTCGAAACGGTCAATAACGTTTTTCTCTATACGGTCTATATCAAGGCCGTTGGCGCGTATCACATCCTCCACCTGCCACATATAGAGCAGATATTCGGCGATATTCTCTTTACGTTTCTGTGAAGCTATAATCATAACGGTATATTATTATATCCTTACAACGCGCCGCCGCCCGAAAAAGTTAAAATTCACTCGAAAAATTTTAAAGGGTTGCATTAATTAGTTAGATTTTAATGATTTATCGTAGCTTAATTAATGAGTGCGCAACAGTTTCGCATCAGTTTTGTTTGTGTTGGCAGCAATCTTTCGTTAAGTGCGGCGGAGCATATGCGCTCTGTCGGGCGTAATCGTTGATCACGATATGCAAAGATAATATTTTTGCAGGTTTTAAGAAAATTTTCTTTATAACGTAGTGAATACGTCAGTTGTTCATCGTAAACTTGACCATTTTGCGAAGGTGCGCGGGATGGTGGTTTGTCGGTCTAAGGTAGATGAAGTAGACGGTGAGGTTTTCAAGAGATAAGATGTGATTGAATGGCGGCGGGTTATCTTTGCGGGTGCAATTAATTATGACCGGTTATGAAATTGAATAGATTGAGTAGAGTGGGTGGTGGAAGTGCCAGGCGCTCTAATATGGATTCGGTGAATCACGCCCGAACAACGACGAGGGATGATCGCTTACGCGGCTTGCAGCTTCTGATGGAGGCGCAAAATTACTATATGGCGATGGCAAAGTTCCGTCGTGACAGGGAGCGATGCAAGCGGTATGTGTATGGCGATCAGTGGAGCGATATAGTGTGTGTCGACGGCGTGAAGATGCGGGAGGATGAGTGGATAGCCCGACAGGGGAATATTCCTTTGAAGAATAATCTGATGCGCCGCTTGGTGAGGAATGTGATAGGTGTATATCGCAGTCAATCGACTGAGCCTACCTGTATAGCGCGTGACCGAGATGAACAGAATCTGGGTGAGACGATGAGCACGCTGTTACAATATAATATGCAGCTGAATCGCATGACGGAGGTGTATGCCCGCACGATGGAGGAGTTTCTAATTTCGGGAATGATAGTGCACAGGAAGCATTATGGGTGGCGTAATAACAAGATGGATTGCTGGACTGACTATGTGCAGCCGAATAATTTCTTTATCGACACGAATATGCGTGATTTCCGCGGGTGGGACTGCACGTGTGTAGGCGAGATTCATGACGTCGATTTCGATACGCTGTGCAGCCAGTTTGCCACGTCGCCTGCCGACCATGTACGTCTTGCCGAGATATATTCCACGGCAAGCAGCCGCATAGCGCTCGCTCAGGTGTGGGACAGTTTCGGTTATTCGCGCGGGGCCAATGAGATGGATTTCCTCACGCCGGTAGATCAGTCGCGATGCCGCGTGATAGAGATATGGCGCAAGGAGGCAAAGCCGCGTTACCGATGCCATGACTGGAATAACGGCGAGATTTTCAAGATAGATCAGAAGGATTACAACGAGGTAGTAGTGGCGGAGAATAACAGGCGACTTCGGGATGGAATGAGTCTGGGCATGACGGAAGATGAGATACCGATTATCGATGCTGAGTGGATGATAGATTCATATTGGTATTACTATTTTCTGAGCCCGCAGGGAGATATATTGGCCGAAGGAGAGACGCCGTATGAGCACAAGAGTCATCCATATGTATTCAAGGCGTATCCATTTATCGACGGAGAGATTCATTCATTCTCGAATGATGTAATAGACCAGCAGCGATACACCAACCGCCTGATTACGCTTTACGACTGGATAATGAGGGCGAGTGCCAAAGGTGTCTTGATGATACCGGAAGATTGTATACCCGTGGGTATGTCTCCACAAGACTTCGCGGACACGTGGAGCAAGTTTAACGGCGTGCTTGTCTTCAAGCCGAGTACGAAGCATCAGAGCATCCCGCATCAGATTGCTAACAATTCCACAAATATCGGTATCAGTGAATTGCTGAATGTACAGCTGAAATTCTTCGAGGATATATCGGGTGTGAACGGCGCGCTGC
>JAIDSW010000214.1 GCA_029061025.1 Duncaniella sp.
ACGCTCGATGCGTACTTCATTGACTTTTACGCCCGAGTTCCAGGTCTTGTCGAGGATACGGCCGGTCTTTACATTTTTAAGTTTGGTGCGCACGAAAGCGGGGCCTTTACCGGGCTTTACGTGAAGGAATTCTACGATGAAGAAATAGTTGCCGTCGATATCGAGGCACATTCCGTTTTTAAAATCAGCAGTAGTTGCCATGTAGTATTATTTTAAATCTTTGAAATTAAGCAAAATAAACAATACGCCTAAACGCGGTGCAAATTTACTAATTATTTTTTTCTTTTACAAATAGATTTTTATCAGTAGTAAGGTATTTCATCAGGACGGAATACTATTGATTTCTCTACGGGAGTGGTTGCGATAAAATACCCGAGGCTTTTATCACCGGTGAACATCGCCGGACCGTTACTGTCGTTTTGTAAAGCCTCAAGATAATCATACATCGCTTTTGATATTCTCGACACCTCGCAAGTCACCACATCCCCGTCAAGAAGAAGGTCGTCATCTTCCTCCTCGTCAATATCCATTCGGGTAGTCATGACAGTATAGGAGCAGATCCCGTCAACAGCTCCTCGGTCGTCGGTCTGCGTCCAACGGTATATCTTGCCGTTTCGGTATAATTTCACCCAATAGCAATCGCCCGTGTCGGGGGTTGCATCGGCAAATTTACATTGAAACACCGCCACATGATCATATGGCATTTTTATCCAGTTGAACTCGGCACTTAATATATCAACAGGACCATACATCTCGGTTTCCGCATTATAACTGCATCGGTCACGTTCTACAGCGAGTCGGTAATCATGTCCTTCCGTTCCCGCGATATGAGCTGTATAGTATCCGTTATCATCCGGCGCCAATTCATGAGTTTCACCCGTGGTCATATCGACAAGTGATACAGTGGCATCAGTCAGGCGCGACAGATTCATAGGTTCATCCATCGGAGTTGTAAGTGTAATACCCACTCTTATGCCATCAGGTATGAGCACCCCCTCTATTACCGTTATCGGCGGAATAGTGTGATAGTTGAAATCAAGCTCTTTTTCACAAGATGTGAAAACCGCTGATAATAAAGTGAGTAATATAGTAATATAAGTAAATCGCATCGAAACAATCAGAATTTTAAGGTATAGGAAACTGATGGTATAAGTCCGTAAAGCGAGCGCTGAACCGCGCGTGTTCCTGACGGCTTTTCTGGATCGTCCTCGAAATATATAATATAGGGATTATATCGGCAATAAGTATTATAGATGCCGAATGCCCATTCATAGGTAAATTTCTTTCCTTGATGTGTATATTTGGCAGCAAGATCAAGGCGGTGTGTAGCAGGCGCATTGTAGGCATTTCGGGCAGAATAGTAGTAACACGTCTCCCCCGCTATTTCATATTTAACGTCGGGTACAGTGAGTGGCTTTCCCGAAAGATATATCCATGAGCCGGAAAGATTCCACTTATCATTGATTTTGAAAATACTCGATATAGTAAAATCGTGGCGGCAATCATTGGATGCAGCATACCATCGCCCCTCATTTATCCCGGGGATTTTCGTTTCGGTATTTGACAAAGTATACGATACCCAACCGGTCAGTCTGCCAAAATTCTTTCTCAGCATAAACTCTGCTCCGTAGCTGCGGCCGCGCCCGCCGAGAATAATGTTTTCAAGCACTATATCGGAGAATGTTCCACGCCCGTCCTTGAAATCATATACATTGCTAATATTCTTATAGTAACCTTCGATCGACCAGTCAAGACTGCCGTTGGCAGTCATTCCCGTGTAACCAACGCCCCATTGCAATGCTTTTTCGGGTCTTACCTGTGCAGAAGTGAGGGCATAACGGTCAAACGGAAATGAAGTGGCGCTCGATCGTATCGCATGGAGATTCTGCGAAGTTACAGAAAAGCCTGCTTTAATATTATGGTGCTGATTGATATTGAATTTCAAACTCATGCGAGGCTCTATATCAATATATGTCTTACCGTCAAACTGATTTCGCGCATTATTGACCGATACAAAATCATGAAAGTGCGTTCCGGATAATGCCGATGATAAATTGAATCTTAATCCACCTGTAAAATCAAAATGCTCACCGAAGCTGCCCGTATAATCGAGCCATGCGGAGTTGACCCACAATGACCTTATCTCCCTCTCCCTCACATCGCCGATTACCCATTCGGCCGACTTCACACTATAGAGCTCTGACCGCACGCCTGCCTCAAGCATATGATAGTCCGTGAGATTCAACTTAATCCTTTCATTAACAGAATATGACCTGATATAAGTGAGCATTTCTTGATCCATGTTCATCATGTCCATCGACATTCGGGGACTGAAATGAGTGACAGATCCGGTAGTGGTAAACGACAGTTTTTCAGTTGCTCTTGCCAGCCAGTTTATTGAACCTCCTATATTACCCCAATATAATCCCATTATGCGGCTGATAGCCATATTATCCCTGCTTGCAAAAAATGATCCGTCGATAATATGGCTGCTTGAGGGGCGAAAGCGCACTTTAGCCGTGGCATCATAAAAGTTCATTATCGTGCTGCGATATTTCGGGATCATATTAAGAAACACATCGACGTAAGAGCGACGCGCCGTGACAGCGAATGACAGACGGTCTTTTACGATGGGTCCTTCAGCTTTAATCTTCGCTGCCAGAATTCCCACGGTAAGAGAGCCGTGATACTTTTCCATATCCCCCGGCGCCAATGATGTTTCAAGCACTGCCGAAGTAGCTTCTCCATACATGGCGGGAATCGGTCCTTTATAAAGAGTGGCTCCTCCGAGCGCTTCATCATTGAAAGTTGAAAAAATTCCCATCACATGAGCGGGATTGTAAAGAGAGATACCGTCGAGAGTGACGAGATTCTGCGACGCATTTCCTCCGCGTACCTCAAAACCACCTCCGCCCTCTCCTTCCGTTCTTACTCCGGGGAGCATTGAAAGAGATTTTATAATATCTTTCTCACCTCCGAAAGAAGGAATTTCATTCAACTTTGACAATTCGAGCCGCTCGGCTCCAAGTCGCAAGTTGTTGATCCTTTCGCGGGCGGAATTTCCTTGCACAACGATCTCTGAAAGCTCATGGGTAGGAACAGTATCAGCCAACTCATCAGCCATGACAGTGAATGAGCCGCCTAACAAAATGCATGAAATAAGAGTAGAAAACCTCACAGATAAATATTAAAACGGTCTCCGAAAGGATATACCTCGCAGAGACCGTAGATATTACTGTTGTTCAATTCATTAAGAAGCGATTTCTCAATTACCGCAGCCGCAGCCTTCGCCACAACCGCCTTCTCCGCAACCTTCACCGCAGTTACCGCCGCAACCGCCACATGAAGGGTGAAGATCTTCCTGAGTCGCATCACGCACAAGTTCAATCTTGCCTTTGAAAACAAGATCCTTGCCTACGAGAGGATGATTGAAATCCATCTTAACCTTATCATCGGAAACTTCGAGTACCTTACCGTTGATGCGGAAACCGTCACCGGTCATCATCGGCACATATGCACCGGGGAAAATCATTGAGGTATCAAATTTCCCATCGACCACGAAGATGTTCTTGTCAAGCTCAACCACATCGTCGGGATTATAAGGGAATCCCTCTTCGGCGGGTACCTTGACTTCAAAATCCTGACCCTGCTCAAGACCTTCCAGAGCAGCTTCGAGAGGCTTGATGACTCCCGGTGTAACTCCGTATACTATACGCTCGGGGGCATCGGCTTCTACACGATGAACAAGAGCTTCAGTTCCGTCCTCGCCCACTTCATAAAGATCATAGGTGAGTTCGACAAATTTTCCGGGAACAATTTTTTCCATAATTTCTAACGAGTTAAAAAGTTAACCGCGATTTACTCGGCATCAGCGGTAACGCCGGCGAGTTCCGGATCTATCATGATGCGGCCGCAATATTCGCAGACGATGATTTTTTTGTGCATCTTAATCTCCATCTGCTTCTGCGGGGGAATGCGATTGAAGCAACCGCCGCATGCATTACGCTGCACGTATACCACACCGAGACCGTTGCGCGCATTCTTGCGGATACGCTTGAATGCAGAAAGAGTGCGTTCGTCGATTTTGGGCTCAAGTGCTTTAGCCTGTTCGCGCAGACGCTCCTCGTCCTGCTTTGTCTCCGAAACAATTTCTTCGAGTTCGGCACGCTTTTCATTGAGCACATGCAGATGATCGTCGAGAGTTTCCTGAGTTGCAGCTATCTCTCTCTGCTTGTTTTCAGTCACACGGCCATACTCGAGGATGTGCTTTTCGGAGAGTTCGATCTCGAGAGTCTGGAACTCTATCTCCTTAGATAACAAATCAAACTCGCGATTGTTGCGCACGTTGTCAAGCTGCTGCTTGTAAGTTTCGATCTTGGCCTGCGAATCCTGAATTTTATTTTTCTCCTCAGCTGTCTTGCGGCGGAGATCTTCGATTTCGCGGGTATAATTCTCTATGCGTGTACGGAGACCTTCGATATTATCCTCAAGGTCACGCACTTCGAGGGGCAATTCGCCGCGGATAGTCTTGATGCGGTCGATCTGCGAGAGAATAGTCTGGAGTTCGTAGAGAGCCTTGAGGCGCGACTCTACGCTCATAGTCTGATCAGCTTTTGTTTGCTCAGTGGCCATATTCTGTATGATTTTATTTTGTTGGCTTATTGATAAGTAATTGAGTTGGTCTCTGTAGTAGAGATTCCGACTGCAAAGTTAGGAAATTTTTTTGAAATAATGCTTGATAATAGTATGGTAGTGCATTTTTCGCTTTCGTAATGCCCCGTATCAACCACAAGAATCCTCTCGCGGTAATCCACGAAGTCGTGATAGCGAACATCGCTCGTGACATATACCTGCGCTCCTGCTCCTATCGCCGCCGGAATAAATTCACCACCCGAGCCACCGCATAATGCAACCCTGCTAACTGTCATGGAATCATCGTGGGGTGTTGTCCTCACTACGGGAGAGCCGTATACCTCTTTAATCCGCTCTATTAAGCGGGCAGCCGAGAGTGGTTGCGGCAGATTTCCTACAGCACCAAGCCCTGTGGAGGTATCAGCTGCTTCTATATGGTAAATGTCTATAGCCGGCTCCTCATATGGATGAGCTTTTCTAATAGCGGATTCTACCTTTGATCTAAGATGTGCGGATACTACTGCCTCTATCTTCATTTCCGATACCTCTGTAGTCTCATCTTGTTGTCCTATATGAGGATTACTTCCTTGAAGGGGCCTGAAAGTACCTTCACCTTTTATAGTAAACCCGCATCTGTCATAGCGGCCAATATGACCGGCACCTGCATGATGCATGGCATCTCTTACAGTATCCGCATCCTTTTCGGGCACATATACAGCGACCTTGTACAATACATCGCGTCGCGGAGCCAGAGGACATATTTTCGTCAAGCCAAGAGCTTCCGCAAGGTAATTAGAGACCCCTTTCGAGGCATTGTCAAGCGAAGTATGGGCTGAATAGACAGAAATTCCCGATTTAATCAGCTTTATAGCCATACGCTCTGCCGGAGTTGTACCTGTAAGGCGCTTGAGCGGGCGGAAAATGAGGGGATGGTGTGATACTATCAGATTATATCCCCGCGCTATCGCTTCTGATATTACTGCATCAGTTACATCCACACATATGAGCACACCGGTACAGGCATCATCTTTCGACTCAGCACACACCTGCCATCCGGTATTATCCCACGACTCCTGAAGGCCGGGGTTAACCTCGGCCTCCAGGGCGTTGATTATTTCATTGAGCGACGGAGTCACTTATCGTCGGGAAGATTTAAAGCTATCTGAAGTTCGTCAAGCTGCTCCTGATCGATTGCCGAAGGTGCATCGATCATCATGTCGCGGCCGGAATTGTTCTTGGGGAATGCAATGACGTCGCGGATAGAGTCAAGTCCGGCAAGAATCGACACAAAGCGATCGAAACCGAACGCCAAACCGCCGTGAGGGGGTGCACCGTACTTAAACGCATTCATCAGGAAGCCGAATTTGTACTGAGCATCCTCTTCAGAAAGGCCGAGCAGACGGAACATTTTATCCTGAAGTCCGGCTTCATGTATACGTATCGAACCGCCTCCGAGTTCATTACCGTTAACCACCATGTCATAAGCAGTGGCACGAACGTCGCCCGTAGCAGTCTCGAGTTTGTCAATATCCTCGGGATTGGGAGCTGTAAACGGATGATGCATCGCATAGTAGCGCTGAGTTTCGTCATCCCATTCGAAGAGGGGGAAGTCCACTACCCACAGGCAAGAAAATTTCTGCGGGTCACGGAGTCCGAGACGGTTACCCATTTCAAGACGGAGTTCATTGAGTTGCTTGCGGGTTTTCATGGTAGGACCGGCGAGAATCAGAATGAGATCACCGGGCTTGGCCTCGCAACGTTCAGCCCATGCACGAAGCTCGTCGTCAGTATAGAATTTTGATACAGAGCTCTTGATTTCTCCATTTTCTTCTATCTTAACCCACATCATGCCCTTGGCTCCCACCTGCGGACGTTTCACAAAATCAGTCAACTGGTCGAGTTGCTTGCGGGTATATCCTGCGCAACCGGGGGCACAGATGGCGCCAACATATTCGGCATCATCCATTACCGCGAATCCTTTACCACCGGTGAGATCCTTCAGTTCAACGAATCTCATGCCGAAACGTGTATCGGGTTTATCAGAGCCATAATACTTCATGGCATCAGCCCAGGTCATACGTGGGAAAGGCTCAGTGAAATCGATATCCTTAACATATTTGAAGATATGCTTTACAAGTCCCTCAAACATATTCAGAACATCTTCCTGCTCTACAAACGACATTTCACAGTCAATCTGAGTAAACTCAGGCTGACGGTCAGCGCGAAGGTCCTCGTCGCGGAAGCACTTCACTATCTGGAAATAACGGTCAAAACCGCTCACCATCAGAAGCTGCTTGAACGTCTGCGGTGACTGGGGAAGAGCATAGAACTGACCGGGATTCATGCGTGAAGGCACCACAAAGTCACGGGCACCCTCGGGTGTCGACTTGATTAGTACCGGGGTCTCAACTTCGAGGAATCCTTTGGAGTCAAGATAACGGCGTATCTCAAAAGCCATGCGGTGACGGAGTTCAAGATTGGAGCGCACACAATTACGGCGGAGATCGAGATAGCGGTATTTCATTCTCAGGTCATCGCCACCGTCGGTTTCATCTTCAATAGTAAACGGAGGCACCTCGCTGCGGTTGAGGACCTTAAGATCTGATGCGATGATTTCAATATCTCCGGTAGGAAGATTGGCATTCTTACTGCTGCGTTCACTGACCTTACCGGTAATCTGTACCACAAACTCTCGACCGAGTTTATTAGCTTTATCACACAGCTCGGCATCAACCTCATTATTAAACACTACTTGAGTCAGTCCGTAACGGTCACGGATGTCGACAAATGTCATGCCGCCCATCTTACGGGCACGCTGCACCCAGCCGGCAATAGTCACTTCTTTGCCGACGTCGCTCAGGCGGAGTTCTCCGCAGGTATTTGTTCTAAACATATATAATTGGCTATATACAGTATTCTTTTTCTTAGGTGATGCAAATTTACAAAGAAAAAACCAAATTAACACAAAAACACAAAAAAAGTAAGGCCATTTGAAGGATTTTTGCTACTTTCGCTGCTAAAATACACTTAACCACAAATTAATATAGAAAATGGACCACGTAAAAGTAAAAATTATAAATAAATCCCATCACCCTCTCCCCTCTTACGCAACCCCTTCGTCGGCCGGAATGGATGTAAGGGCATTTCTTGATGCCCCGGTAACCCTCGCCCCCATGCAGCGTGCGCTCATACCCACCGGACTATATCTCCAGCTGCCTCACGGATATGAGTGTCAGCTCCGCCCCCGCAGCGGACTGTCGCTCAAAAAGGGCATAACACTCGTCAATACCCCCGGCACGGTTGACGCCGACTATCGCGGCGAGGTAGGTATAATTGTAATCAACCTTTCCGACGAACCTTTCGTGATCAACGATGGTGAGCGTATCTGTCAGATGGTTATCAAGCAGTACTCTCACGTAACGTGGGATGAAGTGAAACGTATCGATACTACAGAGCGAGGCGACGGTGGTTTCGGTCACACCGGTGTGGATTAATTATTTTGACATGAAGAAGTTACCGATAGTTATTCTGCTGTTTGCGCTTATTCTTGCTTCAGCCGCCTCAGGCTGGTCGCGTAGCAAAAGCAAGAAAGACGTGGAGGCCGACGTGCGTAAAGCCGATTATTTCTTTCTCGAGGCTTTGCGCTCAAAAGCCTTAGGTAATGATGATGCCGCTTTTGATCTGCTCGACCGCGCGATAAGCCTGAATCCTGACGACGAGAATATTAAACTCGAATATGCCAACTATAAGCTCGCCCTGTCAAACGGTGATCTGCACGAAGCCAAACTCGCAATTTTTGCAATAGGCGATTATTACAATCTCCACCCCGACGACTATTACACTGCAATTTCCTATGCATTTCTGCTTGAAAAAATCGGGTACAACGGGACTGCACGTGATGTGTTGACGAATCTTCATTACCGGTACCCCGACAAAATCGATCTCACCTTCCGACTCGCGGATTTCCTCACTTCTCACGGCGATTCTGTTGCGAGAGCCGAGGCTCTGCGGATGTTTGACACGATCGAGGAAGCCAACGGTCTTGACTTTGCCGTGACTACAAAAAAAATGCAGCTTCACAGACTTAACAATGATACTACCGCGGTAATCAACGAAGCCATGCGCTTGTATCGCTCCAATCCGGCCGAGCCTGAATATAACATTTTCATGGGGCAGGTTTATTCCGTATTTCAGGAAAATGATTCGGCTCTTTCGTTCCTTAACCGCTCGATTGAGCTTGATCCTTCAAACGGCCTTTCATATTACTCACTTGCCAATTTCTATCTCGGTCAAGGCGATACTATTTCATATAACAGGGAAATCCGCAAGGCGCTGTCGCACGACAATCTTGATTTCGCCAACAAGATGTCGATCCTTCAGTCGTTTGTCCATGACGCCTATAACGCCGAGCAGCTTGACACATTGCTCTCCACTATGGTAGAGCTTCACCCGCATGAAAGTGCCATCCATGAAGCCTATGCTTCGGCACTGGTAAGCGAGAAAAACTACGTTAAGGCAGCCGAGGAAATGCAGCTTGCGCTTGACCTTGACCCGGATAATGAAAACGGCTGGCGCTTGCTCGCTTCGCTTTATTTTCAGAATGATGATCTTGACAATGCGCAGACAGCACTGGAGAAAGCCCGTCATTTCTTCCCCGAAAATTCACAGTTCCCCGTGCAGCTCGGCGCTCTGTATTCTGAGAAGAAAGACTATGACACCGCAGAGCGTTATCTGGAAGAAGCCGAGAGTCTCGCCGACGGTAATGCCGAGAATCTGAGCGATATATACTCAATGAAAGCCAACATACTCATAGCCCGTGGCGACACCATTGCCGCTACGGAGCAGTACGACAGAGCCATAAAGCTGAATCCCGACAATATTTCGGCTATGAATAACTACGCCTATCATCTTGCCTGCATTGACCGCGATCTGCCAAAGGCTCTTTCTTTAATAGAACGGGTAATTGAGGCTGAACCTGACAATGCCTCCTGGCTCGATACTTACGCGTGG
>JAIDSW010000215.1 GCA_029061025.1 Duncaniella sp.
TACGATAATGAAGCCGTATCGGTATCAGAGCCCGTTATACTCACCGAGACGTAGATACTCTCACCCGAAGCCGAAGAAATTCCCGCTTACATTCCTGTGGATACCTCTGAGACAGAGGCCCCGCAACCCGCCGTAGAGGACTCGATCGAAGTGGTGGAAGCAGCCGTGGAAGTTCCGGCGGAGACGCCTGCACCTGCTGTTGCGCCTTCTCCCGTGCCCGAAATAATACCCATAGAAGAAGACGAGGAAGAAATATTTGACAGTAAGGAATCACGACCTGCCATAGTGCCTCCCCCCTATGAACCATCGGCTGCCAATAATGACGAGCCTGAAAAGCCCGCAGAAACCGAAAGCAAGTCGGCCGGCTTCGGACTGGGATTTTTCGTGGGACTGATAGTAGGTATCGCCATAGGTGCAGCCGCCATGTTCTTCTACGCAAGTTCACTTACCCCCATGCGCTCAGCTGAGCCCGTGCCCGATGACGTACCGCTCCTCAACGATGTAATCGACGCAACGGATATGCCCGATACTGCATGGGCCGATTTAGACACCGTTGCATCAACGGCTCCCGTTGCAGAACAGCAACCCGAACCTCAGGCCGAACCCGCGCCCGCTGCTCCCGCGCCCTCATCGCCCGTCACCGACAAGGTCAAGGCCGGATACCTCATGCCCAAAATGGCTCAGAAACATTACGGTAATCAGGTTTTCTGGGTATACATCTACGAAGAAAACAAAACCAAGATCTCTAACCCCAACAATCTCACCGCAGGGCTCGAGCTCGTGATTCCCGCACCTGAAAAATACGGAATCGACGCCAACGACCCCGCAAGTATCGCCCGCGCTCAGGCCAAAGAAGCCGAAATATGGAATAAAAAGTAGCAGTTAGTTATCTTAACAGTAGCTTATATAAAATTAACAATCTGAGATTACATCTTATTTGTTTAATTTTTAAATTTGTACTCGTAAACCGCTTTACGGCGATTTACGAGTAACCTTTAAATTTAAATTAGAATAATATTAAACCACTTGAATAAAAGCCATTTATCATGAGCGAAAACGTTAATATCCGCGAGCTTAACGACCTCGTAGCATCCAAAAGCGACTTTGTGTCGCTCGTAACAAGGGGAATGGATCAGACAATCGTAGGACAGAAACACCTTGTAGATTCACTTCTCATAGCCCTTCTCTCCAACGGCCACGTACTTCTTGAAGGTGTGCCCGGTCTTGCAAAGACCCTTGCGATAAAGACTCTCGCACAGATCATCGACGCAAAATACAGCCGTATACAGTTCACCCCCGACCTTCTTCCGGCCGACGTTATCGGTACGATGATTTACAGCGTGCAGAAAGAGCAGTTCCAGATCAAGCGCGGACCTATTTTCGCCAACTTCGTGCTCGCCGATGAAATCAACCGTGCCCCGGCCAAGGTGCAGAGCGCCCTTCTTGAGGCGATGCAGGAACGCCAGGTGACCATCGGTGACCACACTTTCCGTCTCGACGAACCTTTCCTCGTGATGGCGACCCAGAACCCTATCGAGCAGGAAGGTACATATCCCCTGCCTGAAGCTCAGGTTGACCGTTTCCTTCTCAAGGTCATCATCGGCTATCCCTCTAAGGAAGAGGAAATGACCATCGTGCGCCAGAATATCAACGGCGGCCGCAAGGAAATCCGTCCGCTTCTCCGTCCTGAGGAAATCGTTGAGGTGCAGAAGATTGTTGAGCAGATATATCTCGATGAAAAGATTGAGCGCTATATTGTCGACATTGTTTTTGCCACCCGTAATCCGGCCGACTATGATCTGCGCGATCTTGAAAGCATGATAGATTTCGGAGCGTCGCCCCGTGCGTCGATCGGTCTTGCCCGTGCATCGCGCGCCTACGCATTCCTGCGCGGTCGCGGATATGTGATCCCCGAGGATGTGCGCGCAGTGTGTCACGATGTGCTCCGCCACCGCATCGGCCTTACTTATGAGGCTGAGGCCAATAATATCACCACCGACGAAATTATCTCTCGCATACTTGATAAAGTCGAGGTACCCTGATGAGATACCCCACCTCTCTCCTTCACTCCCTTTGCACTGTAACTTTCACCTATATTAATATATCACGACGATATGGAAGCTAATGAACTGATTAAAAAAGTTCGCAAAATAGATATAAAGACCCGAGGACTGTCGCAGAATATCTTTGCGGGAGAATATCACACGGCCTTCAAGGGTCGCGGTATGATGTTCTCGGAGGTGAGAGAATACCAGTATGGCGACGACATACGTGATATCGACTGGAACGTGACCGCCCGTCACAATCATCCTTATGTTAAGGTCTACGAAGAGGAACGTGAAATGACGGTGATGCTCCTTGTCGACGTATCGCGAAGCCGCCTGTTCGGTGCCGTAGGCGAGGAAAAGATGGAAATGATAGCCGAAATCGCCGCTACGCTGGCCTACTCGGCGATCACTAACAACGATAAGATAGGCGTGATATTCTTCTCCGACAAAATCGAGAAATTCATTCCACCGAAAAAAGGCAAGAAACATATCCTGCTCATTATCCGCGAACTTCTCGACTTTACGCCCGAAAGCAAGGGCACGGATATATCAGTCGCGCTTCGGTATTTCACCGATGCCCTGAAAAAGCGCACCACTACATTCCTCATATCGGATTTCATCGACAGCCACGACTACAGCAAAGCACTTCAGATTGCCTCTAACAAGCATGATGTGATAGCAATACAGGTCTATGACAAGCGCGATACCACCCTACCCGACGTAGGGCTGATGCGCGTGGAGGACCTCGAGACCGGCCAACTGAGATGGATCGATACTTCCTCGAAAAAAGTCAGGAACGCTTTCAGCAAATGGTGGTACGGCCTTCAGCAAAACATGACCGAGACCATGCGCCGCAGCCGTGTCGACCTTGCGTCGGTGGCCACCGACGAGGACTTCGCCAAAGCGCTCATGCAACTGTTCCGCAAGCGTGGCTTGCGCTGAGGTCACTCAATATGAAATACTCCAGTAATATGATGAAAACCAAAATTCTACTCCGCATAGCAGCCGTGACGGCCTTATTATCAGTGGGTCTGACAAGTGTGGCTCTCCCCGATTCAAGGGTTACACTCCAACTTGATTCGGCTCATCTGCTCATGGGTAAAGCCACTACATTACACCTTAACCTCGTGGGTCCACGCGACGAGAAGGCTCAGCTTATAGTGCCGCAGGATACCTTCAATGCCAAGGTCGAGGTGATGAAACTCCTGAAAGCCGACACTATCGACCACGGTAACGGCCGCTGGGAAATAAATCAGGATATATTGTTGCAGTCGTTTGACTCAGGAGATTACCGTCTCGCCCCGGTTTATTACATCTCGGGGGGCGATACTATCTCGTCCAACCGACTGGTGTTGCGCGTGTATCCCGTGGCTAAAGACTCTCTGACACTCAATGACTTCGCTGACATAAGCGATGTTGACCGCAAGTGGGCCGACTATCTGCCCGATTTCATCGTTGACTACTGGGGCGCAATACTCATCGCGCTGCTTCTCATAGGAGGCGGAATCTACGGTTACATATTCTACATGCGCCGCAAGAAGAATCCTGAAGTCGAGGAAAAGAAAGTGCCTCTGCTTTCACCCTATGATCAGGCTATGACTGACCTTTCGGCTCTGCGTGCTCGCAATCTGTGTGAACGCGGTCAGGAGAAAGAATATTACTCGGTGCTTACCGACATTCTCCGCAATTATCTCATGCGTCGTTTCGGCATCAATGCCATGGAAATGACATCCACCCAGATTCTCAAGGCTCTCCGCGACAATCCCGATACCCGGCTGTCAAAGAAATATATGGATCAGGTGCTCGAGATAGCCGACTTCGTGAAATTTGCCAAAGTGCGTCCATTGCCTGTTGATAACGTGCGCACCTACGACAATGCCGTAAGCTTCGTGGAGAACACCAAACCCGCTCCCGAGCCACAGCCTGCCGACAATGCCGAACCCGTAGAAAATAAAAACTAACCCCGTAGAACACTGAAAGAAAGGAGACAGATTATATATGTTATTCGCCAACCCTCATTTCCTCTGGCTGTTTCTGCTTTTCATCCCGCTGAGAGGATGGTATATATGGAAGCTTCGTAATCTCCACGCTCCCATGGGAGTCTCAAACGTGAA
>JAIDSW010000216.1 GCA_029061025.1 Duncaniella sp.
CCTTCCTTGCGGGTGCGCACGAGTACGGCCACATCCTTCGGTTTATAGCCTGCGTCGAGAGCCGACTGCAATTCTTCGGTCATGGCGTCGAGCATCAGGGCGCGCCGCTCGTCGCCGGGAATATTTCCGAGCGCATCAAAATCTCGCACTTTCACGTAACCGTTATGCCGCATATGCTTGGGCGACACGAGCTGCACCACATTTTTATATAAATCAGCGTTGCCGGTCACCGAGGCAAGCGCCATGAAAAGCGTATTGTTGAAGCGCACCACCTCGGCCGAGCTGCGCCAGTTGGTATTTTCCTGCGGGCTCGTACCCCGCGAATCACATTCGCCCTCAAATGCCTTGTGAAGGTTCATCAGCAGCCTCGGTTCGGAATTGCGGAAGCGGTAGATACACTGCTTCTCATCGCCTATCACGAGACAATCCTGACTGCGGCTCATGCTCGTCTCCACGAGCGGCAAGAGGTTTTCCCACTGTAGCGGCGACGTATCCTGAAACTCGTCGATGAGGAAATGCTCGAGTTCCTGACCGAGCCGCTCGTAGACAAACGGCGTATCCTCTTTCCCGATTATGCGGCGGAGTATCGCATTGGTATCCGAGAGCATGATGGTGGAATTTTCCTTGCGGTAGGCGCTTATGCACTCGTTAAGGCGCTTGAGCAATCCCAGATGAAAGAGATTTCCGCGCAGTATTTCAAGAAAACGGGTCGAGTCATATCCCTCGGTCACGCATCGGCAAGCCTCGGCCAAAAGGGCGTCGAGCCGGTCAGTGCGCAGCGGCGAGGTTGCTCCGGCCTTCAGATATGCTTTGTCGGGATTATCGAGGATATTGCGGGGAGTGGCACCCGGATCTTTGCCGTCGGCGCGGCGACCCTTGACCCAGGCTTTAAGCATACCCAGGGTATTTTTCTGAAGTATACCTTCGCAGCCACTCGATGTGATATAGTCAATCGCGGTGGAGCATGCGTCGGCCGTAGCGCGACGTGCGGCCCCGATTGCCGATGCAAGATATTTGTCAAAATCCGTCAGGCGCTGAGGATCATCGAGATAATCCATGATCGCTTTCTCATTGTCCACGAAGGTCTCGCCCGATATGTTTTTGAAAAACTTTATGAGGTTGGCATGAAGTTGCGAGGAGCGGTTGAACACGTTGAACGAACCTCCCTCGGCCACCTTGTCGGTCATATATGTTTCAAGCCAACGAAGCAGATACAGATTGTCGCGGGTGTTTCCGTCGCGCAGATTAAGGCTGCTCAACATCTCGTCGACACCCAGGGCTATCACGCGCTCGTCGTCGAGCTCCACCTCATAGTTACCGTCGATTTCGGCCTCGCGGGCAAATGTGCGGAGCACGAGCTGGAAAAAGGCATCGATTGTGCTGACGTTGAATGAGTTGAAATCATGCAGCAGATCGTCAAGCGCACTTGCGGCTGAGTCCCTCAACTGATCGGCCGAACATCCGAACAACTCGCGCAGGTAATCGAGATAAGGACTCGGCGCGGTCCATCCGGGTTCACGCCCCGCCAGCACAGCAAGTTCGTGGATTATACGCCCCTTCATTTCTTCGGTGGCCTTGTTGGTGAAGGTGATGGCGAGAATGTGGCGGTGACGTGAGCCTCCGCGTCGGGCGAGGCGATAACTACCATCCTCCCGCTTCTCGCCGAGTATCAGCGTGATGTATTCGCGGGCGAGAGTAAAAGTCTTGCCCGAGCCGGCCGATGCCTTATAGATTTTCAGCATTTTACCCCCTTGACCTTATAACCCTGCTCGCGCAGCAGCTTGGCCACGCGCTCGCGGCAGTCGCCCTGAATGAGAATTTCGCCGCCGCGTGCCGAGCCTCCCGTGGCGAGGCGCTGTTTCAGGTGAGCGGCCACTTCACGCAACTCATCGTCAGTGCACGTGAATCCCGAAAGAATCGTGGCTTGCTTTCCACCGCGACCTTTACGTTCATAGGAAATTTCGATTACATCCTTATGCGACGGACTTGACTCAGGTTGGTCCTGAGCGGTGTCGGGAGAATCGTCGACGGGGAGCGACGATCCAAGGGCGGCAAGGCGGGATTTCCAGTCTTGATTATTCATCACATGGGAATTGAATCGGGTTCCTCCTCAGGCCACGGCATGGGATCGTCGATATTCTGCACTATGGCGGTGAGGGTCATTGAGTAGGGAATGTCGGCCACGGGGCATTCGGTATAAAATGCCCTTGCCGAATCGGCATCGGCCTCGAATGCAGCATGATAGCACGCCACGGCCTTGCCTACATTATCGAAATCATCGTGGGTATAAGCCTCGTTGAGCTTCATGTGCACTATCGAGAGGCGGCCGAGCTGCGAAGCTGAAAGCGACGCCGAAGTCATGTCGGCATCAAGAGCGTCGATGAGCGACTGCGCGTCGGCTATGCGTCCGTCGGCCATAGCCTGCTCGGCATCGGCGAGATTGGTCTCGAAACGTCCCGAAGCATCCGAGCATGCCGCCGCGACCGTGATTGCGATAAAGGAGATAAATATAATAATGTAGTGTTTCATTTTCTTAACTGATATACATAGTTGATACCGTCACTTTCGAGCGACAGCTGATTGTTGACAAACGACAGCACCTTCTTGCCCAGCCGGTCGGGAATATCCCCTATCAGCTCACGGTCTCCTTCCCACTGCAATGTTGCGGGATCGAGCTTGATGAGAAGCGAATCGCGCTTCACATCCCACCGGCCCTCGACGCTATAGGTCAGCACATCGGGACGGATAGCCCTGACCGTGCAACTGCCGTCAGGATTAAGCTCCATGAGCGGGGTGGTGTCCGACACCTCGGGTATATAATATTTGCCCACGATCTTCTCGGCCTCATCGGAGATGGGGCTGCACGCCACGGCCGCTGATGCCGCGAGAATGGCTATGAGTTTTTTTGAAATCATGATATGATCGGCTGTTTGCCTACAAAATTACGACATATTTTTGGCTTTGGCAATAAAACCGCGATTTTTGAGTTTATATATTATAACTGATTCTTAAGATGAACAAGACCCTCCACATACTGACCATAGCGGCCATTGCAGCCTTTATTCCACTGGCTGCCAGAGCCCAGAAAGATGAATTTAACCCTATACAGACCGGTGTGAACTCCCTCGGCATCGCCCCCGACGCCCGCGGTGCTTCGATGGGCGACCTCGGCGCGGCCACCGATCCCGATGCCAATTCACAGTTCTGGAATCCTTCGAAATATGCGTTTGCCTACAGCAAGGGTGCCGTTTCGCTCAGCTACACCCCCTGGCTCCGCAAGCTCGTCAACGACATCTTCCTTGCCAATGTAGCCGGATACTGGAAACTCGGTCAGGAAGACAATCAGGCTATTTCGGCATCGCTCCGATACTTCTCGCTGGGTGAAGTGAGCACTTCACAGGCAGGCGAGACCGGCGCGCAGACGCTGAATCCTTACGAAATGTCGTTTGACGTGGGTTATTCGCGCAAGCTGTCAGAAAAATTCTCGATGGGTATCGTGTTCCGCTACATCTATTCCGATCTCGGCTTCTCCGACAGCGAGAGCGACCAGGGCACGGGAGCCTCGGCATTCTCGGCCGACATATCGGGCTATTACACCACCTATCCCATGATAGGCCGCAACGAGTGCCAGTGGTCATGGGGATGGGACATCTCCAACATAGGTACGAAAGTAGCCTACAATCACGGCGACAATCCCGCATTCCTCCCCACCAACCTCCGTATCGGTACATCGTTCACCTTCCCGCTGGCCGACTACCATAACCTCTCGCTCAACCTTGACCTCAACAAGCTGCTCGTGCCTTCGATGCCTCGCCGCGTCGACTATACCGAGGGCACCGAGGGTGAGATAGAATATATCGAGGCTTACGAAAAGTGGCAGAACATGTCGCCCTTCACCGGTATTTTCAAGTCGTTTACCGACGCTCCCGGCGGCTTCAAGGAAGAGCTCAGGGAAATATCGTGCTCGTTTGGCGCCGAGTACAGCTACAACCAGCAATTTTTCCTCCGTGCCGGCTACTTCTACCAGGATGCCACCAAGGGTAATCTGCAATATTTCGGACTCGGAGCCGGCTTCGCCCTCAATGTGCTCCGTCTCGATGCATCATACATGCTCGCCACGGCCCAGACCTCTCCGCTCGACCAGACTCTCCGCTTCACCCTTACATTTGATATGGACGGTCTCCGCGAACTCTTCGGTCGCCGCCGCTAAACCTCCTTCTTCCCAAGCATCATGAACGATTTCCGTATTGGTTCGGGATATGACGTGCACCGCCTCGTCGACGGTCGCGACCTCATACTCTGCGGAGTGAAAATACCTCACACTCAGGGACTGCTCGGACACAGCGATGCCGATGTGGCAATCCACGCTCTGTGCGACGCGCTTCTCGGGGCTGCCGCCCTGGGCGACATAGGCAAGCATTTTCCCGACTCCGACCCGGCCTACAAGGGCGCTGACTCGCGCGTGCTCCTGCGCAAAGTAGTGGAGCTGCTTTCGGAAAATCATTTTGATATATCCAACGTCGACATCACCATCATAGCCCAGCGTCCGCGACTCCGCGACTATATCGACACGATGCGCGGCAATATGGCCGCCGATCTCGGCATCGACCTCAGCCGTGTATCGGTCAAGGCTACCACCACCGAGCAACTCGGATTCGAGGGGCGCGGCGAAGGAATAGCCTCGCAGGCTTCAGCCCTCGTGGTGCACAACATCTGACTTCTTCAGGTCATGGGTCGCTTGCTGAAAATAATGCGTGTGGTAGTGGAGGCGGTCATATTCGGCCTGCTCACTTACTCGGCCGTGCGCATCAGCAGCAGTTTCGCGCCCGTAGCTTCGTTTCTCTCTGAAATCCAGTTTATCCCCGCCACTGTGACATTCTCCATGACCATCATAGTGTCATGGCTTCTGGTCACTCTTCTGTTCGGGCGTATATATTGCTCGACGGTCTGCCCGCTGAGTGCCGTACAGGACGGCGTGTCGCGTCTGTGGATTACCGCGCGCGGGCGCAAGTGGAAAGGCTACACATTCCGGCGGCCGCAGAATCTGCTCCGCTATGTATCACTCTGCATTGTTTTCTTCGCCCTTGTATGCGGCTTTACGGCCATACTGCTCATTTTTGACCCGTTCACCATCTACGAGCGCACGCTTGCGGGCGTGAACACCTCTCACTCCTCACTGTCGGCGCCGGTCAAAGCCGGAGCAGCCGGCACGGTGGGATTCATCATCGCCTTTACCGTGCTGGCCGCGATAAGTTTTTTCGCCGCCAAAGGCGGACGAACGTTCTGCAACACACTCTGCCCTGCAGGCACTACCCTCAGCTTCGTATCACGATACTCGATATTTCACATCGACATAAATCCCGACAAGTGTATCCAGTGCCGCCGTTGCGAGCGCGTGTGCAAGGCTCATTGTATCGACGTGCCTTCACACACGGTCGATCCCTCGCGCTGCGTGGTATGCTTCAACTGCGTAACCGGCTGCCCCAACGATGCCATACGTTACACTTCCGACCGTCACCGTCTCTCCTACCCTCTCATGCAGAGCATCGACGGCGCCATTGCAAGCGCCACGGCCGCACCCGACACCGACGGAGAAGCCGTAACTTCAGTAACCGACAATATACCATCCGATGAAAACATATCTTGACCTTCTTGACCACATCATGACCCGGGGTACCGACAAGGGCGACCGCACCGGTACAGGTACACGCTCCGTATTCGGCTACCAGATGAGATTTGATCTCGCCGACGGATTTCCGCTTCTCACCACCAAGAAACTTCACCTGAAGTCGATTATCCACGAGTTGCTGTGGTTTCTCCGCGGAGATACCAACGTGAAATACCTCCAGGACAACGGTGTGAGGATATGGAACGAATGGGCAGGCCCCGACGGCGACCTCGGCCACATCTACGGCTACCAGTGGCGCTCGTGGCCCGACTACAACGGCGGCCATATCGATCAGATCAAGGAAGTGATCGAGCAGATTAAATCCAACCCCGACTCGCGCCGACTTATCGTGAGCGCATGGAACGTGGCCGATCTCCCCGGCATGCACCTGCCGCCGTGTCATCTGCTTTTCCAGTTCTACGTTGCCGACGGACGCCTTTCGCTTCAGCTCTACCAGCGCAGCGCCGATTCATTTTTAGGAGTGCCGTTCAATATCGCATCCTATGCCCTGCTACTCATGATGGTAGCTCAGGTCACCGGACTCAAGCCGGGTGAATTTGTGCACACTCTGGGCGACGCCCATATCTACAACAATCACTTCGAGCAGGTGCGCGAGCAGCTTTCGCGTGAGCCACGCGCGCTGCCACGCATGAAGATCAATCCCGACGTGAAAGATATTTTTGACTTCAAGTATGAGGATTTCACGCTCGAAGACTATAATCCCCACCCCCACATCGCAGCAAAAGTATCAGTATGACAATATCTATCATAGTTGCCATCGACCGCGAGGGAGGCATAGGCCGCGGAGGCGACCTGCTGTTTCACATATCGGATGACCTGCGGCGTTTCCGCCGTCTCACTACCGGTCACACCATCATCATGGGGCTTTGTCTTATACACATATCCGAGCCCACGAGCCCGCGG
>JAIDSW010000217.1 GCA_029061025.1 Duncaniella sp.
AAGTTATCAGGCCCGAATGTCGACATCACGAGCAGTCCGCAGGGCCGCAGTATTTCCGATACATTACGGAAGAATGCCGGTAATGAATTGAACCACTGCACTGTTGAGCTCGTAAAGATTACGTCGGCCGAGCATCGGGGTGTATTAAACAGGCGTGCCTCGGCATCACATTCCACTTTAACCGCATTTTCGGGCAGGTCGGGCGAAATCACCAGATCCCATAGCTCAAGGCTATGCGGAGTCATTCTGTCGAGGTATGTCAGTGTAGAAAATCCTGTGCCGCAGCCTATCTCGATCATATCGGGGTGCATGTCGGGCGAGGGATTCCACATTTTCACCAGGCGGCGGACAACTTCATGCTGCACCTGCGCATTACTGTCGTAGCTTGACATCGCTTTCCCGAATCGCTCCGCAACCAGTGGCTTGTCGGTCACCGCATCACTTATTATCGCGTCGAAATCGGGCATGTGGGAAGAGCTGACAGTGATAATCCGTGCAGCCTCGTCGCGCCATGCCTCACGCTGGTTGGCCGTGGGGATTATCAGGTCGTTTTCGGCAATATAAGCCGTATCCCAATCTACGATTGCCGCCTTGCGCGAGGCTATGAGCGAGAGCTCCTCACGCAGGCCGTCAATATCCCGTTGCGGCACATGGCTCATAAAAGCGCGGTAGGCTGCGCCTGACCCGGCGACGCGCCTGTAAAAGCGAGGCAGCGAGTCGGCTGAGAGATTGTCAAGAGTAGCTGTAAAGATTTCTTCGGGAATACCCCGGGAGTTGTCGACCGGATGCTGAGTACCATTGACTGCCACGCGCGATGTGACGGGAAGCGACGGGTTTTCATCAATGAACAGAGCGGCGGCCGGCACGCCGAATGACCATGCCACAATCACAATCTCTTGATACCCGTCGGTCAACTCCGCATCAAGCGCTACCGAGCGGTAGTCCCAAAGCACCATTACGTCATACCCGTCGGCACTAAGGGTCTCAAAAGGGCGATAATCCATAGCC
>JAIDSW010000218.1 GCA_029061025.1 Duncaniella sp.
CAATTATTCTCACCATATTTCAACGGCCGACAGGCCGAAATAGTTTTCAATCGGTCAATACCGCTTCCACATGATGCGCATGGAATTGAGTACGGCGAGGAGTGCGACACCTACGTCGGCAAAAACTGCTCCCCACAGCGATGCGTAACCCATAGCGCCAAGCACGAGAATAAGGACTTTGATAGCTATAGCTCCCACTATATTCTGAGTAACGATGGAGCGGGTGGTGCGACCGATTCTTATGGCTGTCGCTATGCGCGAGGGAGCATCGGTCTGAATCACAACATCAGCGCTCTCAATAGCCGCGTCGGAGCCGAGTCCGCCCATGGCTATACCTACATTGCTAAGAGCCAACACGGGAGCGTCGTTCATGCCGTCGCCTACAAATGCTACATTATTATCTTCGGTCGACGCAAGGTTTTCTACAAAGGCGGCTTTATCCTGAGGAAGCAGTTCGCCGTGAGCTTCGTTGATACCCATGCGCTCAGCGAAATCATTAACTATCTCCTTACGGTCGCCCGAAAGCAACACTATATTATCTATGCCGAGCTCACGGAATCGTGCCACAGCCTCGGCTGCGTCAGCCTTAGGCGTGTCGGCGAGGATGGCGCAACCTGCATACCGGCCATCAACGGCACAATATATCACCGTGCCTTTGGCTGATTCACCGGCTCCGGAGGGTAGGATGATGCCCGCGTCGGCGAGCATGCGTGCGTTACCGGCCATCACTTCCTTGCCTTTGACTCTCGCGGTTACACCGTGACCTGCATGTTCATTCATGCCGTCGGCTTGCGGTATGTCGATACCGAGTGCGGCTACATAGGAGGTAAGAGTGGTGGCAAGAGGGTGGGAACTGCCTCGCTCTGCCGCCGCCATGAGAGCCAGCATCTCCTCGCTTTGCATCACAGGTGATTCCACCGATGCGACGTTGAAATGCCCTGTAGTGAGTGTGCCGGTCTTGTCCATCGCGATGACGTTGACCTTGGTGATCGCTTCAAGATAATTGCCGCCCTTAAACAGGATGCCGGCGCGCGATGCTGCTCCTATACCTGCGTAGTAACCCAGAGGCACGCTTATCACC
>JAIDSW010000219.1 GCA_029061025.1 Duncaniella sp.
GCTCGAAGCTGTGATGATCAACCATGTCGGTCGCCACGGCGCGCGCTTCCTGTCGTCGAGCCGCTACACCCGCACTATGTCACGGGCTCTCGCCAAGGCCGATTCTTTAGGGACTCTCACTCCTCGCGGGCGCGAGTTCCGCTCGCTCGTCGAGCTTATCGTGGCCCGCACGGCATCGCGCTGGGGAGCGCTCGATTCGCTCGGCATGGCCGAACAGCGAGCCATAGCGTCGCGACTTTTCCAGACATTTCCCGGCGTGGTGAAAAACGCCCGCATCAACGCCATTGCGTCCTACTCCCCACGAGCCATAGCCTCGATGGATGAATTCACCCACCAGCTCTCGCGCCTCGACAACCATGTGGAAATATACACCTCGTCAGGACGCCAGAACTCGCCGCTCCTTCGTGCGTTTGACCTCGACACCGATTACCGGGATTATATCGAGAGCGACGGGTGGCGAAAAGTATATACCGACTTCGCCGACAAGAATCTGCCGCTCGCGCCTGTCTACCGACTGCTTGGTGAGAACTATCCCTATGAGGAAGGTGAGGCTCAGGATCTTGCAAAGGTAATGTACAAGATCATAGCCGGGTGCTCGGCAATGTCGGTCGATGCCGGCTGGGATCGATTCCTCTCGCTTGAGGAATACAACGCCATGTGGAGCGTAGAAAATCTGCACCACTACCTCACGTATTCCGCTTCCACCCTATCGAGTTCGGCACCCGACATGGATGCGAAGCTTCTGCTCGACATCATTAACACCACCGACGCCTTCATAGCCGGCGAATCAACCGCCGCAATTCAGCTCCGTTTCGGCCACGCCGAGACACTCATGCCGCTGCTGGCGCTCATGCACGTGCCCGGTTGCTACTACATGACCAACTATTTCGACACCGTCGGGCTGCACTGGCGCGACTTCTACGTTGTGCCCATGGCATCCAATATCCAACTTATATTGCTGAAAGACAAAAAAGGCGAATACTACGTGCGCCTCGACCTCAATGAAGTGCCCGTGCCGATAATCCCCGGACGCACCTCCATCT
>JAIDSW010000022.1 GCA_029061025.1 Duncaniella sp.
GCTGACCCCCGCCGCAGTTGGATACATGAATCGAATTGCGGAAAAATACCTTCTTGACGCTGCGGCGGTGGTCGGCGACCACCGCTCCATACCTACTGCGTATTATCAATCGCCGCAGTTGCGCACCATCTGCGCCCCTACAGAGGTGATTGTTAAGGGTTGGGGGTGCAGAAAAAAATCACGACCGGCTGGGGACCGGTCGTGTATGTGGTGATGTAGGAGAGTGAAGTTATTTGCTTTGGTCGGTGGTTTTGGTGAGTTTCCAGCCGGCGGTGAGGCCGTCGTATTTGTTGAGGAGCTCGGTTACGCCTTTGAGGGTCTTGTTGCCGGTGACGCTGCCTGCTTTCTCAACGATCTTCAGCAGACCGCTTACGTCGAATGTGAGCGACATCTCTTTACCGCTCTTTACCGATACGTAGGCTTCCATCTTGCCGAGGCTGATTTTCTTGAATGCCTTGAAGGTGAAGTAGAAGTTGCCGGTGTCGTGATTGCGGGTGATGGTGCCCTGCAGGGGAATGGATTTCACCTTGAAGGTGAATGTGGAGTCAGACTCGATGGTGAGCTTGAGGCTCTCGAATCCGGCAATCTTGTAGTAGTCCTTGAGCTTGTTTTCAACTGTGGCCGAGGCAGCTGCGCCGCCGGCTTTAAGGAGCAGGTTGTCGCTCTTGAACACGACTGCGGGACCTGAGTAGGCCCAGGTGCCCACCATGTCTTTCACGTCGACGTCGGCCGAAGTGAGGCCGATGGCGTCGGTCACACCCTTGATGATTCCGCCCAGACCGGAGCCTGATTTAGAGGTTGAAGTACTGTCGGTGGTCTCTGATGAGGAGCCGCCGCCGAGAAGGCTGCCGAGGTTGAACTGAGCCGAAGCCTGCGAGGCGGTCATCATGACTGCCGCCGCAAAGAGAAGTGTGATTATCCTTTTCATTGTTTAGTAAAAATAGTCGAGTGAGAAATCGTCGATGAACAGGAGCGAGCCGTTGCCTCCGGTGAAGAAGTCACCGTATTTAGAGGCCGACGCGACTACCAGCACATACTTAGGAACACGCGAAGTCGACTTATAGTTCACGGGCACTGCGATTTGTTCCCACTCGGGATAATCACGACACAGCTGCATCATGCCGTAGCCTACCACTTCGGGGCCGTCGGGGTCAAAGAGATGACGGTTTTTGGGATTGGTGCGAATCTCGAAAGGCTCGGGCGAATCGATGAGCGCTATCCACACCACTGCGGTGTCGGGGCGATCCTTGAGGTCGCCGAATCCTTCGGTGGTGGAGCTGATGGGCGCGGAGTGATATTTCACCCAGCAGTTGAGGCGGGTGGGGCGGAAGGTAAATTCGCGTCCGAAGCTGAGGATACCGTTTGTGCCGTCGGTGCGCACGTAGCTGCCGGCGAAGAGGTTGCCGGCGGCGAGTTTGCCGAGCATGCCTATACCCACGAAGCGGGTTTCGAGGCGCGCCGAGCGTCCGCTGCCCGTGGGGGTGTCGTCGGAGGGCTGGGTGTTGCTCGGGCCGAGTGTGGTTGCGCCCTTGTTGCCGGTATCCCAGAACGATACCGAGCCTTCAGCCCACGGATTCCACACCTTGCCGTCGAGCCACCAGTCGTCGAGCGAACTGTTGGGGAGCTGGGCGGTGCCGTAGGTGGTGAAGTCGACAGTCTCGCCGTATTCGGTGCCTGAATAGGTGCGCGCCTGGTAGGCGGTGAGGGGATCGAGCGGTGAGATGCGACCTGTGAATGAGCCGCCGTCGTGGGTCACATCGGCCTCGGGCAGACGTATCCACTCGTCGGCACCGGCTTTGCGGTATTCCACGCCGTTGTCTTTTCCGGCTTCGGCGGTGCCGTATACCCATGCCACCTGCGACCACGGGTCTACGCGGTCAGTGGTCACGGTCGACTCCGTCTGAGTGATGTAAATAGTCCATCGGGTAGTAGTGCCATGCTCGGTGACGTCAACGGAGACCGGGCCTGAGAAATCTACCGTGCTGCCTTCGAGCGAGGGCTCCATGACGGCTTCAGGGCCGGCGAGCTTTATGGCGGTCACCTTCACGGCGTCGAGGGGAGTGCGGTCAGTGACGTAGGCTATCACGCGATGAGCCACTGCATCGATCGTTGACACGCCCACCTGATTCTCGACAGTGAAGAAGCGCTCGATGTTCTGAATGGCCGTGATCTGCCACGAGTAGGTCTGATAGAGCGATACGGTGGTGGTCACGGGCGAGGTGAGGTCAGTGCCGTTGAGAAACGCCACGGAGTCGTTCCACACCGAATTTTCGGGCGACAGGAAAAATTCCTTTACCACCACATTGGCCGGGTCGGCGGTCTCGTCGAGATAAAGGGTGATGGTGGAGTTGATAGTGTCGATTGCGGCCGGCTGGAGCTCGCCGAGCACTTCAAAACTGAGAAACTGCGGGTGGATGCGGGGGTAGGGGATGTCGTTTTTGATACATCCCTGCATGAGCAGAGCGGCGCATGCCACCGCCATCAGCATCCGGAGATATGACTTAAATGTTGACACCTAATCCGAAGTTAATGTTAAACAAGTTGAAGCGGAAATTGGCTCCCGAAGAAGTGCGCGAGCCTTCCTCTACGCCGTTGGTCACCTGCTTCTCGTGGGTGATGTGGAGACCGAACACGCCGAACGACACGTTGAAGCACACATTGTCCATGATGAACACGCACACACCGGGCGAGAAGTTGAGCCCGAGTTTGGTGGTCATGGTGCGGGTATCGCGGGGCTCGCCGTTGTAGAGGCGCTTGAAGCGCGAGGCGCCGCTGCCCACTCCGAGTTCCACTTCATTGAACACGGCAAAGCGTTTCTGATCGCTGAGTCCCACGTAGTTGCGGTAGAATACCGATCCGGTGTAGGAGTTGGAGTAGTAGCTCACGCCGCTGAGCGAGAAACTCATGTCGTCGTCGATGTCGACCGACAGGCCTGTGAGATCGAGCTCGCCGCGGGAGTAGGTGAAGCGCAGACCGATGCTCTGGTTGTGATTGAAAAAGTAGCTCACCGTGGGCTTGAGCGTGTAGAGCGTGCCCTTGAGATTGAGATTGTTGAGCATGGAGAGGATCTGCACGTCCTCGGTGGAGAGCTGACCGTAGGAGGCCGTGAGGCCAAACTGCCACTGCCCGCGCGGTATGAAAAGGAAGTTGAACAGACCGCGGTCATAGCGGCCATAGTTTCGCTGGGGAATGATGAAGTTGACCGTGTCGCGGCCCACTATCACGCGGCGTGTGAGAATCTCGGGATCGATGTCGGCTATCACTATCTTGCCGCCGCGGCGTGCAGGTGCGGCTACGGCTGCGGAGTCAGCCGCGGGAGCGGTCACGGTATCGGCAACGGTGACAGCAGGCTCTATCAGAAAAGTGAAAGAATCCTCGGGCTCGGCTGCCGACAGACTTATTGCGGCTATCAACACCGGCAGAGTGGCGAGCAGGCGGAATATGCGTGAAGGTGTCATAGATAGAATACCACTCCGAAGGAGATTGAAAAGAGGTTGATTTTAAAATTGGCGTTCTTATAGTCAGTGTGCGCCACATATATCTGGTCGGTGGTGGCTTTGGAACTTGAGTAGTTGAAGCCGAGCACACCTATGCTCACTTCTATGGCCGAGTAGTTGTTGAGAAACATCATCATGCCCGGAGTGAGACCCACGCCTATGTCAAACGAGCGCTGATACGTGCCCGTGATGTCGTCGCCGGTGCCGTTGATGATCTTTGACTGTCCGCCCCCTATGCGCAGCTGGAGCTCGTTGAAGAAAGCGAAGCGCATCGAGTTGCCGAGCGAGATATAGTTGCGGAAAGCGGCGTAGCCCGAGTAATTGTGGGAGATGGAGTAAAGATTGTTGATGTCGTAGCTCGTCTCGGAGTCGATGATCACGCTTGCATTGTCGAGATGAGTTCGCGAGCGCGAGTAGGAAAAGCGACCGCCGGCAGCGAGATTGTCCTGAAAGGCATAGAGGAGCATGGGGCTTATCTTGAACGAATAGGTGTCGCCCTTGATATTCTCGATAATCAGAAATTGATAATTGCTCTGGTCGCTCTGGGTATAGCTCACGTTAACACCGGTAATCCACTGTCCCTTGGGAATGAACTTGTTCATTTCGATGCCGCGCGAGAATTTTTCCTGCGCCGCCGCCGGAGCAGCAGCCCACATCATGGCGAGCAATAACGTGACGAAATATATGCGGAAATGACGATTCATTATAGTTGGCGTGACTGTAGGTGGCACTTATTATCGGCAGTGCCCGAAATACGGCCGTAAAGTTACGAAAAAGTTTTCGATTGCCAAACAAAAAGCGAGGCTTCCCCGCCGTGGGGGATGCCTCGCTATCATGAAAGAGAGAGATTAGCGGAAGGTCGATAGTTATTTCTTTTCGTCTTTAGCTTTAGCTGCTTCGCCCTTGGCTTTCATCTTGTGGTCCATTTTGCCTTTCTTGGCGCCGTGAGCCTTCATGTCGCCCTTGAGATTGCGGTTGAATTTGCCGTTGCCGATCTTGGCGGGAGCGTTGACATAGGCGTTTTCGAGGAAAATCACATACTGATCGGGAGTAAGGATGCCCTTGACGCTGTTGAGATAGTCTTTGCGGTCGCTTTTATTGGTCTCGCCCTTGGCGATACGATCGGCTTTACGCTCGGCTTTGGCGGCTTCTTTTCTTTCCTTGGCAGCCTTGGCGCGCGATGCTTTCAGTTCCTGGAGCTTAGTCTGCTGGTCGGGGGTGAGGGTGATGCCTTCAAAGAGTGCGTTCTGGCAGCATTCGGTCTTTTCGCCGCACGATGCGGCTTCGGGTGCGGGAGTCTGGGCGAAAGCCGAGAATGAGAGTGAGGTTGCGAATAATACAGCGAGGCTTAAGATAGTCTTTTTCATAATTCTTTTTCGGTTTTAGAAGTTTATATTTTTATGGTTTTAATTTTCTGATTTTTTTGGAGCTGCCTTTCGGGCGGCGTACGATAATATGACTCGCCCCGCGGTCAAAGGTTTAATCGCGGGGCGGGTTTTTAACTTTATTTTCAGAAAGATGCCGGGTGGCTTACAGGATGTTAATCCCGGCGGTGAATGCAGGCGCCTATCGAGTTAAGACGGGTATCTATCGATTGATAACCGCGATCTATCTGGTCAATGTTGTCGATTTGGCTTACTCCGTTGGCCGACATTGCGGCGATGAGCATGGCGATACCGGCGCGTATGTCGGGCGACAGCATTCGGTTGGCTCTCAGGGCGAAACGGTGGTCAAGACCTATCACTACGGCGCGGTGAGGGTCGCAAAGCATGATTTGCGCACCCATGTCGATGAGGCGGTCGACGAAAAATAGTCGTGACTCAAACATTTTCTGATGTATCAGCACGCTGCCCTTACACTGCGTAGCCGTCACCAGCAGCACGCTCAGAAGGTCGGGCGTAAGGCCGGGCCACGGAGCGTCGGCGATGGTGGGAATCGAGCCGTCGAGATTGTTTTCGATTTCATAGGTATCCTGGGCGGGCACGATTATGTCGCTGTCGGTAACGGTGAGATTGATGCCCAGGCGGCGGAACGCATCAGGAATAATGCCGATATTTTCAGGCGACACGTTGGTGATAGTAAGCTCGCTGCCGGTCAGGGCGGCCATGCCGATAAACGAGCCTACCTCGATCATGTCGGGCAGGATGGTGTGCTCGGTGCCGTGGAGGGTATCGGTGCCGTGCACCTTCAGCAGGTTGCTGCCTATGCCTTCTATCTTCACACCCATGCGGCCAAGCATGTGGCAGAGTTGCTGAATGTAAGGCTCGCATGCTGCATTATATATGGTGGTGACGCCGCGGGCCTTGGCGGCAGCCATTATGATGTTGGCCGTGCCGGTCACCGAGGCTTCGTCGAGAAGCATGTAGCAACCTTTGAGGGGATTGACAGCCACGAGGTAATAGGCCTGACGCTCCTCATTGAAGCATATCATGGCGCCGAGCTTGGTGAAGCCGGTGATGTGGGTGTCGACGCGGCGGCGTCCGATCTTGTCGCCTCCGGGCTTGGCGAAATATGCCTGACCGGTGCGGGCCAGCAGCGGCCCCACCACGAGCACCGAGCCGCGGAGCGATGCGCAGCGAGCCACGAAATCGGTGCTCGATATATATTCCTCGTTAAGATCGTCGGCTTGAAAACGGTAGCTGCCCTGACCGAGATTCTCCACTTTCACGCCCATAGCCTTTAACAGGCCTATGAGGTTGGTGACGTCGAGAATATCGGGGACGTTGTGTATAATCACAGGCTCTGAGGTGAGGAGCGTGGCGCTGATTACCTGCAGAGCTTCGTTTTTAGCGCCCTGGGGCTGGATGGAACCGTGGAGGCGATGTCCGCCTTCGATGATATAGGTGCTCAATTTCTGTAGAGAATATATTAGATGTGTTGAACTTCAGGATAGAGTGTGATGCCGCTGAAATCTTCCACGGCTTTTGTCACTTTCGTTTCGAGGTCGAGAATGTCGGCGGGAGTGGCCTTGCCGTCGGCGTTGACAATCACGAGAGGCTGATTTTCCCATACGGCCGCGCCGCCCGATGTCATACCCTTGCATCCGGCATGGTCTATGAGCCATGCGGCGGGTACCTTTATGCCGTCTGGTTGGGTGAAATGCGGTATGTCGTCGATGCCCGAGCGCTCTTTGAGTGCCTCGAATTCTTCAGGCGTGATTACGGGATTCTTGAAGAAACTGCCGGCGCTGCCCGTCACTTCGGGGCGGGGGAGCTTGGAATCGCGCACCTCGATAACTGCGCGGCGCACATCGCCGGGGCGCAGCATGGGTATGTCGCTCACCATCTGCCGCAGATTGCCGTAGTCGAGGCGCGGATTGGCGTAGGTCGACAGTCGGTAGGTCACTCCGAGTATCACTTTGCCGGTGATATGCTTGAAGATAGAGTCGCGGTAGCCGAATTTGCAATCCTCGGCCTCCATGCGCTCATGGAAACCGGTGGCGAGGTCGTAGAGGTAGACGGTCTTGACGAAATCACCCGCCTCAACGCCGTAGGCTCCCACATTCTGCACCACCGATGCGCCTACCGTGCCGGGGATGCCCGACAGATTTTCAAGACCCCACAGCCCGCGGTGACACGCCTCACTGACGAGCTCGTCGAGCGCCACGCCGGCACCCGCCGTCACGTCGCAGCCCGAGAACTTGATATACCTGATGTCGGGATAAATAATCGTGCCCTCGAAGTCAGAGGTAAACAGCAGATTGCTGCCGGCGCCCATGATGAGCAGCGGCTCGTCGGGCGACAGCATGGTGCGGAGGCGGCTCAGGTCGGCCGCATTGTTGAACTTGATAAATCTCCTGCACTTTACGTCAAGCCCCAGAGTGTGGAGCGGAGCAAGCGATACGTTTTCCTGGATAGTGATCATCGGTGATGAAAAAATTGGTTACGACTACAAATATAAGCAATTATTTCCACACCCGCCGCGATTGAGGAAAAATTACGCGATTTCCGACCAATATATTATGTGTAAAAATGTAAAAAATCCGGCGCAGTCAGTCCGGAGTCAAGCCGTAACCATACTGATACAGCTGATGCCGAGTCTTTGCTCTATGTTGGCAATACTCTTGAAACTCAGATTTTCAGTACCCGAAAGCAGTTTGCTTATGTATTGCGGCGAAACGCCCAGTAGCGCGGCAAGATCAGCACGTTTAAGTTTGTGCTCGTGCATATAACCTATAAGGGTGGTGGCTAATTGACGTGACCATTTTAGCCACCCTGCATTCTCTTTACGCCAGTTGGCTTCCTCTACAAATCGAGAAGGGGTTGAACTCTGATGTTCTTCTAAAAATTTTATAGTTTTATTATTCATAATATTATTCATTAGTAAGTTTGACAAAACTGTCTATATCAAATACACCGTTGGCCTTTAAAAACGATTTACAAATTCCATAGTTAAGATGTAATATTATAATGCAATTATAATAATTATACAACGAAAATGCAACTTATAGGTTTATTTTTATTCGTGGCTGCTGTAATAGACGCCTCCCGCGGTAGAATTGGAGGGCAGGTAAACCTTTTCGGGTATATGGGAGTTTTATAGTAAAGCTAATTTTTGAAAATAAATTACGATATAGATATGAAAACTTTTGAAGAATTAGGAGTGGCGGAGCCGCTGAGGCGCGCCATCGAGGATCTCGGTTTTGAACAACCTATGCCCGTGCAGGAGCGTGTGATTCCCCGGCTGCTGGGTGATGCTAAGGATATAGTGGCGCTTGCGCAGACCGGTACAGGAAAGACTGCCGCGTTTGGCCTGCCGGTGCTTCAGCGCATCAATCCCGCCGAGCGTCGTCCGCAGGCGCTCATCTTGTCGCCTACGCGCGAACTGTGTCTTCAGATCGCATCGGATCTCGCTGATTTTTCAAAGTTTATACCTGAAGTGAAGGTGCTCCCCGTATATGGCGGGTCGAGCATCGAGAGTCAGATACGCGGACTGCGTGAGGGCGTGCAGATCATCGTGGCTACACCGGGCCGACTGATCGACCTGATAAAGCGCGGCGTGGTGAAGCTCGAACATGTCAACACCGTGGTGCTCGACGAGGCCGACGAGATGCTCAACATGGGTTTCCTCGACTCGATCGAGGAGATACTGTCGTATGTGCCCGAAGATCGCAAGATGCTGATGTTCTCGGCTACAATGCCTTCCGATATTCTCAAGATTGCCAAGCGGTATATGAAAGATTATGAGGAGATTGTGGTGGGCACGCGCAACGAAGGCGCGCAGAATGTGCGCCACGTATACTATATGGTGCATGCCAAGGATAAATACCTTGCGCTGAAACGTATAGCCGACAATTCGCCCGGCATCTACGCCATTATCTTCTGCCGCACGCGCCGCGACACTCAGGAGATCGCCGACAAGCTGATCAAGGACGGCTATAACGCCGAGGCGCTTCACGGCGACCTCTCGCAGCAGCAGCGCGATATAGTGATGAAGAAGTTCCGCGACCGCGTGGTGACGTTGCTTGTGGCTACCGACGTGGCTGCCCGCGGACTGGATGTGGATGATCTTACCCATGTCATCAACTATGGCCTTCCCGAGGATGCAGCCGTCTACACCCACCGCTCGGGTCGTACCGGCCGAGCCGGAAAGAGCGGCGTATCGGTGGCCATCATCCACTCGCGCGAGAAGAGCAAACTGCGCGAGATAGAGCGCATCATCGGCAAGACTTTCGAGCGCAAGGATGTGCCCACCCCTCAGCATATCATCGAAAAGCAGCTTTACAATCTTGCCGACCGACTGGAGCGCGTGGAGGTGAACGACGACGAGATCATGCGCTACATTCCCGGCATCAGCCGCAAACTTAGCTGGCTCAGTCAGGAAGACCTGCTCAAGCGCGTCATCTCCCTGGAATTCAACCGACTGCTCGACTATTACAAGGATGCTCCCACCATCGACTTTATCGACGAAAAGCCTTCCAAGAAGCAGCGCAAGGAGTCGAAGAAAGGGGAGCCCCGCAGCGATGCCGAGAAAGACCGCCGCACCGCCGAGCGAGGCATGGAGCGAATATATGTCAATGTGGGCAAGCGCGACGGCTTCTATGCCGGCAACCTTATCGATATGCTCAATCATCTGGTGCGCGGCAAGCGCGTGGATGTGGGTCGCATCGACCTGCTGCCCGGCTACACCCTGTTTGACGTGAAGAAATCCGAGGCCCGCAAGGTAGTGGGCGCGCTCACCGGCGCAGAGTTTGTGGGCAAGCGTATCCACAGCGAAATCGCCGTGCCCGACCGCGACTATGCCCGCATCGCCACGAAAAAGTCAAAGAAATAATACGAATTCGGGTCGGGATTCCGTTATACATAAAAATATCTGCCTATGTCTATGTTTAACCGAATTATAGTATCGGCGGCCGGTCTGCTTGCAGGCTCGCTCGCCATGATGGCCCAGATTACAGCGTCGGAAGCATTTTCTACCGCACCCAACTCGGTGTTCCCGCTTCTCGACAGCACCACCCGCATGGATATGATTGATTATTTCAACAGCGGGATGAGCAACACGTCGACCAATAATCTCAAAGGCCAGTCAGCCGTCACCTCGCTCAGTGACAAGTCGCTCAGCGTGAAGATGACCGACTCGTCGACGGCGCAGATCGTAGTGCTCGACGGTGCATCGGGTCAGGTGGTGGCGGTGATTTCCACCGTGGCCGCGCCCGGTCTTGACAGCTCGATAGCATTTTTCGATGCCGACTGGAAAGCGCTCCCCGACGGAGCCTATTTCGCCAAGCCCCGCATAGACGACTGGCTCACTCCCGAAGGTAAGGCCAACAAAGCCGAGGTGGAGATGCAGGTGCCTTTCATGCTTGCGTCGTACAACTACGATCCTGCTACCGGCAAGCTCCTGCTGGTCAATAATCTGAATCGATTCCTCGACGAGGACATCTATGATATTGTCAGCCCGTATCTGCGTCCCACCCTCTCGTATACCTGGAACGGAAAAAAGTTCTCACTTGACCGATGAGTCCGGCGCCCGCGTCGCTCACTCTCGAGCAATTCAATAATCTTATAGCCGAGGTCGTGGCCTCGGCTCCTTCGTTGCGTAGCGCCTGGGTCACCGCCGAGACGAGCGACCTGCGCCGCAACGGCCACTGCTATCTCGAACTCATTCAGAAAAATCCGGCTACCGGCGACACTATCGCCCGCGCCCGCGCCACGATATGGCGCACCACTTTCCAGCGGCTCGACGCCGACTTTTTCATGGCCACGGGCACGCGGCTCGACAGCGGCATGAAAGTGATGGTTAAGGTGACGGCCAACTATCACCCCGCCTACGGTCTGTCACTGAATATCACAGATATCGATCCCGCCTATACGATGGGCGACCTCATGCGCTTGCGCCGCGAGATACTCGCGCGGCTCACCACCGAAGGTGTCATAAACCTCAATCGCGAGCTTGCGTGGAATATCCCCACGCTCCGCATAGCAGTGATTTCCGCCGAAGGAGCGGCGGGCTACGGCGACTTCATGCGACATCTTGCCGATAATCCGCGACGCCTGCGCTTCACCACCTCACTTTTCGGCGCCGTGATGCAGGGCACTCAGGCACCGGCATCGATCATTGCCGCTCTCGACGAGATCGCTGCCGCCGAGGACCGGTGGGACTGCGTGGTGATAATACGCGGCGGCGGCGCGACGAGCGACCTGGCTTCGTTTGAAAACTACGAACTTGCCGCCAACATCGCCCAATTTCCGCTGCCCGTGATAGTGGGTATAGGGCATGAGCGCGACATCACGGTGCTCGATTATGTAGCCAACATGCGTGTAAAGACCCCTACGGCAGCGGCCCAGTGGCTCATTGAGCAGGCCGAGGAACTGCTTGAACGCATCGACAACTCCGCCCGAGCCATCACCCTTGCTGCGGGGCGCATGCTTGCCGAGGCCTCGGAGCAACTCGCTTATATAGGCTCGCGGCTGCCGTTTCTGCCCGGTGCGGCTGTGAGTGGAGCACGTGCTACACTCGACCGTCTTTCACTGCGGGTGATTTCGGCATCGTCGGGCGCTCTGCGTCCTTATCAGTCGAAACTCGACGGAGCCATGCAGCGGCTCTCTACGGCCATCGCGGCCTCGATGTCGCGCCGTGCCACTCATCTTGATGCCCTTGAGCGGCTTGTGGGCGTGCTTTCACCCTCAGCCACCCTCGCCCGTGGATATTCGATAACCCGTGTCGACGGCCACGCCGTCACCGACGCATCGCAGATAGCCCCCGGAACAACCCTCATTACCACACTCGCCTCAGGCACCGTGACATCCGTAGCCACGGAGTAAGCGGAAATGTAATCAGAAATGCACCACCATCTCGGCTATCAGGCGGTCGCCCTGGCCGGGGGAGGGTGTGAAGCCGTGGTGATAGAATAGTTTTTCGTAGTTTACGCGCAGGTCGAGCCACACGCGGGTGCGACGGTAGGAGATAGTCGCGCCTGCCGTAAGTCGGTTGCGAGCGGCCTCGGTCACTGAAAGCAGGCCGTTGTCGTCGGTCGCGATACCGTCGGAATTATCCGTGCATCCGTCCCATCGTCCCTGAAATGAAAGATAGTTGAAAATGCCGGCCTTTACGGGCATGGAGTAGCTGCCGAAGATGCACCACAGATGTGTGGCGTCGAGAGCGTGGCGGGCATAGCGCTTGTACATATATTCGCCCTCTACCTCCCATCGGCCTGAGTGCCACGCCACGGAGGCATCGGTATAGTCCATGCGCACCGTCCCCGGCCTGACCGTCTGGTATCCGGCGGTTATGGTCCAGTCACCGAGATAATACTGAGCCTTTGAGCCGAATGCAAAAGTTTTGGTCCATACCTCGTGGTCGCCTATCGCCGAGGGGCTGAACACTCCGGCTTCGAGCTGCAGAGGAATCGGAAGGCGGTACTGAAGGCGCGCTCCCACGGCGCGGTAGTTGCAGAATTTTCCCACCGTGGAGCGGTTGGCGAAAATGTAATTGCCGGGATGGCGGAATGTCTCCACGCCCGTGGGCATACGGAACTGCCCGGCGCGCAGATTTAATCCGCTGATGATTCCCATCTGACCGTAGGCATCAAGTATTTTCATTTTTCCGCGGTCACAGAGGTCGGTCTGGATGAAATATGAGATTTCGGGCGCGATTTTTCCCTGCATGATCACGCGCACGTTCCTGACCTGAAAGCGCGACGAGCCGTCGTCGAGGTCACCTTCCCAGCGGGCACGAACCGTGCCGCTGAACTGAGGTATGTAGGAGATTTTTTCAGTCGCGATGGAGTCGGCTTTTACCGTGACGCATGAAGCAAGCAGTAGCAGAAATGTGATTATGTGGCGCATGACTTTGACCGGTTTAAAAAAGCAATCCGGCAGCCTTAACTATCATGGATTGATTAGCATTGGGAAACCGGATTGCCTTGTGTGACTCATACAGGATTCAAACCTGTAACCTTCTGATCCGTAGTCAGATGCTCTATTCAGTTGAGCTAATGAGCCGA
>JAIDSW010000220.1 GCA_029061025.1 Duncaniella sp.
GGAGCGAAAAACGGGACTCGAACCCGCGACCCCAACCTTGGCAAGGTTGTGCTCTACCAACTGAGCTATTTTCGCAATTTTAATGTGCTCTTTTTTGCTTTTGCGATGCAAAGGTAGAAACTATTTTTTAATTCGCAAAACTTCCGACGGAGTTTTAACACCGTTTAACAGATAGCCATTTCTTTAACGCCCGTCCACATTTATTAATAAAATCGACCCTCAGGGTTAATTATTCAAAACCTCGAAACCATGACTGAGCCCCCAGCGTTTTATAGTCAAAACAAACAAGAATTCTACAAACCAACTAAACATAAAAACATCATGGATCGTATCATTAATTACTCTGATTTAACAAAGGCCATTGACAAAGCCTACAACGAACAGAAGAAAAATAATGCGGGAACAATTCCCGAGAAACTCGGCAACCGCAATGCCGGGAAATTCGGCATCTCGATGATTCTTGCCGACGGTCGTCGCTACAACGTGGGCGATACCGATACGCGATTTACCCTCGGAGCACTCGCCGATCTTCCTATCCTCGCCCAACTATTCAGCCAGAAGCCTGTAGAGGAGGTGATGCAGAAGATGGGCGGATGCGGATGCAGTTGCAATCAGGCCAACAAGGAAGCCAAAGAGACATTGAAGAAACAGCATGCTCATCTTCGCGGCCTGCGCGAACTCAGCATGGTGGAACCGACCGGCGACATCGACGCCAAGATGGATATAATGTCAGACACTCTTTATAATCTCACGGGTGCCGCTCCTGTAATGGACGACGATCTTTACAAGGCCCGCATGGATGAAATCAGAGCTAATGATACGGTCAACGAACTTGCCGCCGCTGATTACTTCCTTTATGATGACGCCGCTCTCACTCTCGACGCCTATGCCCGACTCCACTCCATGCAGGTAACTGCCGAGCAGCTTGCCAACATGGGTGCAACTATAGTGGCCGACGGTGTAAATCCCACCACGAGAGCCAATGTATTTGATGGCGTAAATTCCGCTGCCCTCATTGCTTCTATGGCAGCTAAGGGTCCGCATAAGATGCGCCGCCAGTGGCTGGCCATCACAGGAGTGCCTGCCGTATGCAGCTTCGGCGGAGGTTTTCTTGCAATAGTGCCCGGCGTGGGTGCGTTTGCAGCATTCTCTCCCGAGCTTAACGAAGCCTTAATTCCTGTCAAGGCCGCTCTCGCCCTTAAGAGCATATTCACATCGCTTCAGATCAACGCTTTCGGCAGTGCCCGAATAGTTGTCAAGTAAGGCTCTACACAACCTGCATACATTCACTGCTGCCTTCCGGCTCTGCGCCGGGAGGTAGTTTTTTATGATATTTTGATTACCTTTGCAGCATAAAACAGTTTCAATCATGGATCATCCCCGATATTTTGAAATCATATCAGAGCCCTGCTATCTCGATAAGTTTGTCAGGAGAGCCTTTGCCGACGAAGGTTACACGGAAATCTCTGATCCCGGATACTCCGCGCCCCGCACTGCCATATATATCGCAGTCGAGGGTAATATCGACGCCGAAAGAATTGACTGCTCTAAAGAAGAAAATCTAATCATTATTACATCCCGGGATACAGCGCTACCCGAGATTACATCAAAGGACATTCCGGTTACGGTGTTGCGCACTCCTTATATAATCGGTACGGGCATGGGAGGATTGATGCGCGATATTGTAGCCATGACCGGACGCGGAACGATGTTTCACATCGAGGGCAACGATGCCCGCGTGAGTGTGATACATGCAACCGACGCAGCACGCCTTGCGGCGAAGATGGCGGGAATCAAAGGCTCTTACACTGTTACCGACGGCAGCGATACCACATGGCACGATCTGATTGAGGCGCTGTCAGTAAGAGTGGGACACAAGCGCATCTCTACAGTCGGCGCCAAGAAAGTGAAATGGCTGACCTTGGCGGGCAAGCTGTGGGGAGGACCGGATAAGAAAATGGTAGCTGCCATCACCACCGATGCTATTGTAGAGCCATCGGAGCTACCCATAGAATACCACCCTGCCAACGTAGTGGATTATCTCACCAATCATGAATATACCGATGAAGACCTCTGAGAAAATCTCCCGCTTTTTCGAGAACAGTTTTCTTACGGCAAAGGGTATAGTCAAGATAATACTCCAATCACGCCGCTGCGGATTGAAAGCAGAGGATCGCCACGGAAAGCGCCTCATTATTATGGGCAACGGTCCATCGCTTGCCGAGACCATTCATAATCACTCCAATGTATTGCGCCAAAGCGACACCATGGCCGTAAATTTCGCCGCAAACGCCCCCGAATTTTTTGACCTGCGACCTAAGTACTACATTCTCGCTGATCCACATTTTTTCAGTTCGAGCGACGTGAATGTGAAGAAGCTCAAGGAAAACTTAACCAAAGTTTCATGGGATATGGTGCTTATCATACCTCACGGCGCTGACCTGACAGATTTCAGCGTGAATCCGGCCATAACCGTGGCTCGCTTCAATGCCATCGGGGTTGAAGGATTTGATTTCTTCACCGAGGCTGTCTACAGCCGCAGTCTTGCCATGCCGCGACCGCGCAACGTATTGATACCCGCCATCATGTCGGGTATATCTTTAGGTTACAGAGACATAGCGATAGCAGGTGCCGATCATACGTGGACTCAGACACTGAGTGTGAACGAAAATAATGAAGTGGTCAGCATCCAGCCTCATTTTTATAAGGAATCAGCGGAGGAAAAAGACCGTATAAGAGCCGTGTACCGCGATGTGAGGATGCACGACATTCTCTACAGTTTCCACGTAGCATTCCGCGCCTATCATCTCATAAAGCGTTTCGCCGACCGCAAAGGAGTAAGAATCGTCAACGCCACTCCCGGCAGCTTCATCGATGCATTTCCGCGAGGCCAGCTTTGACTGTGTCGGCACAAAAAAAATTGCAACCGTCTGTGGATTCCGAATCCGCAGGCGGTTGCGATTTGTAAGTAGAGTACTATGCGTAAAAATCCAGTAGAAAATATGATCAGACGTGCATGATAAAAGCACATACCTATCAGTTTTACCTTAGAAAAAGTAGCGTTGAAAACGCATGTGTCGTATAAATCCTATGCTGATAAAATTTTCACATTGCAAATTTACGCAACAATCAATAGCAATTTAGAGTCATTGAGCGGAAATATAAACGATTTATCGGTTATATAAATATTATTTCCCTATTTTTCAGCGTATTATACCAAACAGCTGTATAAAGAAATATAAACGCAAATATAAGCCGTCAAAGCCTGAAAGGGATGGTCAAGCAGCAATATACGGGCACGTTGACCCCGCCTCTCACCCCGGGTTGCCACCTCGGCATGGAGGAGATCACCCTCACCGCCTCGCGGTTGAGATCCTCGCTCACTCCACGCACTACTGTGACGTGGGAAAGCGCTCCGTCAGGGTTGACAATAAAGCCGCACACCACCCGGCCTTCGAGTCCTGCCGAATAAGCCTCGCGCGGATAGCGGCGCTCGCTGTTGATGAAACTGACGAGAGCTTGCTCGCCTCCGGGAAAAGATGGAGATATTTCCACGGAGCTTACATCGTAAGCCTCGATGTGAGTGGTAACTGAAACTGTCATGCCTGAAGATATACCCCCGCAGTTAAGCTCTGACGACTGCGCTTGTGCAACTCCCGTGAAAAATATCGTAAGAATTATGGTTGATAAAATATTTTGCAGTAGGTTCATAGAGAGATTAATGATGAATCTTTTTCAGGTGCAAAAATATGAACTATTTCCTTAACATCCGCATCAGGCATCACCGTTTTGGGATAGATTATATTTGTTTTTGTTTTGTTGACAATTATAGTCAATTTTACACTCGATTATACTAAACACCTTTCCGCGCGCGTTATATTATAGCTTGCCGCGCTGCGGCCAAAGCATCACTATACTTCCAATCATTTATGTATCAAACATTTCTGCGAATTTTCACTGCGATATTGATCGTCACTACAGGCCTGCAAGGTTCTGCACAAGATTCGTCGCCATCATACAATTTCCTCAACATAGCATCCTCAACCCGTGTATACGGTCTCGGTGGTGTCAACATTTCCACTATCGACGACGACATCAACATCGTTGACCAGAATCCGGGTCTGCTTGGCCCCGAGATTGGAATGCAACTGGGATTCAACTACATGCACTATATTGGCGACTCTAATTTTGCCGGAGTGAAATTCGGTCGTGCTGCCGGTGAACACGGGGCGTGGGCCATGGGGCTGCAATACCTCGGCTACGGATCTATAAAAAGCGCTGACGTCAATGGCGTGCTTACCGGTGAATTTTCTCCTAAAGACCTCGTTATAAACGGTATATATGCCCACGACATCTCTGACCGCTGGCGAGGCGGCATTAACGTGAAGTTCGTCTACAGCACATACGATGCTTATACGGCCATGGCGCTTGCCACCGATCTGGGTGTAAATTATTACGATCCTGACCGTGATCTGTCGTTTTCAGCAGTTGTAGCCAACCTCGGCGGACAGATCAAGCGCTTCAACGAGAGCTATGACCGCCTGCCCATTGACCTTAGGCTCGGATGGACTCAATCATTCGGATCGCTCCCTGTAAGATGGTCGATTACAGCATGGAATCTCACTAAATGGCATCTCCCCTATTACGATGCCGGCGACGGCAGCATATCGGCTGATCCTAAGGTGAAGGATTCCTTCGGATCCAACCTTTTCCGCCACCTGATTTTCGCCGCCGACTTCGTGCCGAGCGAGAAATTCAACATAGGTATCGGATATAACTACAAGACCCGCACCGACATGGCTACATATCAGCGCAACTTTCTGTCGGGCTTCTCCATTACCGCAGGTCTGAAGGTAAGGAACTTCAACCTCGGTGTCGCCTTTGCACAACCCCACACCGGAGCTACCACTCTGATGCTTAATATCTCTACGAATCTTTACGAATTCTAAATATTCTCACTTATGCAGTCCCATCCCATCACAATAGCTATCGACGGATACTCCTCGTCGGGCAAAAGCACCATGGCCAAAGCTCTTGCCAAAGCAATCGGATACCGCTATATCGATTCAGGTGCGATGTATCGCGCCGTGACCCTCTATGCAATGCGTTCGGGCTTAATCGACAAAACCGGCAACATAGATGTCAACGCCCTCGTAGCAGCGCTTCCCGCCATCACTATAGACTTTGAGGTGTCGGGCGACAGGCAATACACTATACTCAACGGTGAGAATGTGGAAAAAGAAATCCGCAGCCTCGAAGTCTCTGATAATGTTTCGCCCGTTGCAGCTATCCCTGAAGTGCGTCATGCTCTGGTAAGGATGCAGCAGGCTCTCGGTTCGGAAGGCGGTATAGTCATGGACGGTAGGGATATAGGGACAACCGTGTTTCCCCATGCCGAAATGAAGGTATTCTGCAATGCTTCGGCCGAGAAACGTGCTACCCGCCGTTACCTTGAGCTTAAAGCAAAAGGCGAGAATGTGGATTATGAGGCCGTATTGGCCAATGTGCTCTCGCGCGACCATATCGACGAGACTCGCAAGGAAAGTCCGCTCCGTCGCGCCGATGATGCGGTTGACCTCGACAACTCCGAAATGACTGTCGACGAGCAGAATGCTTTCCTGCTCAATCTATTTAATTCAATCACAGCTGAATGATGGCGGGGATTCCTACCGTAGAGATCGACGACCGTTCGGGATTCTGCCACGGCGTAGTTACCGCCATAGCCAAGGCTGAGGATGAACTTTCGATCAATTCAGGCGAACCGCTTTACTGCCTGGGCGACATAGTCCACAACAGTGACGAGGTGGAGCGACTCGAAAATCGCGGGTTACTTACCATAAATCATGACGATCTGCGTGAGCTGCACGACGTCAAGGTACTGCTCCGCGCTCATGGCGAACCTCCTTCGACCTACGACCTTGCACGGAGCAACGGCATACGCATCATTGACGCAACGTGTCCCGTAGTATTGAGGCTTCAGCAGCGCATCAAAGCCACCTACGACTCGTCGCCACGTCCTCAGATAGTGATATACGGCAAGAAAGGTCACGCTGAGGTCAACGGGCTTGTGGGACAGACTGACGGCGAGGCAATCGTGATAGAAAGTCCCGATAAGCTCGACGCCATCGATTTCAACCGCGATATAGCCCTCTATTCGCAGACCACAATGCCTCTCGAAGGGTTCAGCCGCATTATCGATGAAATTTCCCGACGGATTGCACCGGGCGTGAATTTCAAGTCCTACGATACTATATGCCGTCAGGTGGCCAACCGCGTGGATCACATACGCCATTTCGCAGCCACTCACGATGTTGTGCTATTTGTGGCCGGTGCAAAGAGCAGCAACGGCAAGGTTCTCCTCGAGCAGTGCCGCGAGGTCAATCCCCGCACACATCATATCGCACGACGCGACGATTTCAAGTCCGAATGGATCGACGGCGCTTCATCGATAGGCATTTGCGGAGCTACCTCTACTCCAAGATGGCTCATGGAGGAAGTTAAAAACGAAGTCAACCGAGCAATTAATGGATAATTTCGTAGCCATCGACGTAGAAACCGCCAACAAATATCCCACCTCGATATGCGCTATAGGGGCGGTCAAGGTGATAGATGGCGCTATTGTCGACCGTTTCTACGAACTCGTAAAGCCCGAGCCCGAATATTACAACCGGTATTTTACCGAGAGTATCCACGGCATCGGGATGAGTGATACTGAAAACGCGCGCACATTTGATCGTGTGTGGGCCGACGTGAACGACTTCATAGACGATCTTCCCCTGGTGGCACACAACAAGCGCTTTGACGAAAGCTGCATAAAAGCAGCCCATCGTTGCTACGGACTTGACTACCCATATTATAAATTCCTGTGTACTCTTGAGAAGGCACGTCGCACTATTCCTCGCGCCCTGATAGGGTCTTTTTCCCTCCCGTCGCTGTGTGAATTTCTCGGCATCCCATTCTACAACCATCACGATGCTTTGGCCGACGCCGAGGCCTGTGCAAAAATCGCCATGACCATCCTATAATACTCCATATATGAAAATATTCTCATACTTGTTCATAATTTTATCGGCTGCGACTCTTTTTGCCGCTTCGGGTTGCTCATGTTCTTCTCATCAATCTGAGGCACCGGCTTCTGACATAAAGGAAGTATCACCCGAAATCAAGGCCGCCGCCATCGCAGCCGCCGATAGCGTGATAGCCCTCGGCAACGACGAAACAGCTCTAAATGAAAAGCTTCTCGACGTCCGCGCTTCCATATATTCTCTGTCGGTTGCCCGAGGTGAGAAAGCCGGAAAAGATTTTGAATTTGTGTTCCTTCACCACATTACCGAGAATTGCGACTCGCTTGCCCGCGTCCTGTTCTGAAAAATATTTCGTTAAGGACAACTTCATTACAGAATTATTTGTTAAATTTGCGGACGGGCAAAGTGCCGAAGGCACCGCGTACCGGCTTTCAGCCAACTTACGCTCTTTGCCGATCCGCTAATATCAATATAATTTGCAAATAAACAATTCTAATAATCTCAAAGTTATGTCCAACAAACGACTTCTAAAAAAAGAAATCCGCAATATCTGCGGCGCTCTCGCAGGTGAATGTATCATAGCAAAGTGGGCGATCGACGGTATCGATGCCGAAAAGATGAATGAAATCGTATATAAGATCGCTGATCTTCAGGAGACTACCATCGAGCGCGTATCTGTAGCCTTCGACCGCACCCCTTCGAGCTTCGACTACGACATGAAGGCTTATAACAAAGCTCGCAACCAATACTATAAGGCCGCTTTCAAATCACTCAAGGCTGATTTCAACAAGAGCGTCGAGGAAATCATCAAGGAAATGAACGCTTGTCTTCCCGCCGCTGCCAAGGAAGCAGCAAAGGCAGCAGCAGCAAAATAAAGACTTTACGTTATGGGAATATGCGCCTGGATTCTTAAGATGGCCCGGTGGAAAGTCATCATTAACGTGCCCGAAGTACCTAAAAGTATCATTGTGGTGGCTCCGCACACGTCAAACTGGGACTTTGTCCTCTGTATTCTCGCCTCGCGTGCCGTGGGGCGTAAGATAGGCTTTCTCATGAAAGAATCCTGGTTTTTCTTCCCTCTCAACATTCTGTTCAAAGCACTCGGAGGGATTCCCGTATCCAGGCGCAAAGACCGCAAGGAATCTCTTACCGACGCCGTGATCGAAAAGTTCAATCACTCCGAGCGCCTTACTGTCGCCATCACCCCTGAAGGCACCCGATCGCTGACCACACGCTGGCACACGGGATTTTTGCGAATAGCGCAGGGGGCTCATATCCCCATATTTCTCGCGGCGCTCGACTTCCCGTCGCGCACGGTGATCCTCGACCGCGAGTTTGTCCCTACCGGCGACGTCGATGCCGACATGAGAGCCATCAAGGACTATTTCCGTCCGTTTACCGGACGCTATGCTGACCGATTCACTACCGAAGACTGATGTCAAATATATTGAAAGTATGCACCCTCGCCCACGATATAGCGGGTGAGACTGTTCACGAAAACATTATCTCGATCGCCTCGCGGCTTCGTGAGGTTGAGCCTGATACGGATCTAGTGATATTACCCGAACTGTTTACCACAGGCTACGTGTTTGACAGACAATCACTCGCCCGAATCGCCGAAACCGACGACGGGCATACCGTAGACACCCTGCGCCGCTGGGCTCAGTTTTTCGGTGTGGCTCTGGCAGGAAGTTTTCTCGCTACCGATGGCGAGGGACACTATTTCAACCGCGGTTTCTTCATCGAGCCCGGGGGTGACACGACGCTTTACGA
>JAIDSW010000221.1 GCA_029061025.1 Duncaniella sp.
CTCGGTAAGGAGTTCGGGCAGCGTGGAGGTCTCGATTTTCATGTTTCCGCCAAGACGGGCGGTTTTGCCGTCGTGGGCGGCCACGTAGACTGAATCGGCGGTGAGACGCACGTGGCATTCCATCATGTCAAATCCCATGCGGGCGCCGTTGCGGAATGCTTCTTTGGAGTTCTCCACGCCGTAGGCGCTGCCGCGGCGACCTATGAGCTGCGGTGAGGCGGCATTGAGGGCGATGGTGTAGATGAGGGTGCAGATGAGGATAAGCGATTTTTTCATGGCGGGATATTTATAGGAATTTTATGCGGTAATCGGCGGGGTAAAGATTGTTGGAGCGGTTGCCCAAGTGCTTCATGAATCCGAGCGGCAGGCCGCCGTAGGTCACGGTGACATATCCGCGCGGAGTGTCGGGGGGCAGGGTGAGAGTGTTGCGGCGCAGAAAGTCGCGGGCGTCATCGAGCGAGAGCGCCACTTCGGGAAATGCTTCGCGATTCATGGCCGTCGACATTGCCAGCGAGTGATGAGGTATTACGTCGCGCCCCTTTATGGTGGCGGCGGTAATGCCGGCCTGCACTACAGTGGTGCATCGCTCCACGCGCTTGAGCAGGGGCATCCATTTTTCGGGAAAAAGCGTGATGGCGTCAGAGGTCTCGATGATACCGAATGATTCGGGGCGGTCGACCAGGCTTGCGGCAATATCGCGTGCCGCCGATGACCTGCCGGTATCATGCCGTCGGTTGCGGGAGTCTTTGCGCTTTCCCGCAGGGACAGAATCATCGCCGAGGGGCGAACTGTGGCCGGGCTTGCGTATGACCGCCACAAACAGTCCTTCGCCGCGCAGACGGTGGGGCATGAAGCGGTAGCATGGATAAGGCGTATCGATGCCCGGAGCTATGCAATCGGGAAGGCCTGGCACTGCGATCGGCTCGCCGCCCAGTTCATCCACTATATAAGCTACATTTTCCTCATTCTCGTGGCGGTTGAATGTGCAAGTGGAGTAAATCATCGTGCCGCCGGGGCGAAGCAGATTCCAGAGATTGTCGACAATCTCGCGTTGTAGCCGCGCACATTCCTCCACCAGGCGCGGATTCCATTGCGCCACGGCGTCGGCATCCTTGCGCATCATGCCTTCGCCCGAGCAGGGCACGTCGGCAATGACGAGGTCGGCCGTCTCCCCCATGCGGGCGAGGGTTGCCGTGTCGCCGCGGGTGACTATGGTTGCGGGGTAACCCCACTTCAGAAGATTCTCGCGCAATATGGCGCAGCGGGCGGGCACTATCTCGTTGGCTATCATCAGAGAGCCGGCGGGCAATGCGTCGATTGTGGCGGTGGTCTTGCCGCCGGGTGCGGCGCAGGCGTCAACGGCTACCAGCGGGTCAGCTCCGGCTATATGCTTCACGACGGTCTTTACGATCATCGACGAAGCATCCTGAGCGTAGTAGGCTCCGGCATGGAAAAGCGGGTCGAGAGTGACCGAAGGCGCGTCGGCGGCAAGTCTCACACCACCGTCGCACCACTCCACAGCCTCCCCCGCGGGAGCGAGTGCCGACGGCTTGGCCGGATTCAGGCGCACCGATCGCCCCGGTTCGCCATCACGCAGCGAGTCAAGCAGCGGTGCGGCTTCATCGCCGAGTTGACGACGGCATTCCGCGGCAAAATCCTCGGGTATGGAGCGGGGAGTGCTCATCGGGTCAGCTTGGCTTCTTCATATTTCTCAAGAGCGGTAACCCACTCGGGAGTGATTTCAACCGACTTCATGGTCTCGCGACTGAACCCCGAAAGGATAGTGTAACACACGGCTTTGGTCTGCATAGTGTCAGAATTGATCAGTCGTTGCTCCACGTGGAGGCTTCGCTGCCCTATCTCGGTCACTTTGGTGAGCACTTCGATGGACTCTTCATAGAGCGTGGGAGCGTAGTAAGAGCAATTGATGTTGACAATTACCACGCCTATGTTGCCCCAGTCGATGGCATCGTGCATAGCACTCTCGAAGTATTTGGTTTTGCCGAGGTCGAAATAGTTGATGTAGACGGCATTGTTTACGTGTCCCAGCGCGTCGATGTCGGTAAACCGTATCTGCACCGGTATGTAATGGTGAAATGTCCCCGGAGCGGGAACGCGGGGGTTGGCGTCGGCCGGAAGATTTTTGGGTGTCATGTCAGTGAATGGTTACATCGGTTATCACCTCGCGGCCGCAGGCGTCGTTGAGCGCCCTGACGAGAGCCGCGCGGTTAAACATCAGTTCGTTTTTAAGCGGAGCCGAGGTGAGATATATATGGAGCACGCCGCGGTCCACGTAGCGGCGCACGGTGTAGCGGTTGATGCCGGGGCCCACGATTTCTGGCCAGAGGGCGCAGAGCCGGTGCTCGTCGAGACGGTCAGAGATTCCGGCCTGCGAGAGCACACGGTCGACAAAGTCGCCGAGGCGTACGGGATCAGTGCGTTTCATCGTGGGTGACAGGTGTGAAATTACCGTGGTCGACGTGCCACAGGCGGTAGTCGCCCGCCGAGCGCGACATTATCTCGTCGAGGTGAGTGCGGTTGGTATCGGTGATGAATATCTGCCCGAAACTGTCAGATGAAATCACGCTCACGATACGCTCCACGCGGCCGGCGTCGAGCTTGTCGAAAATATCGTCGAGCAGCAGCAGCGGGCGCATGCCGGTAGAGCGGCTGAGAAACTCATATTGCGCCAGCCTCAGCGCTATCGTGAAGCTCTTGCATTGCCCTTGAGAGCCGGTGCGGCGCACGGGCATGCCGTCGAGCAACATTTCTATATCGTCGCGGTGAGGGCCTACGGAGGTGTGCTTCACGATTTCATCGTGGCGGCGGGCGCTGTCGAGCAGAGCCGTCATCGAGGCGCCCGGCTGCGACAGGGTGCTGTCATAGGAAATCGAAGCCTCCTCGCCGGTGCCGGCTATGGCGGTATAGTAGCGGTGGAATATCCCGGTGAGCTCGTCGACCCAGCGGGCGCGGGCGCTGTGGATTGTGGCGGCGGTGAAATCCATTATCGACTCCACGGCCTCATAGAGCGTGTGATCCACCACTCCGGTGCGCAGCATGGTGTTGCGCTGCTCCAGGGCGCGGTTGTAGCGTATGAGCGCGTCGAGATACACCGGATCGCTCTGCGAGATCACCACATCCATCCATGCGCGGCGTTCCTCGCCGGCACCGCGTATCAGGTCTATATCCTGAGGCGCGATCATCACGAGGGGAAACGACCCTATGTGGGCGCTCAGCCTGTCGTATTCCTTGCCCCCGCGGCGGAATTTCTTGCGCTTGCCCTCGGCCATGCCCAGCGAGAGCTCCTCGGCGGTGCCACGGCGGTCGTAGATAGCTTTGGCAAGGGTGAAGGTCTCTCCGCGGCGCATGAGCATGCGGTCAGGCACGCGGGTGAAGCTGCGGGTGAGGCTCATGTAGTATATCGCGTCGAGCAGATTGCTCTTTCCCATGCCGTTGTTGCCGAGGAAGCCGTTGACCTTGGGTGAAAATTCAAGGTCGGCTTGGGCGATATTCTTAAAGTTGGTCAATGTCAACTGCTTGAGAATCATGGCAAAGGAGATGGGGTGTTGATACAAAAAAGGGTAAGCGATCTACATCGCACCGCTACAACCCGATACCGTTGCTTCGATCAAGACCTGGCGGAGTTCTCGGGGAGCTGGTCGTGTAGGACTTACCCGACTGCAAAAGTACAACATTTTTTCTAATCCGCCAAATTTTTTTAAAATCCCGATTAATCAAGACGAATCGGGAGCGGGGGGAGAAATATCAGCCCCCGGTCGCTGTGGAGCGCCGGGGGCTGTGGAGTCGATGTAATTGCTTAAGGGAATTACTTTTCTACGTGGGGACCTGCTGCAACGAGCTTGCGGCCTTCTTCGTGACCTTCAAATTTCTTGAAGTTGGCGATGAACATTTCGGCAAGCTTGTCGGCCTTCTTGTACCATTCCTCGGGGTTGGTGTAGGTGTCGCGGGGATCGAGGATAGCGGGATCTACGCCGGGGAGAGCGGTGGGGATGGTGAAGTCGAAGATGGGGAGCTTCTTGGTGGGAGCGGTGAGGATCGAGCCGTCGAGGATAGCGTCGATGATACCGCGGGTGTCGCGGATAGAGATGCGCTTGCCTGTACCGTTCCAGCCGGTGTTGACCAGATAAGCCTTGGCGCCGCTCTGGTTCATGCGCTTAACGAGCTCTTCAGCATACTTGGTGGGGTGGAGCGAAAGGAATGCTGCACCGAAGCAAGCCGAGAAAGTGGGGGTAGGCTCGGTGATACCGCGCTCTGTTCCGGCGAGCTTGCTGGTGAAGCCCGAGAGGAAGTAGTACTTGGTCTGCTCGTCGTCGAGGATCGATACGGGAGGAAGTACACCGAAAGCGTCGGCCGAGAGGAAGATCACGTTCTTGGCGGCGGGACCGCGAGAGGGAACGATGATGTTCTTGATGTGGTTGATGGGGTAAGACACGCGGGTGTTCTCGGTCACTGACTTGTCGGTGAAGTCGATCTTGCCTTCAGCATCTACAGTCACGTTCTCGAGGAGAGCGTCGCGGGTGATGGCGTTGTAGATGTCGGGCTCTGATTCCTTGTCGAGGTTGATAACCTTGGCATAGCAGCCGCCCTCGTAGTTAAATACGCCGTTGTCATCCCAGCCGTGTTCGTCGTCACCGATGAGCAGACGCTTGGGGTCGGTCGAAAGGGTGGTCTTGCCTGTACCGGAGAGGCCGAAGAAGATAGCGGTGTTCTCGCCCTGCTTGTCGGTGTTGGCCGAGCAGTGCATCGAAGCGATGCCGCGGAGGGGATTGTAGTAGTTCATGATCGAGAACATACCCTTCTTCATCTCGCCGCCATACCAGGTGTTGATGATGAGCTGCATGCGCTCGGTGAGGTTGAAGGCAACGCAAGTCTCGGAGTTGATGCCGAGCTCCTGCCAGTTTTCAACCTTGGCCTTCGATGCGTTGAGCACCACGAAGTCGGGCTTGAAGTTCTTGAGCTCCTCTTCGGTGGGACGGATGAACATGTTGGTCACGAAGTGGGCCTGCCATGCTACTTCCATCACGAAGCGTACGGCCAGACGGGTGTCGGGGTTGGTGCCGCAGAAAGCGTCGACTACATAGAGGGTCTTGTCGCTGAGCTCCTTGTCGGCGATAGCCTTGAGAGCATCCCAGGTAGCGGGAGTGATGGGCTTATTGTCGTTCTTGTATTCTTCGGTAGTCCACCAGATAGAGTTGGCGCTGGTGTCGTCCTTTACGAAAAATTTATCTTTGGGCGAACGGCCGGTGTAGATACCGGTCATCACGTTGACTGCACCAAGCTCGGTAAGCTGGCCCTTTTCGTAGCCGGTCAGCTCGGGGTTGGTCTCGTCTTTGAAAAGCTGCTCATAAGAGGGATTGTGGATCACCTTGGCGCCTTTGATACCATACTGTGAAAGATCAATTGTACTCATTGTGGAATTATTTATTGGGGTTTTAATATATTTTTCGTCGAGTGTATGTAAGATGATTATAATGCTGTGAAAAAGTATCCCGGACCTGAAGTCCCTACTTTTTCAAGTGCAAAGATAGTGACTTTTCGCGGTATATGGAATGATTATTAAAGAAATTTTTCCTTATTATATTTTTTTAAGCATCGGCGGGAATTTAATATTTATGATCCCGGGTAATAAATAGTAGCTGACGAAATAATTCAGTAAAAAAGCTGCTGCGAGTTTGGTGTTTAGAATTGGTTTATGTAAATTTGCAACGCTACTGAAAATTTACATAAAATCTAAAAATGGCCGAGATTTATATTCATAGAACCATGTCTGAAGCAATCGAAGAAGCATCAAGATACTTTCCTGTTGTAACACTTACAGGCCCGAGACAGTCGGGAAAGTCTACACTTTTTCGACATCTTTTTCCCTCTCTGCCATACGAGTCAATGGAATATCCTGATACTCGTCTTGCTGCAGTGAGTGACCCAAAAGGTTTTTTATCTTCATTCAAGTCGGGAGTCATAATTGATGAGGTGCAACATGTGCCTGAGTTATTGTCGTATATCCAGGGTATAGTCGATGAGAATCCTGAAAGGAAGTTTTATCTTACAGGTAGTTCGCAGTTCGCTCTATTGAAGAATGTAACCCAGAGCCTGGCAGGGCGAACGGCAGTGTTTGAGCTTCTTCCTTTGAGTATTTTGGAGATTGACGGACTGCGAAAAGATGACGGGATAGACACATTGCTGTTCAATGGGTTTTATCCTGCGATATGGAGTGGCCGGAATATACCGCGAATACTGTATCCTCACTATATTAAGACATATCTTGAAAGAGATGTCCGTGATTTGCTTGCCATAAAGGATTTAAATATGTTTCAGAGGTTTGTCAGGCTGTGTGCGGCGCGTATTGGCTCGATATTTAAAGCTTCGGAAATTGCCAATGAATTGGGCGTGGCGGTTAATACTGTCAATTCCTGGATTTCAGTACTTCAGGCTTCGTATATAGTTTATCTTCTTCCACCGTTTTTTACTAATACACGCAAGCGTCTGACCAAAAGCCCCAAAATCTATTTCACTGATTGTGGATTGGCTTCATATTTACTTGAAATAGACTCGGTGGAAACTATGAACAGGGATAAGATGAGGGGTTTTCTGTTTGAAAATATGATAATTATGAATTTCCTCAAAAACCGGTTAAACAGTGGCGAGGATGGAGGATTATATTTCTATCGCGATTCTAACGGGAATGAGGTGGATCTTCTGGTTAAGAGAGGATCGAAATATAGTTGTTACGAGATTAAGTCATCGGCTACATTTCATCCTGACTTTACGAAGGGGCTGAAGCATTTTAGTAAAAATTACCCTGATTATGTCAAGGACTCTGCGGTGATATATTCAGGTCAGTCCATGCCCGAATTTGATGGTATAAATATACTCGGCTTCAAAGAAATCTGATCCAAGTAATTATAGCGGCAGCTTATTTACCTCTCCCGGCAGAGCGGGGAGGGTGGATTCGTCGCTTTCGGCGTAGCGGCGGTCGACGGGAGTGATGGCGAAAGATTCGGGATTATAGTGCTGTCCGAATGAGAGGCTGAATCCGGCGTCGAGCAGCTGACGGGCAAGTTGGGGCTTGCCGCGGAATCCGTGTATGATCCATGGTGCGGCATGCTTACCGTAGCGCCTGCTGATGGCAATGAGCTGCTGCCACGCGCGTACACAGTGGATTATCAGAGGTTTTTCGAGCTCGGCGGCGAGTGTGATGTGCTTGGCGAATACTGCGCTCTGGATTTCCATATCAGAGCCGCGCAGGGCGTCGAGCCCCGTCTCGCCTATGGCTGTGAAATTGCTTTGGCGGGCGAGTGTGGCCAAGCGGGATAGCATCTCGTCGTCGGCCAGGTCGGCGCGCCACGGGTGGATGCCGGCGGAGTAGGTCAGGTCGGGGCGTGGAGTGTAAGTGTCGACGGTGGGATCGTAGTTGATTATGGCGTCGGCGGCATCGGTGCGGTGGGTGTGGGTATCGGAGAGTGGCATGGCGTCAAGGAACGGGATCATAGCCGCTGCCTCCCCACGGGTGGCAGCGCATTATGCGCTTAATTCCCAGCCACGAGCCGCGCAGTATGCCGTGTTTCATAATGGCTTCGAGCATGTAGGTGCTGCACGTGGGGGTGAAGCGGCACGAGGGCGGAAACATGGGCGAAATGCATCCTTTGTAGAACCGGATGGGGAGCACGAAAATCAGCCTTGCTACGCGGCGGAGGTTGCTTTTCATTGGCCGTCGACGTCAAGTGAGCGGTTGATTTTGTCGAGCAGACGCATCATCGATTTCTCGATCACGGCATAAGGAAGTATGCTCTTGCCCACATACACGAAAGCGATGTCGAGCGGAGCATCGGCCGGGATGAGGTCGCGGTGCAGGCGGTAGGCTTCGCGCACACGCCGGCGCAGACCTACGCGGTCTACGGCATGGCGCACTTTTTTCTTGGGTATCGACGCAAGAAAGCGGGGGCACTTTATCTCGCGCACTCTGTTGAGCTGCCACGAGGCTACAAGCGGGTATGCCGATGCCGACGAGGTAGCCGGATCCGTGCGGTTAAACACTCGGGCTATGGCTATCTCGCTGCACAGTTTCTCTTTCTTGTAAAGACGTAGCGGATGGGCAGGGGATGACATCGCTGTAGCTGACGGTAGTGAAGAGCTTTCCTGCGGGGTCGGCTTATTTGTCGGCCTGCGATGCAAGGAAGTTGTCGAGGGCGGCGGTCATTGAGGGTGCCTGCGGCGAGGGAGCCTCGATGTCGAGACGCAACCCGGCGTCGCGCACGGCCTTGGCGGTAGTGGCGCCGAGGCAGCCTATACATATGTCGCCCTGCTTGAAATCGGGGAAGTTTTTCAGCAGCGAGTCGATTCCCGAGGGGCTGAAGAAGATGAGCATGTCATAGTCAAATTTCTCATCGGGACCGAAATCGTTGCTTACCGTGCGGTACATCACAGCCTTGGTGTACTTGATACCGTTGGTATCGAGCACGTTGGTGTCGTCCTTATGCACGTCGCTCACCGCATATAGGAAATTTTCCTTCTTGTGCTTGAGCAGTGCGGGAAGCAGGTCGTCGAGCTTACCTGTGCTGCCGTGGAATATCTTGCGCTTGCGGTAGACGATGTATTTCTGCAGATAGAGAGCTATCGACTCGGTGGTGCAGAAATATTTCATAGTATCGGGAATAGTGATTCGGAGCTCTTCGCAGAGACGGAAGAAATGGTCGATGGCCGTGCGGGCAGTGAATATCACCGCGGTAAAGTCGGGTATATTGATTTTCTGCTGGCGGAAATCCTTCGACGAGAGTCCTTCAACCTTGATAAAGGGACGGAATACTATCTCCACTCCATATTTCTCGGCAATGTCAAAGTAGGGTGACTTGCCCTGGGAGGGCTGGGGCTGGGAGACCAATACTTTTTTTACTTTCACGATAGTTATGGGCTTGGATGTTAGCGTTTTTGGTGAATTTTATAATGCAATGAACCGATAGGCGCGCACTATCAGAAACAAAGGCGCGACTTCGAGGGTGCAAAGATACAAAATAAAATAGACAAACGAGCTAATTTTATGGTAAAAAAGTCTAAAACCCTTATAAATAAATATCATTCGGGCAATAAGATAGAGCACCGCGGCCACTATCGCTACAGGCATCACGGCCGCAGGGTCAAACACCACTACCAGCGCCGGAATCACCAGTGCGAGCCCCAGTGTGCTCTGCGAGGCATTGAAGCCTTTCAGCCACAGTCGCGACACATCGGCATCGGCGAAAACCACCCCCACGGTGGAGTAGGCGCACAGCTGCGCCACGTAATATCCCGCCATCGCCGTGGCAAAAGTTATTATCATGGCTATATGTGAAAGCGGGGGCGCGACTTTCGCCGCCGTGACGCAGGCGGTGGCAAGTATGGCCACGTTGAGACACAGCAGCACTATCATCGACAGCAGCAGGCGTGTCTCGTTCATGGTGTGCTCCTCAAAGAGATTGTCGCGGCGGCGCACCGAAAAGAGGTCGCGGGGCAGGCTCTTGAGCATCGTCGTGTAGTGGCGAAGATTGAACGCTATGAGCAGAAACGCGCCTATCAGCAGGCAGGCTATACCCGAGTCATAGCCCGGCAGCATGGCGCGCTCGCGCGGGGCGATGCCGCGGGTGTAGGGTACCACACCGGTAGTGATTCCCTTGGCTTCCGCGCGTGTAAGTGCGGGGGAGTCGTCAAGATGCTCAGTGACGGCCACAATGGTTTCCACCGGCGCGGCAAGCGAGTCGGCGGTCACTGCGGAATTAGGTATGGCAAACGGGAAGTGCATCAGTCGGCGAGGAGTAGCTCCACGGCTTCCGCGGCTGTGGCTACGATGTGACACAGCTTGCGGTTGTCGCGCATGAAATGAAGATCGTGCATTTTCTCAAACATCTCTATCAGCGGGTCATAAAATCCCTCATAGTTGAGTATTATTACCTTATGGCGATAGAGCCCCAGCTGATGCCAGGTCATTATCTCGCAGAGCTCGTCGAGAGTGCCTATGCCGCCCGGCAGAGCGATGGCGCCCGACGACATTTCGGCCATCTTGGCCTTGCGGGGGTGCATGCCGTCGGTGACGATGGTTTCGGTAAGGTCCGGGTGATTCCACTCCTTGTGCATCATGAATTCGGGCAATACGCCCACGGCTTCACCCCCGGCCTCAATGATACCTTCGATGCTCTCCTGCATCAGGCCGCCGCGGCCGCCACCGTTGATGAGGTAGAAGCCGTTTTCGCCCAGCATGCGACCCAGCTCGCGTGCGAGTGTTTTATATTTCACGTCGATGCCCGACGACGAAGCGCCGTACACCACGATACCTTTCTTAACTTGTTCCATGCCGCAAAATTAAGCAAAAAATCCCGTTATTATTGTACCCGAGCCAAATTTTCGTACATTTGCGCCGCAAGCGGCTCTGCACTTACAAAAGCCCCGCAAAGCTTGTCAGCGCAAAAGCCGCTTGCGGCGTAGTAACCATTAAATTAAAAAGCCCTATGGGTCGAGATCCCAAGCACGATTATCGAGGTCGTTCCATCTATCATATAACTATAGGAAAAGCTCCCCATTGCCCGAGCTTTTGCCAAATTTCAGGCACACCCGATCAACCAGTCATCAATAAATCGGCTGTCGGCTCGATCATAGAGCGACAAATACTCAACTTCCCCAATCTTTGTCCCGCCCTTCAGATCCTCCAATATGCTATTATGCCCGATCATATCCATTTCGCCATCTTTGCCCGTGAATATCTGCCGAGGGCACTCGGAAGTTATATAGGTATGATGAAAGTCAAGACCGGACAAATAATAAGAGAAGCCTACCCGCAGATATCCGATATTTTTACTCCCGATTTCCACGACCGATACCTGCTCCCCCGTCACAAACTGGATCATATCATCACATATATCCGTGAAAATCCTAAAAGACTGCTCGAGAGAATACTGAATCCCGATTTCTTTCAGCGACTCAATAATATCAATCTCAACGGCTCCCTTTGGCAAGCCTACGGAAATCTCCAGCTGCTGCAAAACCCCTTCAAAGCACCTGTAGTGATCCATCGTGCCGATACGGAATCTGTCGCAGACTACAAGACCCGCCGCTGGCGACATCTCTCTGAAAACGGAGGAGTATTGGTCTCGCCATTCATATCTCCCGCAGAAAAGGAAGTGCGCCGGCAATGTGAAGATGTCAATGGAAAAGTAATCCTGATTACCAATAAGCCTCTTGCCGAACGAGAAAAACCGGCGGCCCACGATTTCAATCAATGTGCCAAAGGTCAATTATTGATCCTTGCGCCCCACACGCCCCTCCCGCCGGGCCGAAAAACCTTCCTCCACCTCAATTCCACAGCAGAATCAATCGCTCTGTCATTAATATCACTTTGTTGAGGGAAAGAAAGAACAGATGATTTTAATTGTGATAAAGGGTGATTAAAAAATCGAGAGGTCAAACATTACAGAGCCGTTGACCTCTCGAGTGTGGATTATTATAGTATGGATTACAAATGGTATGTCATCTCAGTGTCTGGGTGCTCCAAGTTTTGTTGGTTGAAGATACCTGTGTTGTAGGAACTTGCGATTTGTCTTTTTCAATTACGGAGGTTCGTTTGACATTGTCGATGATATAATCACTCAGTTCTCCGAGAGTTGCATCTCCGTTGGACTCCTGAAGTTTTTTAAGCAGGAAATATGTCATCATTCCATGTTCTTTCGAATCATAGGCATAGGCAGTCTGGTCGCCCTGAGCGGCTGCAAAAACTACAAGATTGCCGATTGGAGTTTCAGCCTTTATATTACGTTTAGCACCTCTTGCAGCCACAAGCATTTCGCCGTTTTTCTGAGAACCGCTGAAACAAGCGTCAATAAATAGGACGAGAGATTTAGCATCTAATTTGCCTAAGCTGGAATATACGTCACTTAATTTTATTGCAGTGGACGGATCTGTAGGATACCCATCGACGGGGAGAATGTAACCTTCGGTAGTTTTTTCATCATTAATACCATGACCGGAATAATGTACAATAATCTTAGCTTTGCTTCCGGCTGTTTCGGCAAGCTCTTGCAAGCGGTTTAATGATCGTTTGATTTTAGACAATGTTCCATCCTTTATTTGAATAATCTGATGTTCGGGAACACCAATAGCCATTCGGAGATATTGCTTGAATACATCTCCATCATTTAAGGCAAATGGTACTTTGTCAGCATCGTCGTAATTTTCATTTGAAATTATTAAAGCAAAAGTATTCTCAGCTACTTTTTTACTGTTGGGAATATTAATATCTACGTCGCTGACCATCTGGCGAGACTGTTGCATCAAGTCAGAATCAGAGGCTCTCTTGGTCGCAGCAAGATCTTGTGCCGGCTTGGTGTCGAATTGAGCCATAACAAGATCGTTTGTAGGTATTTGTAATGCAGGTGAAAGAGAGGGATCTACACTGAAATCATAAATTTCAGCCGGTGCACCTGATTCCATGCGGAATATCGCATACTCTCCTTTAGTAAGAGTCTCTGCAGGCCATACTTTATATACTTCGTCTGAAATTTTCTCTGTTCTAAGAGGGAGATCGTCAATTTTGGTAGTCGTGCCTGAATATGCTCCTGTGGAAGCAAAAGCAAATTCGCGAGTATTCTTTTTGCCTTTTTTAAGTTGCACGAGTTTCCATGACCTGATAGGTATTTGCTTGGGAGTGTGGATGTAAAAGTAATTTGCTCCCAATGGCAGAATCAGTTCAGCGAATTTACCGTCAAGGACTACACTCGTTTTTAGTTTTGCACCATAGGCGGCTAAAAATGCTTTGCCGCTGACTTTTGTGCCTACAGTCGTCGCTCTGGTTACAGGTTCCAACTGGGAGTGAGAGTTAAGCACGTACACATCTTGTGCCGACGCATAGGCCGCACATAATAACAGTGCGGATAAAATGCAATAAAGTCGAAGTTTCATTTACTTGAAATTTTAATAGGAATTTTATTCAATGTAATGTCGTTGTGTTTAGCTTGAAGTTTTGCAAGCCACTTGTTGAATTCTTTAACAGATGTTTCTTTTATGGCCGTAAGGTCTTCTTTTACATTTAGAGAGACTTTATTAAATTTCTCGGGAGAAAAAATTATAACTACGTCATTGAATTCTACTTGTCTGTCGCATGTTAACGAATACTCATCAACCAAATCGGGATTTTGTGAAGCCTTATCTTTTGAGAAGAAGAAATATTCCTTATCGGCATCAACCTTAAATGTTCCATCTTTGCTTTCGCGATAAGGCAATAGGCAGAGAGCTGTATCATCATCATGACAGATCAGAAATACATTAAGGTAACCTCCGGCAGGCGATTTGAAATATAAATACATTTCATCTCCATCTGTGAATTCGTTGGAGGCATATCTCTTATTCGGGGAATTTTTTAATATTGTAGCTTCGAAATCAGTTCTCAAACCAATTATCTCTTGTACATATCCTTCTACTGTACAGGTAATGACAGGAATACGATCTTCAAAATCATATTCGAAGACAGGATCGCAAGTGTTTTCCACCCACTCCCCTTTTAAGGAGCTGTTGGAATAAGAAGAATAAAAATCTTCGTCAGATTGGGTGGAAACTATACTTGAAGCTGTTTCAGAAACATTCATGCCGAGAGCGTCATTTACGGCTTTGAGTTGAGCGCGCAAAAGAGCTATTCTTTCAGCCTCAGCCGGTGTCTCATTCCTGTTGGCTTTATATGTATATGTCGCCTTAGCCCATACTCGCTTTTGCGCATAAACATTTAAGCTGAATAGGGAAATTACAAATATTAAAAGTGAAACTCGAATCATTTAGATTTGTTCTGCTCAAGTTTACCAGACAATTTCTTGTATAATTCTTCGTTTTTGTTTTTTACACCCGATAGCCATGCTTCCGTTGCCTCTTCTTTTAATGTTGAGATTTTTAAAGCCATGGATACCTCTACTTGATATTTCCCATTATCAGTATCTCTGTACCATTCCGTAATAACAATAGTTCTTTTTAATTTTTGTTGCACAAAGGATGTGTTTACCTCATTCATTTCATTAACATCCCTGACCTCTTCATCACTTAATTCTTTGTGATTAATAGAGCCCTCAATTATTGCTCCCATCTCTGTTTCGAGAGATTTTGCAATAGCAAGACGAGCCTGCTGTTTCGCTGCAGCTTGGGCAGATGAAAGGGTGTTGCCTACGGCAGTACCTGACTGAACGATATATTCCAATTCCCCGTCCTCGTTAGGCTCTTCATATTGCCATGCGCGATCCAATTGAGCTTCGATAGATTTTCCTGCACCGATAGGTCTCCATCCTTTTTTTGTCAGCTCTTTAGCTCGTTTACGAGCGCTTTTGCTGGCTTTTGTATCAAACTCTTTTCGATACTCGGCATTGATTTCTTTTCTGGTTTTCTTCGTTTTCTCAGCTGCTGATGTCGACACTGTCGTCAAACCGGCGAAAAACACTGCACACAACAAGAAATAGATAAATTTTTTCATAGCTGAACTGTGAATAAAAGTAATTGTTGGAAGACTCACAGTCCAACATTATACAAAAAAAGCGTGAGAGTCTGTATCAGTCACTCGTCCCACGAATCGAGGCTCTGGCATGTGCCCTTCTGAGTAGAACGAGCAACGCGGAGCCTCACGCTGTATGATATAATTATATAAAAGAGTATGTATCGCTACATTCTCAATTAAATAAAGGTATACCATACCCGTAGACGCCTATCATTGCTACATTCCTGACTCAGAGATTCAAAACTGCCAGATTTCGATCCGTCAAGAATCAGCGCGGATAAACGCTTTATAATTATGTCTTTGCCAAAGCTATAAGCCACGGCGATAACTTTGCACCCGCCCCATCAACCCACATCAGGGCTCCGCAAGCGATATGCACCGGCAAATTTAATAGAAATATAAATATCCTGCAATACCCTTTCACCATATTTTTCTTGGATTTTTGTGATGATAGGGTATTGCTCGGCCGGACGCTCTAGAGTGAGCGCCTCTATCGGATTGAATATCAAAGTAATAAAACAACGGAGGGAATTACTCCTCCTCGGGGGCGGTGAATTCGTAGGCGCCGATGGTGCCTGTGCGCTCGATGCCGTAGAAGTCGGCGGGGGCAAGGGGGAGGGAGAGTGCCGGCGAGTCATAGCCGATGGCGGGTGACTCGGGCTTGAGGCGGTAGTCGAAGATGTATTTCGACCGCTCGGTGTAGTAGAGCGGGTCAGTGTCCCAGAGACATTCCACGAAATTGTCGTCGTCCTCGCCTTCGCTCTTGAAAAGGCAGCGGCGGAATGTAACGTTCATGCCCGTCAGGTCGCCGTGCGACAGGTCGGTGCCGTTCCCGTAGATGATCGAGTTGGTAAACTCGGCCTGAAGGCGGGGCAGTCCGCTCTCGTCGTCGGTATCGTCGTCGGTGTGGCTCAGCTGCACGGCCTCGCCGTAGAGCACCGAGAAAAGGTAATAGTTGGCGATGGTGCAGTGGTCGAAGCGCGCTTTGCCTCCGTGGAGCAGCAGTGTGCCGTAGGCGGCTTCGGCTATCTCCGTGCCCATGGCGGTGACATCGGCGTGCCAGGCTGTCAGTGACCGGCCGGCGGAGTTACGAAGGCGGCTGTTGACGATGGTGAGCTGCGAGAGCGAATCGGCGAGCACGCCGCTCACGGTGTTGCGCACCACAGAGTGGCTCAGCAGGTTGTCGCGGCTGCCGGTGGCAAATGTCAGTCCCTGCCACTGCGATGCCATGAGGTCAAACGATATCGAGCCAACGACATTGTCGGTGCGGTCGCCCGAGAAATGCACGGGTGCGTCGGGTGTGCCCACGCTGCGCAGGGTGCCGTAGACTTTCATAGAGGCGCCGTCGTGAAACATAATGCGCGTGCCGGGCTCGATGGTGAGCGTAACGCCGGGAGCCACCACGAGCGAGTCGAAAATCTGGTGAGGATACTCGGCGGTAAAGCGCGTGTCGGCGGTGATTATCTCGGCACGGTGACGCTTGACGTCAAAGGCGTCGGCATTGAGCACCACGGTGCGAGTGACGCCGCGCGTGGTGAAGTCCACGTGATCTTTCACCTCGTTGAGTCCCGGTGCCGACTGCTCGGGAAGCGTGGCCTCGACGAATACGAAAATCGAGTCGTTGGGGCGGATCTGTATATTGGAGAAATCGCGGCCCGAGAAGCCGTCGACATTCATGCGGAACACGGTCGAGCCGCTTCGCAGGGCGATGCGGTCGATATTGAGGATCTTGTCGTGGCGGTTGTAGACGGTAAAGCGGAATGTGGGCGTTCCCTGCGAGGTGATACTCGGGCCCATTTTCAGCGTGTCGACTGAAAATAGCGGCTGCACCTGCGGCGAAGTAGCCACCGAGTCCTCGATACACGAAGTCACGGCCACCGCGGCAAGAATTATTGATATGATATTGAAGATAAACGTTTTCATGCTATCTACAATAACGCCCTCCGCGCCTTAATATTGCAGCACGGTAGTTAAGATATGTCAATAGTGGAACGAGCTGCCGCCGAGGAATTCGCGCAGGAGACTCGTGGGGGGTATCATGGTGGAGGGGATGGGGAGGAAGTAGCTCAGGAAGCGGCGCAGGCGCCATGCCTCGCCGTATTCGGGCACGTCGCGGGGCACGTCGCGCAGCACTCGTTCGGCTTCGTCGCGCATCACTCCCATCTCGAAAAGAAGCGAGGAGTTGAACATCGAGTCGGCATTTTCCTGATAGGGAAATATCCATTTTTCCTCGCCGCGGCGCACGCTCGGCCAGCGGCGTATGGTGTCGAGCGGCGAGGTGCCGCGGTATTTGTAGTCGCGGATTATGCGGCGCAGCAGTCGGTTGTCGGTGGTCGACACCCAGTTGTGGTCGTCGATCGAGAGAGTGGTGAGCGCCGATACGTAAATCTTGTAGAGCTGATCGGCCGGAATGGCGGGTGTGAGGCCGGGATTGAGGCCGTGTATACCCTCGATGAGCAACACTGTGTTGTGACCGAGGCTTATGCGGTTGCCGCGGTATTCGCGCATTCCGGTCTCGAAGTTATATAGCGGCAGTTCCACCTCGCCGCCGGCTATGAGGGTGGAAAGGTGCTCGTTGAACAGCTTCAGGTCGAGAGCATAGAGCGATTCGTAGTCATATTCGCCATCGGCATCGCGGGGTGTGTGCTCGCGGTCCACGAAATAGTCATCGAGCGAGATCATCACGGGATGCACGAGATTGGTGAGCAGCTGCACCGCTAATCGCTTGGTGAAAGTGGTCTTGCCCGACGATGAGGGACCGGCCACAAGCACTATCTTCGAGCCACCCTCGCGGTAGCGTCGGGTGATGTCGTCGGCTATCTCGCCAATGTATTTGGTGTGGATTGCTTCGGCCACGTTGATCATCATAGAGGTCTCGTGCTTCTCTACGAGGCGGTTGACGTCGCCGGCGTCGCGGGTGCCTATGATGGAATTGAAGCGGAGGTAGCGGGTGAAGGCATCGAAAAGGCGCGGCTGCGGCAGCGGCTCTACCGCGCGCGACAGATCGGCAGGATCGGGGCCGAGGAGAAGGAATCCGTCTTGCCAGGCCACGAGGTCAAAGGTCGAGAGCAGCCCGGTCGACGGCGCAAGGGCGCCATAATAGCTGTCGGCCAATCCGTCGAGACGGTAATAGACCGTATACAGCTCGTGAAGCGTTGAAATCAGTTTCACCTTGTCGTCGAGTCCCTGGGCGCGGAAAATATCTATTACCTCGGCCGTGGGGCGCTCGCAGCGGATGAAGGGCAGATCGCGCTCCACAAGTGACCGCATCTCGCGGCGTATGGCTTCGGCAGCTTCCTCGCGCGGTATCTCAAGGTCATTGATGCGGCAGAAGTATCCGCGGCTTACGGAGTGCTCTATGTCGAGGCGATGGCCGGGATAGAGGCGGTCGACGGCGCGGTAAAGCATCATGCACAGCGATCGGATGTAGCAGCGACGTCCCGACGGTGATGCCGCCGACAGAAATTCCACCTGCTTCGGGGCGAAAAGGGGATATTGAAGCTCTTCGGTCTTATTGTTGACGCGGGCGCAAATGGGTGTGAAAGGGATCAGGTCTTTCACCTGATTGTAAATATCGGTGAGAGTATCGCCTCCGTTGAAAGGGATGTATGACGATGTATTGATGCAGTATACTTGTAGATTGGGGTTCATGGTTTCATGATATTTGACAGGTGAAGATACGAAATAATTATGTTATCACAACATAACTGAAGCAGCATTTAACGATTGTTTAACAAATATCAATCATGATGGTAGGGTTCGCCGCGGATTATGGTCATGGCGCGGTAGATCTGCTCGGTGAAGAAGAGGCGTATCATCTCATGGGTGAATGTCATGCGCGACAGCGACAGTCGCTCGGGTACGGCCGCATATACCTCGGACGAGAATCCGTAGGGGCCGCCTATGATATAGACCAGGCGCTTCACTCCGCGGCACGCGCGTGCGTCGATGGTCTCGGAGAGCTGTCGTGAAGTCAGCTCTTTGCCGCGCTCGTCGAGGAGCACCACCGCGTCGCCGGGCTGCAGCATGGCAAGTATCGCCTTGCCCTCGCGCTCTTTCTGTGCATCGGGGGTGAGCGAGCGCGCGCCCTTGATGTCGGGCACCACGGCGGTCTCGAATTTCATGTAATGGTTGATGCGCGCGGTGTATTCGTCGATTGCGCTGTTGATGTAGCCTGTGGAGGTCTTGCCTACGGTTATGAGCAGTATTTTCATTGCGGGAAAAAGAAATCGGGTCGGCCGGAGTGTCGGCCGACCCGATGGGTATTGATGGATTGATGATGATGACTGATTATTTCACATGGTCGCGCTTGCGCCACAGCTCGGTCATATCCTCGAGGGTCTTGCCCTTGGTCTCGGGCACGAGCTTGTAGACAAACCATGCTGCCACAACGCATATCACACCGTAGAGGGCATAGACGAAGAAGTGGCCGAACTTATCGCCCATCGCTCCCACCTGCATGTTGTACATGGGCACGAAGGTCGACGACACGATGAAGTTGAATATCCACTGGAAAGCTACGGCGATAGCCACGGCCTGGGAGCGGATGGTGTTGGGGAAGATCTCGGAGATGAGCACCCAGCAGATGGGACCCCATGAGAACATGAACGATGCCGAGTAGACCATGATTGAAACTACGGGCACGATGGGAGCTACTTCGACGAGGTTGCTGAAGCATACGCCGAGCGCGCCGATGGCCATACCTATCGAGCCCCAGATGAGCAGGGGCTTGCGGCCGAGTTTCTCTACGGTGAACACTGCCACGAGTGTGAACGAGATATTGACGATACCCATTATCACGGTCTGCACCATCGGGTTGCCCATGTTCATCGACTCAAATATGCGGGGTGCATAGTAGAGCACCGCATTGATACCCACGGCCTGCTGGAACACCGAGAGCATGACGCCCACGAATACCACCATGATACCGAACGAGAACAGACGCTCGCTCTTGACCTCGACGGTCGACTTGATCTGGCTGAGGATTTCGCAAGCCTTGTCGTAGCCGTTGATGCGCGACAGCACCATAAGCGCGTCGTGATCGCGACCCACGAGGGCGAGGTAGCGGGGCGACTCGGGCACGAAACATACGAGCAGCGTGAAGATACCGGCCACGAATGCCTCGGAGCCAAACATGTAGCGCCAGCCTGTGGAGATGGTCCAGGGGTCAGAGTTCTCCGACACGCGGTAGAGTGTCTCACCCATCGACTCGATGATGGGCTGGGTGTGCTCGCCGAGGATGAGGAAGTTGACGAAGTAAACCACGAGCTGACCGAAGATGATGGCAAACTGGTTCCACGATACGAGCGTGCCGCGGAGATTTGACGGTGCTACTTCGGCGATATACATCGGGCAGATGGCCGAGGCCAGACCCACACCTACACCGCCGATGATACGGTAGATATTGAATACGACAAGGAGGTTGAGCGTGGGCACACCGTAGTCGTAAAGCATGAATTCAGGATAATAGGAGCCGCACGCCGAGAGGAAGAAGAACACACCGGCGAGGATAAGCGACTTTTTGCGGCCGAGAGCCGATGCGCAGATGCCCGACAGGGCGCTGCCTATGATGCAGCCCAGCAGGGCGCTCGATGAGGTGATACCGTGGATGGTATCGGAGTATACGAAGTCTTTGGCGCCTAAGAAAAATGCCTGGAGGCCCTTTTCGGCACCCGATATCACGGCTGTGTCGTAGCCGAACAGGAGTCCGCCCAGCACCGCCACGAGCACTATGCCCGTCAGGTAGGCGCGACTTCCGGTTTTAGGATATTCCATGGTAGAATGTGATTGGTGGATTGGTGAAAAACGTGAAAATCAGAGGGCCGGGTCAGGCCCTCTGAAATGTGTGTTGAAAGCGTGAGCTTAATCTGTTTATCAGCAGTACATTGCCACGATAGCCTCGTAGAGTTCCTGCTTGCCCGAGGTCTGCTTGGGCTCGTCGACCTGCTTGCCGTAGGCATATACGTCTTCGAGGGTGAGCTTGCCTTCCTCAAATTCCTTACCCTTGCCGCCGTCAAATGACTCGTAGCGCTTGCGGAGCATTTCCTTGTAGGGTGATTCTTCAAGAAGGGCAGCTGCGCTCTCAAGTGCGCGGGCCATAGCGTCCATACCGGCGATGTGGGCGATGAAGATGTCCTCAAGGTCAGTGGAGTTGCGACGGGTCTTGGCGTCGAAGTTTGTACCGCCGTTGCCGAGGCCGCCGTTGCGGATGATCTGCATCATGGCCTGGGTGAGCTCGAAGTTGTCGATGGGGAACTGGTCGGTATCCCAGCCGTTCTGATAGTCGCCGCGGTTGGCGTCGATAGAGCCGAGCATGTTGTTGTCGACAGCTACAGCGAGCTCGTGCTCGAAGGTGTGGCCGGCGAGAGTGGCGTGGTTAACCTCGATGTTGAGCTTGAAGTCCTTGTCGAGACAGTGAGCCTTGAGGAAGCCGATAACGGTTTCGGAGTCAACGTCATACTGATGCTTGGAGGGTTCCATGGGCTTGGGCTCGATGAGGAATGTGCCGGTGAAGCCTTTGGAGCGTGCATAGTCGCGTGCGAGCTTGAGCATCATAGCCAGGTGCTCTTTTTCGCGCTTCTGGTCAGTGTTGAGGAGGCTCATGTAGCCTTCGCGACCGCCCCAGAACACGTAGTTCTGACCGCCGAGCTCGATGGTGGCGTCGATAGCGTTCTTGATCTGCACGGCAGCGCGGGCCACTACGTCAAAGTCGGGGTTGGTGGCGGCGCCGTTCATGTAGCGGCCGTTGCCGAACACGTTGGCCGTGCCCCAGAGGTTCTTGATATTGGTGCCCTGCATCTTCTGCTTGATGTAGGCTACGATTTCCTTGAGGTTCTTTTCATATTCCTCTACGTTGTCGCCTTCCGATACGAGGTCAACATCGTGGAAGCAGAAATATTCGATGCCCATCTTTTCCATGAACTCGAAACCGGCGTCGGCCTTCTGCTTGGCGATTTCCACAGCATCGGTACCTTCGTTCCAGGGGAATTTCTTGGTGCCGCCGCCAAACTGGTCGCCGCCTTCGGCGCAGAGGGTGTGCCACCAGGCCATGGCAAACTTGAGCCATTCCTTCATGGGCTTGCCGAGGATTACTTTTTCAGCGTCGTAGTAGCGGTAAGCAAGGGGATTCTTGCTGTCTTTGCCTTCAAACTTGATTTTTCCGATACCGGGAAAATATTCTTTTACTGCCATAATTGTGAAATAATTTAGGTATATTGTTTGGTTAGTTGATTATATTATGCGTTGAGAGCTGCCGCGAGGTATTTTTTCCAGCGGGCGTAGGCTTCGAGGTACTCGTCGCGATGAGCGGTGTCGGGCTCGATCACCTCGATTTTTTCGAGCGATGCGAATGCCTCGGTGTTGTCGCGGTAGATACCGGCGCCTATACCGGCGCCCTTTGCGGCACCCACCGAGCCGTCGGTGTCATAAAGTTCGATGGTGGCGCCCGAAACTCCCGCGAGAGTCTGGCGGAAGATGGGCGAGAGGAACATGTTGGCGTGGCCGGCGTGGATTTTAGAGATGTCCATGCCGAGCGACTTCATGATTTCCATGCCCCACATGAATGAGAACACGATGCCTTCCTGAGCGGCACGCAGCAGATGGGAGCGGTCGTGAATGAGGAAATTGATGCCGTGGAACGAGCATCCGATCTCGCGGTTGGCGAGCACGCGCTCGGCTCCGTTGCCGAAGGGGAGTATCGATACGCCAGCCGAGCCTATGGGCGCCTTGGCGGCGAGGTCGTTCATGGCGGGGTAGGATATGCCTTCGGGGGCTACGTTGCGCTTCATCCATGAGTTGAGGATGCCGGTGCCCGAGATGCACACCATCACTCCCAGGCGGGTCATGTCGTTGGTGTGGTTGACGTGGGCGAAATTATTCACGCGGCTCTGAGCGTCGTAGGCCACTTCGCCGTTGATACCGTAAACCACGCCCGAGGTGCCGGCTGTAGAAGCGATTTCACCGGGGTTGAATACGTTGAGCGACAGCGCATTGTTGGGCTGGTCGCCGGCGCGGTAGCTCACGGGAGTGCCCTCCTTCAGGCCGAGTTCGGCAGCGGCGCGGGCGGTAAGGGTGCCCTGGATCGAGAATGTCGGTACGATCTCGGGGAGAATCGACTCGGGGAATCCGAGGTAGTCGAGAAGGAATTCGGCTACGGTGCCGCGGCTGAAATCCCACAGCATCTGCTCCGAGAGACCCGAAAGGGTGGTGCACACGTTGTCGGTGAGGCGCATGGCGATGTAGTCGCCGGGCAGCAGCACCTTGTAGATTTTCTCAAATGTCTCGGGCTCGTTTTCCTTGACCCAGCGGAGCTTGGTGGCGGTGAAGTTGCCGGGAGAGTTGAGTATCGACGACAGGCAGCGCTCGTGGCCGAGCTCGTTGAAAGCCTTTTCGCCGTAGGGTACGCCGCGGCTGTCACACCAGATTATTGCCGGACGTATCACTTCCTTGTCTTTGTCGATGAGCACCAGGCCGTGCATCTGATAGGAGATACCTATAGCCTTGATGTCGGCGGGATTCACGCGGCTTGCGGCGAGAATGCTTTCGGTGGCGTGGCGCAGGCTGTCCCACCACTGCGAGGGGTGCTGCTCGGCCCATCCGGGACGGGTGGCTATGATTTCGGCTTCGGTCTTGGGGTAGAAGTCAGAGGCGACGGTCTTGCCGCTCACGGCGTCGACAAGGCTGGCCTTGACCGACGAACTTCCTATGTCATATCCTAAGAGATACATGTGGCGATGATAAATTAAAAAAGGTAAATTTGGTTAAGTAATTATCGGAAAGAATTGTAGATTTTGCGGTCAAACCGGTAATAGCGGGCTGCCCTGTGGGCCACGCCTTGCTGAAACTCGTCGAGCGCCACCACATAGGGGGTCTGCATCATTTTCTTGTGGAAATTTCTCACGTCGTAGCGGCGGTTGTCGATTATCTCAAGCAGTCGGCGCAGCTGCGATGCGGTGAATTTCTTGGGCAGCAGGTCATAGACCAGCGCGCGGTTATGAATGGCTTCCCGGCGCAGGGCGGTCAGAGCTTCGGCTATGATAAGGTTGTGGTCAAAGGCCAGGGTGGGGAGTGATGCTATGTCGGCCCACACATTGTCTTCTCTCGCCCGCTCCATGCCTTTCTCAAGCTTTACGGCAGCAAAGAATGCCACGGTGACTATGCGCTCCACCCTCGCCTGCTGGGCGCGCTCAAGCCACACCACGTCGCGGGGATTGCTGGTGCGGTTGTTGGAGCCGAATGTCTTGAACTGGGTCAGCTTCAGGTCATGGACGCCCGTGAGCTCGTTGAGCACTCTCACGGCTGCCTCGTCGAGGTTCTCGTCCTGATATATCAGGCTGCCGGGGAGCTTCATGTCGCTGAACATCCCGCCCTCGTCTTCGCCCTGCCGCTTGAGCAGAAGGGCGCGCAGATCGTTGCCGTCAAACCCGAGGATGACGATGTCGACCGATATGTGATTGTTGGCAAGGGGTGGGGTGGTCATGGCTATTAGCGGTTGTGTGTGGCAAATTTAAGCATATTTCCGCGTAAATTCCAAACCGAAAAATATGTTTAAAAACTACTTTCGGCTCTCTTGCAGCCTCATTGGCGGGAAGTGACTTTGGGTTATTGTAATCGTTACGATAACAATAACTCTTATTCGATAGTTAAGCGATTGATATTTTGATGTGTAGCGTGGAGAATTATCGGGATATTGTATTTGTTACGATATTGATTTGGAGGTGTTAAATAAAGTTAAATCAGTAGATTGGTTGTGATTGCGGTGTATTTTTGCCGCATGATACTCATAGCCACCGATAAATTCAAGGGCACGCTTACCGCCGCGCAGGCCACATATATTATAAGAGATGCCATTACGTCGCTTTGTCACGATGAGGAGATAATGGCTATTCCCGTAGCCGACGGAGGTGAGGGCACCGCCGAGGTTATAGCCTCGACTCTCGGCTTGACGCGGCGTGATATTGCGGGGTGCAATGCCGTGGGGAAGCCTGTGAAAGCCGAATATTTCTCTGACGGCTGCGGAAAGGTGGCACTCGACGCCGCAACCGTGCTCGGGCTCACGCTCGTGGATGAAGCTGACCGCGATGTGATGCACGCCACTTCGGCACCGCTCGGCAACCTCCTGCGCGAGATTATCTCCCGTGAGCATCCGCGTGAAATTTATCTCGGCATTGGCGGCACGGCCACATCCGATGGCGGCGCGGGTATGCTTCAGGCTCTCGGCGCCACATTTAGCGGCATTGACGGCGAAGTCACTCCGGCCACACTACCCTCGGTCACATCTGTGGATATGTCGACCATGATAGAGCTGCCTGTAATGCACTTGCTGTGTGATGTCGACGTGCCTCTGGCAGCTGACGAGGGCTTACCGTCGGCCATGACTTTTGCTCCTCAGAAAGGACTCCGGCCTGATGATGCACCCGCGCTCCGTGCCGCTCTCAGCCACTGGAGCGAGCTCACGGGATGCAATGCTCCGTTTTCGGGAGCGGGCGGCGGACTGATTTCGGGGCTGATGAGCAGGTATGCCCCAGAATACGGCGCCGATACGGTACTCGCTCTTGTGGGTGTTGACAATCTTTTTCCTGACGTAGTGATTACCGGCGAAGGATGCGTCGACGAGCAGTCGATCATGGGCAAGATTGCAGGCCGCATCGCAGCCTATGCGCGCCGCAAAGGCGCCCGTTCAATAGCCATCGGCGGCATGGTGAAACCCTCGGCCGCCCTCTCGGCCACCTTCGACGCCGTCTATTCCACCCTCACCACCCCCGCACCCACGCCCTCACTCCGCCTCCACCTCACCGCCCTGCAGGTGGCCGAGGATATGAAATGGCGTGACGAATCGAGAGTGTTATAGATCAGAGGGCGGTACATCTAATATTCCTACAGATTAAATGTTTTCTTTAATCTGTGTTGTAGTAGGGAGATTATCGATTAACTGCTTAATCTCTTTCTCATATTCTGCAACTCCTATCGGTCGTTCAATTCCTTCAAATGACCATTCAACTATTGTATCATCCTTGGAACGGCAGATTAGCAATCCTATGGTTTGATTATCCTCTTTTCCACGGAGCAAATGATCAACGGCTGAAACGTAAAAATTTAATTTTCCTGCAAACTCGGGTGTAAATGGAACAACTTTTAATTCACAAACAACGTATCTATGACTCGGTATGTGATAAAATATCAAATCCGGATAATATGTATTGCCATTTGGCATTGAAAGTTGCATTTGCCTTCCTACAAAAGAGAACCCTTTTCCAAGTTCAAGCAGAAAATCGGTGATATGCTTAATTAGTTCATCTTCCAAATCGCGTTCTGAATAGCTGACCGGCATCTGTAAGAATTCAAAATTATATGGACTTTTCAGCATCTGTTTTGCCAGCATTGACTCACCTTCAGGCAATTTTTCGTCAAAATTTGTAAGCGCGTTGGAGTGTTTTGAATAATAATTCTCTGCGTGATAATATTCTAATTCTGTGCGGCTCCAGCCATGTTCACAAACCTGTGAAACATAGAATAATGCTTCATTTAAGGATTCTGCTTTCGCTGTTATGAATATATGTTGTCCCCACGGAACATTTGCAAAGAAATAAGGCATAGACAGAGTACCATCTTTCCAATAGTCTCCGAAAAAGTCAACAGGTTGTTGACTTTTTGTAACCCACTGATAGTATGTTTTATACCACCGCCGCGCAGCCTTGATATTGGAAAGAGACAAACCGCTGTCACCAGGAAAATCCGCTTGTAAATCCAACGTTATGTTTTTCAACAGCCCATCGCCATATTTCGCAGTCTTTGACATGGCACAGATATCTCTGCCTAACTCCCAATAGAAATTAAGCATCTCTCCATTGACTTTTACAACAGCTCGAACTTGTGCTCTACGATAACGTTGTTTAAGTTCAGTGAGCCAACTTTTGTATTCAGTCGTCATCTCGGCAGGTTCACGATTAACGAATATTGGCTTCTCTCTATTTGGTGCCATATCAATCACAGTAATATACGACAAAGATAGTGAAATTTCTGGAACTTTCGCGTCACAGCATCCTTTCCGGGCTCCTGCAGGTGGCGCGGGAACTCGCTCTAAGACAAAAGGAGTGAATTTCGGGGCGGTGCGGAATTTTTGTCTTCGGGTGCGGTCAAGGTCGTTTAACAAATATTATAAGCGGGGAGGAGGAAAAAAGTGTTAACTTTGTGGCTTGAATTCACAGTTGCAACTGAATATGAAAAAATACAACCTCATCAATAACTGCCTGGGCTGGGTGTGCTTCCTTGTGGCGGCTGTCACCTATATGCTCACTCTGGAGCCTACGGCAAGTTTCTGGGATTGCCCCGAGTTTATTTCGCAGGGATTCAAGCTTGAAGTGGGTCACCCGCCGGGCAACCCTATCTTCATGCTCGCGGCCCGCTTTTTTGTGAATTTCGCCGGCGGCGATGTGACGCGCGTGGCGCTGATGGTCAATGCTATGTCAGGTCTGCTTTCGGCAGGCACGATACTGCTGCTGTTCTGGACTATCACCCATCTGGTAAAGCGCCTGGTGGTGAAAGACGATGCCACGGAGGTGTCGCTTACGAAGATGCTCGTGATCTTCGGCTCGGGACTTTGTGGTGCGCTTGTCTACACTTGGAGCGACACGTTCTGGTTCTCGGCCGTGGAGGGTGAGGTGTATGCTTTCTCGTCGTTCTGTACCGCTTTGGTTTTCTGGCTGATATTGAAGTGGGAAAATCGCGCGTCGGAGCCTCACAGCGATAAATATCTTGTGCTGATAGCCTATGTGATAGGTATATCGATAGCCGTGCATCTGCTCAACCTGCTCTGCATTCCGGCCATCGGACTGGTGATATATTACCGTCTCTACCGCAACACTTCGGCTACAGGTTCGCTCATCGCGCTCGGTATCTCGGCCGTGGTGGTGGGCCTGATACTCTACGGTCTCGTGCCGGGCTTCATCGAGGTGGCTCAGTATTTCGAGCTGTTTACCGTAAATGTGCTGGGATTCTCGTTCAACACCGGTGTGCTGATCTATGCCATTGCGGCGGTTGCTGCCTTTGTGTGGGCGATACGTGAACTGTATGTGCAACGCAGCGTGACCCGTGTGCGCTGGTCAGTGGCTGTCGCCATACTCATGTCGGGTATACCGTTCATCGGCGTAAGTCTGTGGATTCCGGTCGTGTTCATGGCCGCCGTGATACTTTATCTGTGGCTCGCGCCGAAGCTTCCCGTGAGAATCCTCAACCTCATAGTGACGGGTATATTCGTAATCTTCATAGGCTATTCATCCTACGCCCTGCTGCTGATACGCTCCACGGCCAATCCGCCCATGAATCAGAATGCCCCCGACAATGTGTTCTCGCTGGCATCGTATCTCAACCGCGAGCAGTATGGCGAGCGTCCGCTGTTTTACGGCCAAACCCTCAATTCGGGAGTAGTGTATAAGGTGGACAATTCCATGAGCACCTCGCCTGTCTACTCCCCCGGTGAGGCTATATATGCCAAGCAGGTCAAGACCTCGCCCGACGACCCTGACCGCTATGTGATTACGGGCTACAAGAAAAACTATACCCTCAATCCCGAGCTCAACATGCTCTTCCCCCGCATCTACAGCGGCCCGCACGCTCAGGCCTACCGCGACTGGACGGGCATGAAGGGCGAACCCACCACCGTGTATCCCTATGTGGATACCGATGGCGAGCCGCTCACTCAGTATTCCGACGTGAAACTGAAGCCCACGATGGGTGAGAATCTCGATTTCTTCCTCGTATATCAGCTCAATCACATGTATTGGCGCTACTTCATGTGGAACTTTGCAGGCCGCCAGAATGATATTCAGGGCAACGGCGAGGTGAACCACGGCAACTGGATTTCGGGTATACCATTTATCGACAATCCCCGTCTGGGCGACCAGAGCTTGCTGCCTTACAACGACGGCGAGGGCAATAAGGGTCACAACGTATTCTACATGCTCCCGCTGCTGATGGGTATAATCGGTCTGCTGTGGCAGGCGTTTACATCCAAGCGCGGCATCGAGCAGTTCTGGGTGATATTCTTCCTCTTCTTCATGACCGGTATTGCTATCGTGCTCTATCTCAATCAGACTCCCTCGCAGCCCCGCGAGCGTGACTATGCGTTTGCCGGGTCATTCTACGCCTTCTCCATATGGGTGGGAATGGGTGTGGCCGGTCTGTGGGCTTCGATACGCTACCTCGCCGCCATGAAGCGCAACGGCGGCAAGAAGTCAGAGCCTTCTGAAGGTCCGGCTGAAGATGCTACCCCCTCGCAGGAGCGCCTGTCGCTGCTCACGGCTGTGATGTGCTGCCTCGTTGGTCTGTTTGTGCCGCTGCAGATGGTGTCGCAGACGTGGGACGACCATGACCGCTCCGGCCGCTACACGGCGCGCGATTTCGGCATGAACTACCTCGACTCTGTGGATGAAAACGGCATAATATTCACCAACGGCGACAACGATACCTTCCCTCTCTGGTATGCTCAGGAGGTGGAGGGTCACCGCACCGACGTGAAGGTGGTAAATCTTTCGTATCTCACCACCGACTGGTATGCCGACCAGGTGAAGCATCCTTCATATGACGCTCCCGCTATCGACACTCAGGCTCGCGAGGACGATTATGCCTACGACCGCCTGCAGTTCAGCTACTTCGACATGGAGCCTGATACCACGCTCACCAATGTGTTCTACTCCCTTGCGCAGCTCTATGATCCCAAGTCGACGCAAAACCGCTGGGAGATGCCCATGATGAAATACCCCCGCGTGTTTATCCCCGTGGATGCCGATGCAGCCGTTGAGGCCGGGCGCATAAGTCCCGACGAGAAAGATCTGGCCGAAAATGCTATAATCGTTGACCTTATGGCCGACCCCGAGGCTGCACGCCACGGCGGCCTGACGCTGTCGCAGACTCTCTCGCTCGACATGCTCGCCACTTCGATCAAAAACGGCTGGAATCGTCCGGTATACTTCGCCTCAACCGTCGGCCCGGAATACTACGTAGGCCTGCAACCCTATCTCGCTTCTACCGGTATGGCCTACGAGGTGACGCCCTTTATCCATCCCGAGAACGATGATACTCACATCGAAGCCGTGAATACCGACAAGGCTTACCGCAACGTGACGGAAAAATTCCGCTGGGGCGGTCTCGACAGCGGCAAGGATATATATCTCGACGAGACGGTGCGCCGCATGGTGTCGTCGACCCGCATGTATATCCTCAATCTCGCCACCGCGCTTATCAACGAAGCTGTCATTGCCGAGCGTGTCGACACCACCGCCTATACCGAGACGCAGCGCCGCGAGCTTGCCGATTTCAAGGCCGACCGCTACACCAAGGCTGCTGAGGTGATAGAGCTGATGGAAGAGAAGCTTCCCGCCAAGGTCGCTCCCTATTCGGCTCAGGTGCCCCAGCAGATTGCCGGACTGTATTCCCGTCTGGCTCTGGTTACGGGCAACAAGAAATATGCCGAGAAAGCCCGCACGATGCTTGAGGATGAGTTGCGTTTCTACACTCGCAACCTGCTCTACTATCAGAGCCTCACGCCCTCGCAATATTCCACCTTGTCGCTTACCGACCGCTATATCGAGGTATACTACATCATCACCCTCCTCCAGGATCTTGCCGATGCCGGAGGGGATGCCGAGGCTATAGTGCGCGAGATGGAGGCCGCCGGTGTTGACTTCTCACGTATCACTGCCGCTCTCGACCGAGAGTAATTCCACTTATACCCCCGCCGAGACATGCTTATCGAACGCCCGCCGCTCATATATCGTCTCCTTTTCCCCGAGGCCTACTGGCGGGTGAAGCGCAAGGGGAGGAAGGTGGTGTTTCTTACGTTTGACGACGGACCCATACCCGAGGAAACGCCGTGGGTGCTCGACACGCTCGACCGCTACGGCGTGAAGGCGACGTTTTTCCTCGTGGGCGATAACGTGCGCCGCCACCCCGAGCTCCTTGAGGAGATAAAGCGCCGCGGCCACTCGTGGGGCAATCACTCCATGCACCATCTTCAGGGATTCAAGGAGGATTCAAAGGTGTATTACCGTGACATAATCGAGGCCGACAGGCTAATAGGCAGCGTGCTCTTCCGTCCCCCCCACGGCATAATGCGCTGGCGGCAGGCGAGGGCTATTAAGAAGCATTTCAATATAGTGATGTATGATTTGGTGACACGCGACTATTCGCGTAAAATGACGCCCGAGCAGGTGCTGGCCAATGTGAAGCGATATGCCCGCAACGGTTCCATTATCGTGTTTCACGACTCGCTCAAGGCCTCGCGCAACATGCGCTATGCACTGCCACGCGCTATCGAGTGGCTGAAATCCCGCGGATATGAGTTCGACCGTCTCCCCATGTGAAGATATTACTTTTCTCGGCCCGCTTATGGAGGCTGCCGGAGCCGCGCGCTGGGGCGTGTCGGCTGCCGATGATGTGGATGAGGGGGCGCGCGGTCAGTATCTCGAATTTATCAGTAGCGGCCGCAATGCCTCGATGGAATACCTCTCGCGCAACCTTGAGGCCCGGTTCACTACCGGCCTCGTGCTTCCCGGCGCCCGCTCCATAATCTCCGCGGCTTTCGTATATCCCGAGGCTCCCGAGCCGCGCTCCGGGAGACATCCGCGCTGGGCTGCCTATGCGCTGGGCGATGACTATCACGAGGTAATCCGCCGGCGGCTTAGCCCCGTAGCGGAGGAGCTCGACCGTCGCCTTGGCTCCGTCTCGCGGGTGTGTGTCGATACCGCTCCGGTCATGGAGCGTTACCGCGCCGTCAGGGCAGGCATAGGATTCCGCGGATGCAACGGCATGCTCATAGTGCCCGGAATAGGGTCACGGGTATTTCTTGCCGAAATCTTCACCACGGCCGCGCTGCCGTTATCGACCCCGTCCCCTTCTGACATCTCTTGTGCCGGCTGCCGCCGCTGCCTGGAGGCCTGTCCGGCCGGTGCATTGCTCGGCGACGGCACCCTTGACGCCCGCCGGTGCCTGTCGTATCTTACCATAGAGCATCGTGGCGAGCTGCCTGCCGATACTCCTTTAGGCGACCGCATATACGGATGCGACACATGCCGCCGCGTGTGTCCGCATGAAAATCCCTCGGCGCAGGCCACCATAAGCGAGTTTGCGCCCCGCGAGTCGATACTGTCACTCTCCGCCGCCGATGTTGCTGCCATGCCGCGTGAAAGATTTTCGGCGGTATTCGCTCACAGCGCCATCAAGCGCACGAAGCATGAAGGATTGCTCAGAAATGTTAAATTTCTGTTAAAACTTCAGTAATGACGATATTGTCGCAGCATTGTGTTACGGATGTAACGCGATTGTAACATCTTCACCTTACTTTTGCATCAGAAACTAATAACGTTACTTCTTGTAACGGCAAGATATTATCTGAACCATACAAAGAAGACATAGTTGCAAAATTAGATAAAGAATCTCATAAAATTATTCAAGAAACATCTATAACTCCTATCAAGAAAACGGTCGCTGCGAAGCGACCGTTTTTCTTTCCACCAATTTTCACAAGCAGCATAGCTGACATGCAATCAATCTCACGCTGTTATGGATAAAAATCGGGGCGCTCCGGATGGGGCGCCCCGATGATTGTGGGAGTGTGGATTTATTATTTCACGAGTACTTTCATGCCGTTGATGATGTAGACATTGCCTGCGGCGGGACGGCGTACGCGGCGGCCGTTGAGGTCAAATACCACGATTGTGCCGTTTTCGACGTCGCGGAGGATGGTGTCGATGCTGCTTGACGATTCAGTCATTTCAGCAAATACCCATGCTTCGATGCCTTCGGTGAAGTCGGCTTCGCCTACGAAGGTTGCATAGTGGTCGTGTTTAACGGAGACTTCCACTTTCTTGCCGAGCACGTCGAGGGCGTTGAGTTCGATGACTGCCTTGCCGTTTTCGTCGGTGGTGTATTCCTTGTCAAGCACGGTGACGGTGGCGCCGGCGATGGGTGTCTCGTTTTTAACATCGATAGCCGATACATTGAGGGTAGCTACGGCTGCCTTGAGGGTAACGATTGAGTAAGCTTCGATGGTTTCGGTGAAATCGGCTTCGGCATCGGCGGGTTCGTAGCCGTCTTTGTAGACGGTGAAGCTGATGCTCTTGCCGAGTACTTCAAGGGCGTTGATGTTTTCGATCACTACCTGACCGTTTTCACCGGTCTGCACTTCCTGGCCCTGGAAAGTAACCCAAGCGTCGGCAACGGGTTCACCTTCTTCATCCGTTACGATAACGGTGAGCTTAGCCACAGCTGGTTTGAGGGTAGCCATAGCGTAAGCATCCATTGTTTCAGTGAAGTCAGCTTTACCTTCGAAGGGGTCGTAGCCGTCTTTGTAGACGCGGAAGTCAACTTCGGTGCCGATTACGGCGGGTGCGTCGAGGTCGGAGATCACGGCCTGACCGTTTTCGCCGGTCTGAACCTCTTTGTCAAGTACGTAAACCCAAGCGTCGGCAATAGGTTCGCCTTCTTCGTCAGATACAATCACGGTGAGGGTTGCCTTGGCAGCAACGAGTTCGGCGGTCACCTCGGCGTAACGTGTTTCGGCAGCGGGGATTTCAAACATTTCGTAACCGTCTTTGTAAGCTACGATCTTCTTATCATTACCGTAAGGATAGGGGAAGTAAGCAACGCCCTGAGCGTCGGTGGTCACGCCTTCCTCGCTGAAGTCATCATACATCACCACGGCGCCTTCCACGGGTTTCTGGCCTGCGGTCACGGTAACCTTGAGAAGGTTGGGCACCTCGATGTCAAATTTCCTGGATTTATTGGCCGGGTAACTTTCCATCTTTGCATCGTAGATTACGATGTTGGCACTGCTGGGGAAGTTATAATGGCCATCCTTGAGCATACCCATGCCACTTGACCTGATGCTCCAGTTGTCGGGATAGCCAAATGATAGACCGGTAGGCTGCAACGCGATGTTACCATAGTTGGCAGTTAACATCGTGAACTTGAGGTAATAGTTCAGGCCCTCGTTGTTCTTGTAATATTCAGCATAGGGGCTGTTGGCATACGGATTGATGAGGCAGAATTTTGAGGGATTTGCCTTATTTTCCATAAGCTGAACCTTGTAGGTGGGAGTCTTGTCATCTTCAAATGCCGAGTAAAGAGCACCCACGGTATCATCGGTGAAGTCAACTTCGCCGAGGGATACCCATTCGTCTTCTACGAATGCATCCTGCTTGTAGAAGAACAGTTCGGTCAAGCCCACGATTTCATTGTCGGCGTTGAGACCTATGAAAGTAAAGTTATAGTAGCCTTCTTCATACTGTTCGCCTGCGAAATCGAAGTTGTAGACGTAGCCGGGCTGGTTGGGCTCGATGTCCTGACCTTCAGCTATGATTGCAGCGAGATCTTCATCGTCTTTGACAGAGGGAATGCTGTAGATGTCCAGACCTAACTTAACGGTGGTCACATCAGAGCCTGTATATACGCCGAATATCATCTTATTGTCGGCGCTCACGAGATTGCTTCCTGATACCACGTTGAACGCATAGTCCTTGGCTCCGGGGAGCGAAGCGGTGAACGCAAGTGAATAATAAGCGTAAGTATCGGTAAGATATACGCCGAATGCCTCAGCCTCAAACTTGAAGTTTCCGCCCAGGAATGTGCCGGGTTCAAATTGAACAACGTGGATGTTGGATTCCTCTTCGTCGGGCTCGTATACGTTGAGTACATACTCGGCGGTAACGCTGTTGTCAGTTCCGACGGTGTATACTACATAAGAAGCCTTGTTGTCGATCTGCTCGTAGGCCATGCCATCAGCGAGGTAGTCGGCGGGATAGATGTTGTAGAAGAGGTATTTGTTGGGGTTGCTCTTGCTCTGATATACAGGCACGTCATATGCTTCGCCTCCGGCATAGAGGAAGCCGTCGATATACTTGCCTGTGCCGAGCTCGTTCCAGTCGCTCAAGTCGATGGCATCGGGATCGCCGGCACCGGGAAGTGATGCGATGGTCTTGTTGCAGGCAAACGAGTAGCCATAATAAGATGCTATGAGAGCACCGGCATCAAACACGAAGTTGTCCTTTATAAAAGAGCCATTCGCATCCTGCTTAATCTCAATTAGATACATTCCGTAATATGCAACGTTGGATACATATTCGGCTGAAACCTGATTTGATGCGTTTACGGTATATATTGCGTAAGAGGCCTTGCCTTCTACCGATGATACGTAACCACCGAATTGGTCAAGATATTCTGCGGGGAAAATGTCGTAGAAGAGATATTTATTCTCGTCAGTCTTGCTCTGGTAAACGGCTACGGTATAGGGATTGGCCGACTCCTCAAACAGAGATGTAAGGGCACCGTCCTGATACTGACCGTCGCCTAAGAGGTTCCAGTCTTTCTCAAGGTCGAGGTCGCCTGTGCCGGGATCAACGGGATCGTCGGGGGTAGTGCCTCCCACTAATTCGGTGCCTTCGGGAAGCGCGATAGTGATTTGGCCGGAATTTTTATTGCTTCCCATGAATTTGATCGAGAAGTCACCCGGAGCGAAAGTCACAGTGCCGTCATTGTATACACCATCTTTCTTCTGGCTGAGAATTATCAGACCGTCCTCGATTTCCTCGAGAGTCATGTCATATTCGGCAGCCACAGCCAAGGTGGTGGGATTGACGGTGAGGGTGAGATTTGACTTCTTACCATCGGCAAATTGGAACTGGTTGCCGTTAAGCCCTTTGGCTCGGTCGAGCACGCTTTCGGGATAAATGTCGGCAAGAAGGAACTTATTGCCGTTTTCCTTATTGCGGTAAGTGGCAACTTTCACGGTGGGAAGCACGTATCGGTCATCGTCGGCAAAACCGTTGGCGGCAAAGAAGATACCGTCGGAGTACTCTGATTCGCCAATCGCCTCCCACTGGGTCAGGTCGATACCGGTATTGGGATCGTCGGGGGTAGTGCCGCCTGCACCGATTTCCACGGGCATCACGATAGTGAATTCCTTGGAGGGGTCATGAGGCCATCTGGGATCATCCTCGGTGAAAGTGACGGTGAAAGCTTCATCGGGGAAAGTGATGGTCGAGCCATCATATGTGCCGGGTTTTTCGGCAGTGATTGTCATGTCACCGTTGTCAGGATCGTTGAGCGTGGCGTTATAATCAGCTGTTACCTGCTTGGTGGCGGGGTCGACAGTGAGAATTACATTGGTTTGTTCTCCATCTACCAGGGTATATTCGGTGTAATACTCTTCGGCATATTCATCGAGTACACTCTGCGGATAAACGTTTAGAAGAAGATACTTGTTGGCATCGGCTTTGTTCTGATAAGCATCCACGGCATAGGGACCTATGAGAGTGGATTTGGAAAAGCCCCAAATTCCGTAGATAATGTCATCGGAGTACTGTGCCTTGCCGATCGAAGTCCATTCGTCGAGGTTTACGGCTTTTGCCGGAACTTTCTTTAGGGCTTTTTGAGGATTCAATGCCTTGCTGCTCTGATGCTTGAGAGCGCGCGAGAGCTTCTTAACGGGAGTCTTCACGGCCTTGGCGGTTGTGACGGCCTGTGGAGTCACGTTAAGTTTTACGGCATTGCTCAATTCGCCTTTTGCCGATACTCCCATCACGGTGAGCATGGCAATCAGCAGGAATGCGCAAAATTTTTTCATAATAACGTAAATTGAAATAAATAATGATTGGTAGTGATAGGGAACAGGTCGCACTCAGCGACCCTACACGGCAACACAAGGAAAATTTTCACAAATATAGTGCGTTATTGCCTAAAATCCAATATTTTCGCACTCTTTTATTGAAAAGTGTAACATTTTTACTTGATTTATTTTAAAAAATGCCGTTTTTCGAGCCCGAATCATGCGTTTTAATATGCCGATTTTCATAATGACATGAAAATCAGAGGAAATACCCGAGGGTTGAATATAGAACGGGGGGCGCCGACCTCCGCTCCATATAATTGCCAAAAAATTTCTAAATTCTAAATTTACTTCGTTTCCCCGCTACATAATATTGCGCAGCAATTTCATCCCGGAGGGATAGACAGCTGTATAACCGCGGGTGCTTGCCACCCGTGGTGAATGCGA